>DATADW010000305.1:0-1804 GCA_036258335.1 Acidimicrobiia bacterium
CGGTGGTCAGCGACAGTTGATGGTCATGCGTCTCGCCACCGAGGAGGACTGGCCGTCGATCTGGTCGTTCTTCGAAGCCATCGTCCGTGAGGGGGAGACCTATACATACCCGGCGGACCTCATGTCCGAGGCGGGCCGGAGCTTGTGGATGGAGCCTTCGCCGGGCAAGACGGTGGTTCTCGAAGACCGAGGGACGATCGTCGGCTCGGCCAAGATGGGGCCCAACCGACCCGGCCCCGGCGACCACATAGGAACCGCCAGCTTCATGGTGGCGCCGGAGGCACGTGGCCGCGGAGTCGGACGATTGCCCGGCGAGTACGCAATCGACTGGCTCCGTGGAGAGGGCTACCGCGGGATCCAGTTCAACGCCGTGGTCGAGGCCAACACCGCGGCGGTCAAGCTCTGGGAGAGCCTCGGATTCCAGATAGTCGGCACGGTGCCCGGGGCATTCCGTTCACCGACTCGCGGTCTGGTCAGCCTCCACATCATGTATCTGCCATTGCGGTGAGTGGCGAGTCGATCTGTCCCGGCTGCCAGGTGCGACTCTCCGACACCGGCGGCCCCACCCACCGCTACATCGGCGCCTCGCCCGCATGCTGGGACCTGTACACAAGGCTGCTCGCCGGCGAGCCGCCAATGCCCCCATCTCGCTGGTCTCCCCTGCTGGTCGACGCATACGCGGCCCAGCACCCGGGTGACGATTCGCCCCAGGCCACCCAGTCGGTTGCCGTCCACCTCGTCGTCCTCACTGCGGTCATCGCCGAGGATCAACCGATCACCGATGCCGTCGAACTCCGTGTCGCCGCCGTAGAGGTCGGCCGCGCTATCGGCGGGTACCCGAAGCTCGACCCGGTTCCTTCGGGATGGGATCTCGTCATCGCCGACCTGGTCGGAGCCGCCGCCTCTGGAGAGCTTCCGCCTTTGGCTGACTATGACACCGGGGTGCAGCAGCGATGGGCCGCCCTCCACGGCGAAACCATCCAGGGCTGGTACGAAGCGGCTAGGCAATCACAAAGATGAGGTGCGATCGTCATGGCTTGCTCCATCCGATGTTGACCGAGCGACCAAACACACTCGGGTGAGGATCCAAGCGCCTCCATGTCAGCGCGCACCCCGTCGGCGAGGACACCCAAATCCGGGAATGCGTCCCCGTCGGCGGCAATCCCGATATAGAGACCTCCGGCGTAGGAAACAACACCCACTCCCAGCGGCTCGTTGGCGATGAGGGGAAGCACCGGGAACACCTCGAGGATCGGGGCGCCGGCAAGGTAGAGCGGCATCGGTGGACCGGGAATGCTGGCGGTGGTGACGTTGACCCGCTGGCGCATCACCGCCTGCAGCAACAGACCCCTCACGATTCGCCCCTGCATCATCACATCGAGGGAGGTGTGCGCCTTCGCCTTGCGTCTGGTGGTCTCCGCGGCGATGTCACGCAGCCTGCGCATCGGATCCGGCTCGCCCAGCCGGAGCGGGACGACCATCTGCGCGATCAGGTTTCCCTGTTGGGGACCATCCAGACGCCTCCGCAATGAGACCGGGACGTAGGTCCGAAGCGTCGTACCTTCGACCTGCTCGCCGCGGTGCTGCAGCAGGGCGCGCAGGCCGCCGGCAGTGACCGTGAGAAGGACGTCGTTCACCGTCCCCCCGTCGCGGTGTGCGACCTCCTTGACCGCGTCGAGGCTGCCCCGGATCAAGGCGAGGCCCCGGTTAGGCCCCACCATCCGATCCAGGCTGGTTGCCGTGGCCGGCTCTTCGGTGACGAGCTCGCGCAGCGCGGGCCAGGCGGCACGCATCCGGCGCAGGG
>DATADW010000306.1:0-1936 GCA_036258335.1 Acidimicrobiia bacterium
GGCGCGGTGGATGGAGGCCACGGTCGGTGAAGTCCGGTTTGCCAGCGTCTACGTGCCCAACGGGCGAATGGTGGGCAGCGACGAGTTCGTCGCCAAGCTGCGGTTTCTGGAGGCGATGGCCGACCGGGCGGCCGCGCTTGCCTTAGGACCATCGATCGTGGCCGGCGACTTCAACGTCTGTCCCACCGATCTCGATGTGTGGGATGCCGCGCAGGTGCACGGGGCCACCCACATCACACCCGAGGAGCGTTCCCGGTGGTCGGCGGTGCGCGACACCGGCTTCACCGACGCCTTCCGACACCTCAATCCCGATGAGCCCGGGTTCACCTGGTGGGACTACCGCGCCGGGCACTTCCCCAAGGGCTATGGCCTCCGCATCGACCACGTCTTGGTGAGCACGCACCTCGCTGATCGGTTGGAAGCCGCCGCGGTGGAGAGGGCATACCGCAAGGTGAGCACCGTCCCCGGGACGAAGCCCTCGGACCACGCCCCCTTGCTGGTTCGCCTCGGCGCCGGATAGCGTGGCGCGGTGAGCACCCACCCCCGTTTCGAGGTCTCGGCGACCGTGCTCGATGCGCCCGATCCGCGCGCACTGGCCGACTTCTATCAACGGCTGTTGGGCTGGGCGATCGATCAATCTGAACCGGACTGGGTGATGCTCAAGCCGCCCAACGGCGGCGCCGGGCTCTCGTTCCAACAAGAGTCGATCTACGTTCGCCCGGTTTGGCCGGCAGAACCCGGCGAACAGCAGATGATGAGCCACCTCGACATCGCGGTGGACGACCTCGAGGTGGCGGTGGCGTGGGCGATGGAAGCGGGGGCTGTCCAGGCGGACCACCAACCCCAGGATGACGTCAGGGTGATGCTCGACCCAGCGGGGCACCCCTTCTGCTTGTTCCTGCAGGACACCTGGGACTGGGTGCCCCAGCCGCGTTGGTCCTAGCCGGGCTGCTCCGAGCCGGCTTCGTCGGTCATCGGGCTCATCAGCTGGAAGTAGTTGTCATCGGGATCGGCGAATGTGGCGATCAGCATGCCCCTGCCCGGTTCATAGGGTTCCTGGACGACTTTGCCGCCGGCTGCCTTGAGCCGTTCGAACTCGCCCTTGACATCGGCGGTCTCGAGATTCCAGATGATGCGGCCCGGGTGGGCGTTGCGACCCTTGACCTGATCGTGCGGTCCCACCGTGATCCAACCGCTCCCGAGCTGCCAGCCGGTGAAGTCGCCCTCCCATATGGGCGCCCCGAAGAGCGCCGTGTAGTACTCGGTGAGCCGCTTCGGATCCTCGGACCCGATCAGGATGCTGTTGAAGTCCATCCCATCTCCTTTGTCGACCTGTGATGTAGCTACCCGATCAGTGCGTTCTACCACCCTGGAACGAATTCCTCCTCGCCCTGCTTTACGTGACCAACGACGCCTCAAGACCATCCCCACCGGGCTGCTCGCCTTCTCCAGCGGATACGTGACCGACTACCGGCTGCTGTTCTCGGCGCTGACCATCATCACTCTCCCGATGGTGGCGGTCTACGTGATCTTCCACCGCCAGGTGGTGGCAGGCGTCACCGAGGGATCGCTCAAGTAGATCCCGTATCCTGACCCCGATGGCCGAGACGACGATCGACGACTACATCGCCTCCTTCCCGGAGGAGGTCCAGACCATCCTCGGGCAAGTGCGTAGGACTATCCGCCAGGCAGCGCCGGATGCCGTGGAGAGCATCAGTTATCAGATCCCCACCTACAAACTGAAGGGCCAGGCGCTGATTTACTTCGCCGGGTGGAAGCACCACATAAGCATCTACCCCCTACCCAGCGGGGGTGACGACTCGTTCGAGGCTGAATTGGACCAGTACCGCTCCGGGAAGGGAACCGCACAGTTCCCCCTCGACCAGCCGATCCCATACGACCTGATCCGGAAGATGGTCGAACTGCACGTCGCCCG
>DATADW010000307.1:0-2633 GCA_036258335.1 Acidimicrobiia bacterium
TTGGGAGGGCGCTGGCGGTTGCGCTCGGCCTCAACGAGGACCTGACCGAAGCGATCTGCCTCGGTCACGACGTCGGCCACTCCCCCTTCGGCCACACCGGCGAGGAGGCATTGACTCCCTACGTCGAGGGCGAGTGGCTCCATGCCCCCCACAGCGTGCGGGTGCTCACCGTCCTCGAGCCGCTGAACCTCAGCGCCGAGGTGCTCGACGGGATCGGCGCTCACTCGTGGAGGATCGAGCCCCCGCCCCGGACTTCCGAGGGTCTAGCCTGCCGGTTCGCCGACCGGATCGCCTACCTGACCCACGATGTCGAGGACGCGATGCGCGCCGGTGTGATCGCCGTGTCCGACCTGCCTGAGGACGCCACCTCGACATTTGGGATCCCGGGGCGGGACTGGATCGACAGCATGATCACTGCCGTCATCGACGAGTCGCTGAGGTGCGGCCGGGTAGCCATGGATCCAGCCGTGTTGGAGCCGATGCACCAGCTGCGCTCGTTCATGTTCGAGCGGGTCTATCTCCGTCCGGAGTCGGAGCGACAACGGGTCGGAGCGGTGCATTCGATCAGGGACCTGGTCGACCACTTCATTGTCCGCCCAGATGAGGTCCCGGACACCTACCGCCAGGACCACGCCGACGATGTCACCAGGGCGATCGACTATGTGGCGGGGATGACCGACCGGTTCGCCCTCCGCATCCACGACGACCTCTTCCGACCCGAAGGCATCGCCTAGCGGTCGACTGGGACGGCGCTCAGCTCGGCCGTCGACCAGCGGACGGGCTGACCCCATCGGTCTGCGTAGACGACCTCTTCGGCCGGGCGCCTTGTCGCCACCCCCCACTTCCCGGTGGGATACCCCGCGGAAACGGCGGCGGCCAGCATCCATCCCTTGTCAGCGGGGATCCCCAGCGCCTCGAAAGCGGCCGGCGCCTCGAACATGCCCAGCACGGTGGTTAGGCAGGTCCCGATCCCGAGACCACGGCCGGCGAGCATCAAGCTCCACACCGCCGGGTATATCGATGCTCCGGTCGGATCGTTGCGGTTGAGCGCCATGATCCACAGCGGCACCTCCTCGAAGTGCTCGGCCAGCCAGTTGGCCGAGCGCATCACGCGCAAGGTGGCCCCGTCGCCGACACGCTCCGCTTCCTCCAGCCTGCCCCGATAAGCGGTGGCGTTGAGCTGGTCCCACGCCCGCCGGTAGATCGGTCCAAGGGCGCGGCGGGTTTCCGGGTCGCTGATCGTCATGAACCGCCAGTTCTGGTTGTTGCCCCCGGAGGGAGCACGGATCGCCGCGTCCATCATGGCCGCCACGGCCTGGTCGGGTATGGGGTCGGGACGCACCCTCCGCATAGCCCGTGTCGTGTAAAGCGCCTCGGTCAACTCCATACCGTCCTCCTCTCTCCAACCGATTCCTACCATCGCCCGACCGTCTGTTCAGGAGATGACATGAGTGAGGAAATCAGCCGGGGCGCCATCAAGGTCATTGAGGTGATCGGGGTGTCCGACACCAGTTGGGAAGACGCCGCCCATCAGGCGGTGTCCAAGGCGGCGGAGACGATCGACGCGATCACCGGTGTCGAGGTGCTTCGCTGGACCGCACGAATCTCGGAGGGGCGGATCGTGCAATACAACGCCGATGTCAAGCTCGCCTTCGTAGTGAGATAGCCCGGGCGGCCGAGGCTCTTGCTGCCGTCCGCCGTCTGGTCGGCGGATTGAGAGTCACCCCCTCCCCCTCCCCGCACCGGGGGAGGCTCGCTGCCGGCTGCCGTCACCGTGAGAGGCGGTAGCGTCCTTCCAGTGGGTCGTGATCGGCCGAGTGGAGGGGTGTGCCAGGGTCGAGTCCGAGCACCGTCGGCCACGACAAGTTGATGTGGAGGATGTCGGCGGCGACGAAACGCGCTGGCAACTCCACCAGCATGTGGTCGAGCACCTGGCTGTTGTCCTCGAAGGCGAAGGTCCACCGCTTCCCCGCCTTCTCGCGAAGCACGAGGTTGGCGTGAGGCGGGCCGCCCTCGATTCCTTCGAGAATCGCCAGCGGATGGTCGGCTCCCTCACCGGGTTCGGCGAAGGGGAAGTCGTTCAAGTCACCGGCCACCATCAATAGGGCTGAGGGTCAGCGACGAGCACCTCGTCGACATAACGGTTTGCCGCCCATGCCTGCCTTTGCGCTGCTCGTCGGTGATCCAGATCGGGGGTTCCATCCTGTGGCGGTCACATCGTGAAAAGTACCCCTGGGCTGTGACATCCACGCGGAGTGATCGTCGGACCAGTGGCTCGCAGGGGGCACCGCGGCGGGCCACGCCGTTACCGTGCCACGGTGACCTTCAACTCCGAGACTGTCTCGATCGAGCGGTCCGGACCGATCGCTACGGTTTGGCTCGATCGTCCCGAACATCGCAACGCCATCTCCTCGGAGATGTTCGACGACATCGGTCGTGCGATGGCCGAAGTGGGTGACGATGCCGACGCTCGGGTCGTGGTCGTCGCAGCCCGAGGACCGGCATTCACGGTCGGGATCGATCTCGCTTTCCTCGCCAGGTTCCGGTCGGCGCCCGGTGGCTCTGACGCGGCGCGCAAGCGGAGGCTTTACGACGAGATTCGCCGACTGCAACGGTCGATCTCGGCTCTCGAG
>DATADW010000308.1:0-6004 GCA_036258335.1 Acidimicrobiia bacterium
TGGAGGAAACGCTCTACTGGTCGCTGATACCAGTGGGCCCCGAGCATGACACTTTGGGGTTCCCCGACTCGTTTCAGTCGTTCGAGGTTGCCTACGGGAACGTCTTCGACCGGGCGTCGATCGGCGATTGAGAGAACGGGGTCTAGGAATACGTGTAGAAGCCCCGGCCGCTCTTACGTCCTAGGAGACCTGCCTCGACCATCCGCACCAGTAGCGGAGGGGCGGCGTAGTGGGGGTCGTGGAACTCCTGGTAGAGGACATCGGCGACCGCCTTCATGGTGTCTAGCCCGACGAAGTCGGACAGCTCGAGCGGTCCCATCGGGTGGTTGGCGCCCTCCCGCATCCCGGTGTCGATGTCCTCGGCGGTGGCGTAGCCGGCCTCGTACATGCGGATGCCCTCGAGCAAGTAGGGGACGAGCAGCAGGTTGACGACGAACCCAGCTCTGTCCTTGGCCCTGATCACGGTCTTGCCGAGGACGTCTCCGGCGAACTCGTTGGCCATGGAGATCGCCTCCTCACTGGTGAGGACCGAGCTCACCAACTCCACCAATCTCATCACCGGGACCGGGTTGAAGAAGTGGAGCCCGACGACCCGGTCCGGGCGAGAAGTGCTGGTGGCCAGGCGGGTGATCGGGAGCGACGAGGTGTTGGAGGCGAGCAGGGCCTCCCGGTCGGTCACCGCCTGGTCGAGGGCCCTGAAGATTTCGAGCTTGAGCTGCTCGTCCTCGGTAACCGCCTCCACCACCACCTGACGGTCTGACATGGCGGCGAGGTCGGTTACGAAGCTGAGCCGGCCGAGAGCGGCATCCCGGTCCTCACCGGCGAGCTTGCCCCGCTCCACCCCGCGACCCAGCGACTTCTCGATCCGGGCCTGGCCGGCATCGGCAGCAGCAGGGGAAACCTCGTGGACCACAACGTCGAGTCCCGCACGGGAGCACACCTCGGCGATCCCGGACCCCATCAAACCCGCCCCGACGACGCCAACCCGCTCCACTGTCATTAGCCCTCCTCGATCGGCGCCATCTTCGCCTCTTGACGGCCCGAAGCGCGCTCGGCAGAGGTCTAGCTTTCGGGATCTGCCTACAGAGAGGCTCACATGGATCCGATCCGGATCGGCATCAACGGGTTTGGCCGCATCGGACGCTGCACGTTCAAGCTGCTCGTCGCCGACGAACGTTTCGAGGTGGCCGGGATCAACGACTTGGCCGACATCGGCGACCTGGCATATTTGCTCAAGTACGACTCGGTCCACGGTTGGTACCCGAGAAAGGTGTCCAACGACGCCACCAGCATCATGGTGGGCGACCACAAGGTCGGCTTCTACTCCGAGCGCGAGCCGGAGAAGATCCCATGGGGGGACCTCGGCGTAGACGTGGTGGTTGAGAGCACCGGTGCCTTTCGCGCCCGCGCCGACGCGGCGCGTCACATCGCAGCGGGCGCCCGAAAGGTGGTCATCTCGGCGCCGTCTAGCGATGCCGACGTGATGCTCGCCTACAAAGTCAACCACCACCTCTATGACCCCGATGAGCACCATGTGGTCTCCAACGCCTCCTGCACAACCAATTGCCTGGCACCGGTGGCGAGGGTGCTGGTGGACCGCTTCGGGGTCGATCATCTGATGGTGAGCACGGTCCATGCCTACACATCGAGCCAGGCCCTCACCGACACCCCAACCCGGAAGCGCAGAAGGGGCCGAGCGGCGGCGCTCTCCATCATCCCGACGAGCACCGGGGCGGCGCAGGCTACGGCGGAGATCGTCCCCGAACTGGCGGGGAAGTGCGACGGCATGGCCTTCCGGATCCCGATCGAGGACGGATCGGTGGTTGACGCCGTGGCCGCGTTGCAGACCGATGTCACCGTCGACGACGTGAACCAGGCGCTGGCCGATGCGGCCGAAGGGCCGATGAACGGGGTTCTGCGTGTCAGCGACGAAGAGCTCGTATCGCGCGACATCATCGGGGACCCGCATTCTTCGGTGATAGATGCCGCTTCGACCATGGTCCTCGCCGGCAGGGTGGCGAAGGTGATCGCCTGGTACGACAACGAGTGGGGTTACTCGGCGCGGATGGTGGACATGTGCGGGGTGGTGGCCGGGTCCGGTTGACCCAGCTGCGAATTACGAACCGGTGCCGACCGCGGTGGCCCGGTCGAGATGGCGGTACTCGCCGGTTCGCAGGTGGCACGAGGCGAGATGATCGCCGCCCGGATGGCGCGCTCGCAGCATCGGCTCCTCGACATCGCAAACCCCTTCGACGGCGATGGGGCATCGGGTGTGGAAGCGACACCCCGTGGGGGGATTGAGCGGGCTCGGGATCTCGCCCTCGATCAGATGCCCGGTGCGCGGGCGATCGGGGTCTGGCACCGGTATGGCGGCGAGGAGCGCCTCGGTGTACGGATGGAGCGGTTGGCGGTACAAGGTCTCCCTGTCGGTGATCTCGACCACTTGGCCCAGGTACATGACCGCCACCCGGTCGGAGATGTGCTCCACCACTGCCAGGTTGTGCGCTACGAAGAGCAGGGTCAGGTGAAGCTCTCCTTGGAGCTCTTTGAGCAGGTTGAGCACCTGCGCCTGAACCGACACGTCGAGCGCCGATACAGGCTCATCGGCCACCACGAACGCCGGCTTCAGGACAAGGGCGCGGGCTATCCCGATTCGCTGGCGCTGGCCGCCGCTGAACTCGTGGGGAAAGCGCGAGGCGTGTTGCGGCCTCAGCCCGACCAGCTCGAGCATCTCGCATACCCGGGCGTGTCGCTCGTCGGCGTCTCCGATGCGGTGGATGCGAAGCCCCTCGGCGATCGACTTGCCCACCGGGGCCCGTGGGTCGAGCGAGGAGAAGGGATCCTGGAAGATCATCTGGGCTGTGCGACGGAACGGCTCGAGCTCGTCGCCGGTCAGATGGGATATGTCGGTCCCGTCGAAGGCGATGGTACCGGCGGATGGCTCGAGCAGACGCACCATCATCCTCCCCAGGGTGGTCTTGCCGCACCCCGATTCGCCAACCAGCCCGACCACCTCACCCCGTGCGATGTCGAGGTCGACCCCGGTCACCGCCTGGACCCAGCCCACGGTGCGCTGGAGGATCCCCGACCTCACCGGGAAATCCTTGCGCAGTCCCCTGACCTGGATGAGCGGCTCAGCCATCTCCCGCCTCCGCCCCCTCGCCTTGTTCTTCACTTGCTACCGCCTTCCGACTTCCGTCTTCCATCTGCGAGCGAAGCGAGCTCTCCTTCTTCCGTCTTCCGCCTTCCGTCTCAGGGTTGTGATACAGGAAGCACCGCACCAGATGACCGTCGTCGAGCGGGAGCAACTCCGGGTCGAGCCTGGTGCACACTTCGAGCCCGTGCTCGACCCTGGCCCGGCACCTCCCGGCAAAGCGGCACCCCGGTTGGAGGTCGATCAAGGTGGGCACCACACCGGGTATCACCTCGAGCAGGTCCTTGACCTGGCCCAGCGTGGGGATGGAGCCTATGAGGCCCTGTGTATAGGGGTGCTTCGGCCGGCGGAACAGCGTGCGGACGTCGGTCTCCTCGACAATCTGTCCGGCGTACATGACAGCCACGCGATCGGCCATCTCTGCCACCAAACCCAGGTCGTGGGTGATGAGGATGACCGCGGTGCCCGAGTCCCGTTGCAGGTCACGCATCAGGTCAAGGATCTGGGCCTGGATGGTCACGTCGAGCGCCGTCGTCGGCTCGTCGGCGATCAGCAATTCCGGCTCGAGCGCCAGCGCCATGGCGATCATCACCCTCTGTGCCATCCCGCCCGACATCTCGTGGGGATAGTGGCGGGCGCGTCTCCCCGGATCAGGGATGCCGACCTTGGTGAGCATCGTCACCGCCTTCTGCTTGCCGACCTTCTCCGTCATGTCCCGATGGATTTCGTAGACCTCGGCGATCTGCCCGCCGACCTGGTGCACCGGGTTGAGTGAAGAAGTCGGCTGCTGGAAGATCATCGATATCCGGTCGCCCCTCAGGTTGGCCATCTGGTCGCGCGACATGCTGGTCAGGTCGCGCCCGTCGAACGTGATACGGCCGGACACGATCTTCCCGGGACGGGGCACCAACCCCATGATCGAGAGCGATGTGACCGACTTGCCGCAGCCCGACTCCCCGACGAGCCCGATTACCTCCCCACGGTCAACGTGGAGGTCGACCCCGTCGACCGCCCTGACCACTCCGTCGTGCGTGAAGAAGTGGGTCCGGAGATCAGTGATCTCGAGGAGGTGATCTGTGGCTTCTTCCGTCTGCCGTCTTCCGTCTTCCGTCCTATTCATTGAGCCTCGGATCGAGTGCGTCGCGTAACCCGTCGCCCAGCAGGTTGAAGCCGAGCACGGTGAGCATGATGGCAACCCCCGGGAAGATGACCAGATGGGGGGCGGAAAACACCTGGTTGCGCTCCTCGCCCAGCATCGTGCCCCATTCAGGGGTGGGGGGCTGTGCTCCGAGACCGAGGAACGACAGGCCGGCTGCCTCCAGGATGGCGGCGGCGATCCCAAGGGTGCCCAGCACCACAAGCGGGGTGAGTGCGTTCGGGATGACTCTGGTCAGGAGGATCCTGCTGTTCGATGCTCCCAGCGCCTTCGATGCCGTTACGAAGTCGAGCTCCTTGATCTGGAGTACCGAGGCGCGCATGACCCGGGCATATGCAGGGATGGACACGATGGCGATTGCCAATAGGGCGTTGGTGAGGCCGGGGCCAAGCACCGCCACGATTGCGATGGCGAGCAGCAGCGCCGGGAACCCGAGCACGACATCCATCACCCGCATCACCGAGTTGTCGAGCCAGCGACCCCAAAAACCGGCCATGGCGCCGAGCACCGCGCCAATCAGCACTGCTGCGGTGACGGTGGTGAACCCGATGGTCAGGCTGATCCGCGACCCGTAGACGATCCTGGAGAAGACGTCGCGGGCGTTGCTGTCGAGCCCCATGATGTGCTGCGGCTGGTCCTCGGGACAGCCGAACAGGTGGATGCACGGCGCGGAACGTCTTTCTTCGCCTGGCTCACCTAGTAGACCCACCTCGGGGTCGTACGGGGCCAACAGGGGGGCGAAGATCGCCACCAGTACGAGGAGCCCGATGATGATCAGCCCGGCCACCCCGGTCCTGCGCCGCAGTAGCCGTCTGCCCGTCGATCGCCATGTCGAGCTCGGTGGGCCGAGGAGACGGCCCTCCTCGGCCATCTGCTCGATGGGGTCCATGGTCCCCGCATGGTCGACGGGGTGCAACCTCGGCTCAGTCATGCTCGCTGCGCTCCGAAGCGGAAGGCGGAAGGCAGAATGGTTGATCGGAGACGGCAGTCCGGTGAAAACACCGTTGGGAGATTCGACAGCCCCCCTACCCGCAGCTGCGCAGCGGGTCCCTTCCCCCCTCCGGGGGGACGGAAAAGAAGAGGTCGTTGCCGGTCCACGGCGAGGCGATAGATGCTCTGGCTGCCGTCTGCCGTCTGCCGTCTGCCGTCTGCGAGCGATAGCGAGCTCATCCGTGGCGGATCCTGGGGTCGAGGTAGGCGTATGAGACGTCCACTGCCAGGTTGACGATCACGAAGATGAGGGCAACCACGAGGGTGAACCCCTGGATCACTGGGAAGTCGCGCGAGAAGATGGCGTCCACTAGCGCACTGCCCACCCCGGCGAGGGAGAAGACGGTCTCGGTGAGGACAGCACCACCGAGGAGCAACCCCAACTGGAGCCCGCCGATCGTCACCACGGGCAACAGCGAGTTTCGCAAGCCATGGTGGATGACAACTCTCCGTTCGACCGCCCCCTTGGCACGGGCGGTGCGGATGTAGTCCGAACCCATCACGTCGAGCAGCGAGGAACGTGTTATCCGGGCGATGATGGCCATGGGGATCGTCGCGAGGGCCAGAGCCGGGAGTATGAGGTGCTGGACCGCATCCCGGAAGACCACCCACTGGCCGGTGACCAGCGTATTGAGCACGTAGAAGTTGGAGAAGAAAATGGCGAGGTTGGTGCCGAACGTGTTCGGCTCGAGCTCCCAGCCCCA
>DATADW010000309.1:0-2744 GCA_036258335.1 Acidimicrobiia bacterium
GAGAAACACATCAACTCGATCTTCGCCAAGCTGGCTCTCAGCGCCGAGGACGGCGCACATCATCGTCGCGTTGCCGCAGTCCTCACCTTCCTGCGCAACCAAGACTTGCGAGAATCCAGAGATACCGCCACTTCCTGACCCCAACCGCCCACCGGGCTGCACCCGTCAAGGGTTACTTAAGCGCCCCCCGTCCGATCCACAGCAACCGCACACATATCCGGCGACAGGCGGAGGGCCAGGCCAGCCTTGTCCTTGGTCACTGCCTCCTGTTTCGGTTGGACTCGCTCATCGCCCCGATGAGCGTCCGCCGATCCAACCCGACCTAGAAACACAAGGCCCGTTGACTGTTCACACCTGCCACGGCCCTAAGCGAAGACGAGATATTCGAAGCGTCTTGGCCCCTTTGTGGCTCTGGTCCTCATTCCCCAAGTCGGCGGGCGAGCTGAACCGGGCAGGCTGCCCGCTGGTCGGCACGGTGCCAGCATGGAGGCAATCGTGAAGGCGATCGTGTATGAGCGGTACGGACCTCCGGACGTTCTCGAGATGCGCGAGGTGGAGACCCCCGTTCCCGGCGACCGCGACCTTCTCATCAAGGTGGAGGCGGCGTCGGTGAACCGGTCGGATTGGGAGGGCCTCATCGGAAAACCCCTCTACGCCAGGATGCATGGGCTGCGCCGACCCCACCGGTCCATCCTCGGCTCGGACGTCGCCGGTCGGGTGGAGGCGGTCGGGAGCGCGGTGGAGTCGTTCCGACCCGGTGACGAAGTGTTCGGCGACGTCATGTACCACGGGGGGAGCGCCTTCGCCGAGTACGTCGTGGTCCCGGAGACGGCGCCCATCGTCAATAAGCCTGCCGAGATCACCTTCGCCGATGCCTCCACCCTCCCCCAGGCCGCGGTCATCGCCCTCCAGGGCACATTGGGGAGGATCGAGCCGGGGGACCGGATCCTCGTCAACGGCGCCGGCGGAGGAACGGGCGCCTTCGCCGTACAGATGGCAAAGGCCGCGGGGGCAGAAGCGACTGGCGTCGACAACGGCTTCAAGCAGGACCTCATGCGATCTCTTGGCTGCGACCACGTGCTCGACTACACCCAGACGGACTACACGAACACCGGCAACCGCTACGACCTCATCCTCGATCTGGTCTGTGAGCGGTCGATTTTCGCCATCCGGCGGGCGGTCGCCCCTGGCGGCCGCTATGCGGTGGTGGGCGGATCCGTGCGGGCCGTGTTGTCGGCCGCGATCGTGGGCAGACTCCTGTCGACCGGCGGCCGGAGGATCGGCGTGCTCATGGTGCGCCCCAACAAAGAGGACCTGCACCGGGTGGCCGATATGGTCGTCGCCGGCGCGGTCCGCACCACCATCGAGCGGACCTACCCGCTGAACGGTGTGCCCGAGGCGCTACGCCACCTCGGGGAAGGCCGCGCCCTCGGAAAGCTCGTCATCGAAGTCGGTTCACATCCACAACATTCCACGACCCCACCGCTTCCGCCTCCCTAGATGTCGGCCGGGCAATGTGTACTCGGCGTTCGCCGACACTCGTGTCGACGCTGCCGATTGGGTCACGATTTGGGAAACGATCTGGCGGTTCAGCGTCAATCGCCACGGCCGGGCATCACTGTGCGCCCATCAGGTCGATTGGCAATGCTTGGGGAAGTGTGTGGTACCGGATCAGACCGGTGATCAGGATCCTGGCGGTGGTAGCCGGGGTATCGGTCTGCCTCGTCGCCGCGCTGTGGCTGGCCCAGCGCCGGCTCATCTACCTGCCCGAGCGTGACCTGACCGCAACGCCCAGCGAGGCGATGGTCACCACGGTCGAGACATCCGACGGGATCACCCATCGGGTGTGGGTGGTCCCTGCTACCGGCCGAGCCATGGCACGGGTAGTGGTGTTCAACGGGAACGCGGGGAACATGAGCCACCGGGTCGCCCTGGCCCGCAGCCTGGCCGCAGAGCGGATGGAGGTCCTCCTCTTCGACTATCGGGGTTATGGCGACACCGATGGGACACCGAGCGAGGAGGGACTTCTCATCGATGCCGAGGCGGTAGCAACCCTCGCCTTCGATGCAACGCTGCCAGTGGTGTATCTCGGTGAGTCACTCGGGGCCGGGGTGGCGACGGCATTGGCCCGCCGGACCCTGCCTGATGCCCTTGTCCTGCGTTCCCCGTTCACCTCGCTGGCCGATGTGGCGAGCGCCCACTACCCACTCGTGCCGACGGTCTTGTTGCGCGATCGCTACCCGGTCGAGGAGACAGTGAGGACACTGGAGGCGCCGCTCCTGGTCGTTCTCGGCACCGCCGACTCGATCGTCCCGCCCGAGCAGAGCCGACGGGTGTACGAGGCGGCTCCTGGCCCCAAGACCCTGGTCGAGATGGAAGGGCTGGACCACAACGACCCCGGGTTGTCCTCCGGGCCCGATCTTGCCCGAGAGGTCAGGGTCATTGTCGAGCAGGCAACGGGAGAACGCAGCCCCTCCGGATGAGCGGGAATGGGACCCTGCCGTTTAGGAGCTCGAGACAGCAGATCCGACATAGTTCATCGCATCGCAACGGGAGACCATCACCCTGGAGACGCTGCCAGCATGTCCGGCGCGTGTGGTGGCAAACAGCGTTGGCGGTGCTGGGTGGACTCGTCCTGTTGTGGGGCGTCATGGTGCTCGCGTTGTATTTGGTGGGCCGCAAGGAACAGGACTCGACTCGTCTGACTGACGCACTCCGCCTGGTTCCAGACGTGGTGCGCCTGA
>DATADW010000310.1:0-5223 GCA_036258335.1 Acidimicrobiia bacterium
ATTGCGCACCCGCTCGTTCCTCCGGATCTTGGAGGGACGTCGCGACGCCCTCGGCTAGACGGAAGTCGGAAGACGGAAGGCGGAAGTCAAATCGGCCAATGTCGCTCCGATGGGTCAATCGAGTCGCTGAGCCCTTCTTTCCTTCCTTCGACGAGGGACGGCATGCGGAGAGCGGGTGTTACTCAATCCTTCCGAGAGCGCCTGTCCCCGCCGTCCCCACCGAGTCTTGGGGCCTCCCAATCACTCGGGAGAAGGCTCTTCAACTTCCGTCCTGCGTCTTCGGTCTTCCGTCTCTCTGGACGGTGAGAGCGATGTCGCCGTAGGGCTTGTCGACTGGCTGGAAGACCACCCCTCGGTCGTCGATCGCAAAGGGGGTGAGATCGACCTCGAGATGGTGGACGTTAGGCAATCGGAGTCGGATTTCGCCGACTTCGGGGTGGGATGCCAACGCAGCCCGACCCATCTCGTATCCCTGGTTCTGCGCCGAGGCGCTGTCGAAGGTGGCGAAGGACTCGAGGAGGGTGCTCCGCACCTCATCCCAGATGACTACGTAGTCGTCGAGCGGATCGGAATAGGTCCACCAGGCGGTTAGTCGGGTGGCGAGTATCCGGTCCTGGGTCTCCTCCAGGGTGGTGAATCTGTCCCACGGGAAGCCGGAGAACCGCGACCCCGCGCTCTTGAGGAGCAGCAGACCGCTCAATCCTGCGATGACCCGCTCCCGATGCCCGTTGACCACCACCCGAGCCAACTTGCGCTCGGCGCCCGATGCAGAGAACGCGTGCCCCGCTCCGGGAATATGGTCCCAGCGCTGTTCGGAGAGCGTTACCGAGACCTCTTCGGCGTCGGACGCGTCGAGCAGATGACGAGCGACGTGGAGCCCAAACCGCTCGATCTCGGGTCCGAGGTGGTCCTGCGCGAGACCATAGAGCGTGTTCTTCATCGTGTCCGTGGGGAGGACCTCTTGGTTGTCACCGGCGACGTGTGCCTCGCGGTAGTCACCGGAGAGCAGCACCCGCACCGTCAGATCGGTGATCTCGTGACGATCGCGTCCCCGGTGCAGCTTGAAGACTCGCACCCCCGACTTCCCATACCGGTTTGGACCGAGCATCAACTCCCCCGATAGGTGGTATAGCCGTAGCGGCTGAGCAGCAGCGGAATGTGGAGGTGGTCGTCGCCGTCACCAACACGGAAGACGACAGCCACCTCCGGATAGAAGGGATGATCGGCGGTCTCAAAGGTGATCAGATGATCGCCGGAGCCGACCTCTCCCCCAAGGCCGTCCACCCGGCCGTCCTCGTCGGTGACCGCGTTGCCGACAAGCTCCGCCCCGTCGAGACCGAGCCGCTCCAGCCGGACGGAGATCCCCGCCGCAGGGCGCCCGGTCTGGAGATCTAGTACGTGAGTGCTCACCGTGGTCATGTCGGGGCCGGTCCGAGACAGAGCATGTGCCGCAGGCGCCGCTCGGTGATCACTCGCTGCTCGGCGGCGGCGGCCAGCCGCTCTGCCTTTGGTTCGTTGTTCATGCGTTGCTCCATCGCCTCGATGACCTCATCCGTGGTCTTCCCCTGGGCGGCGATGATGAAAGACCGCCCGAACCGCTCCTCGTATCGGGTGTTCCCCTCGGCCAGTTCCTTCTCCCGACCGGTGGCGGTCGACACCGCCACCGCCTGCTCCCGCCCAGGGATCCCCTCAACGCGCTCGCCGATCCGCGGGTGGGCGGCAAAGGCCATCTCCCAATCAGACTCGCCGAGCATGTCGAAGGCCGCGTTGGCGGCCTCGAGCACTGCAGCCCCGCTCGCATAGGGCTGACCGGCGGCCATCCGCTCCACCCAGCGCAGCGACCCGCAGGCGGTTCCGAAGAAGCGGTGTGCCTCCTCCTCGAAGAGCGCATTGAGGTAGCGAACCCGGACCTGCTCCCTCGCCGAAGCGGTGGGATCGCCGTAAACCCGGAAACGAGCCACGCCACCATCTGGGAAGATGTCGAGGCGGACCAGCGCGGCCTCGACGTCGCTCTCCGCTTCGAAGAGGTGCTGGCGGTTGGCACCGACCCCGCGCCGCCCGACGATCGGGATCCAACGCTCCCCGTCCGCAGATGCCTCGACGGCGACCGACCCCGGAGCGTTGCCCTTGAAGTGCGATGTGTCCACCACGACGTGCCGTGGTGTGCCGCGCAGCCCGAGCAACACCTTTACCCAGTCGTTCCCCTCGCCCCTGCGGCGGCGCGTCTCCCATCCGTCGAACATCCCCGAGGAGGGACCCGGTCGGAGAAGCGCATCGGCCGATCCGAAGAAGTCGTCGCTGGCTTCGGTGACGCTCCCCCCGAGGACGGCACCGGCCAGATCCGGGAGCGCTCCCTCCGGTGCCACCTCCTGCAGCGCCGGCAGCGGGACACCCAGCACCCGGAGTCGCGCCACCCCTCCGTCGGGGAAGATATTGAACCGAAGATGGGTGACCCTTCGTCCCCCCTCCACATCGAAGCCGTTGACCGCGTCGCCTTTGAGCTCGCTGCGGGGCAGCAACTCCTCCCACATTGCACCGGGCAGAGCGTCGTCAAAGCCCACCCCGCACGCCTCCACCGAACAGGCCTCGGGGTAGTTGCCTCGGAAGTGCGTGGTGTCCACCACGACCCGCTTGACCTCACCGGCGATGCCGAGTCGGATGACGCACCAATCGTGTCCCGGCGAGCGACGCCGACGGCTCTCCCACCCGTCCATCCACTTGCCACGGTCGGTGAAGACGTCCTCCCGCCACTCCGGAGTCGTCGCCTTGACCAGGTTGGCTGCAGGGGCGAAGAACTCGTCATTGACCGCCAGGACCGCGCCACCAACCTGCTCAGAGGCCAGATCGATCAGGTCGGTCATCGGTGCTCCCTCGCCAGCAGCGCGCCATTTTGCGAGACCACCTCGCCGTTTCGAGCCACCACCCGCCCGCGCACGATGGTTGTCTCGACGACGCCGCGCATCGTCATGCCTTCATATGGGCTCAGCGGGTGCCGGTGGTGGAGACCGGCCGGCTCGACCGTGAACTCCGCGTCGGGATCCCACACGATCAGGTCGGCGTCCTTCCCTGGCTCGATCGTCCCCTTGTCGAGACCGGCGAGCCTCGCCGGGGCCGTTGCCAGCCATCCGACCAGCTTTTCGACGGCGATGCCGCGGGCGGCCGCCGCCGTCCAGGTCGCCGCCAGCCTGAGCTGAAGCGAAGAGATCCCGCCCCAGGCGGCGGCGAAATCACCTGAGGACTGCTTCATCTCCGGGGGCGCTGGGGAGTGGTCGGACACCACCATCCCCACGGTGCCAGCGGCCATGCCCTCCCACAGAAGCTCGCGGTGCCTGCGCTCTCTGATCGGCGGGGCGCACTTGAAGAGGGTCGCCCGCGGGTCGATGTCCTCGGCGGCGAACACCAGGTAGTGGGGGCAGGTCTCCGCGGTGATCGGCAAACCGCGCTTCTGGGCGGCTGCGAGCAACTCGACGGCGTCGCCGGAGGCGAGATGGAGGATGTGGACCGCAGCACCCGTTTCCTCGACCAGGTCGGTCAGCATCTTGACCGCGCCATCCTCCGCCGCCGACGGGCGCGCCGCCAGGTGATCGAGGTACGAGCCACCCGACGGGCAGTTCCTGATGAGCCCGGGGAGCTCGGCATGGACCAGCAGCGGGAGACCGAGGGCGCCGAGCTTGGGTAGGGCCTTTCGGAGCACATCCTCGGATACCGGCGGGAATTCGGAGACACCCGAGTCGACGAGGAACGCCTTGAAACCACAAACCCCCTCACCGGCGAGCGCCTCTATCTCGTCCACCGAATCGGGGGTCAGCCCACCCCAGAAGGCCACGTCCACGGCGCACTGGCCCACGGCGGCACGGCGCTTGGCCGCTAGTGATGCCCGGTCGATGGTGGGCGGGATCGAGTTGAGCGGCATGTCGACGATGGCCGTTGTGCCACCGGCGCTTGCGGCCCTGGTGGCGGTGGCGAATCCTTCCCAACTCGTACGCCCCGGCTCGTTGACGTGGACGTGGCTGTCCACCAACCCGGGGAACACCAGCCGGTCTCCCGCGTCCAGGACATTCGCCCCCGCTGGCCCGTCCCCGTGGCCGACGACCCCGGTGATACGGCCACCGGTGACGGTCACCGCCGCCGGCTGCAACCCAACGGGCAGAGCCACCCTGGTGCCGCGCACCACGAGATCGTCGGTCATGGCGCGGGGGCGATGGCCACCCCGTTCTCCTCCGCCACATCGAGCAGCTCAGCGATCAGCCGCTCCTTGCGCTCCTCACCCATGAAGCTCGCTTCGATCGAGTTGCGCGTCAAGCGGCATATGTCTCCCGCCGACAGGTCGAGCGCCGCCGCCGCCGCCGCGTAGTTGTCGAGGACGTAGCCCCCGAAATACGCCGGGTCGTCGGAGTTGATGGTGACCACGACACCACGGTCGAGCAGACGCTTCAGGTTGTGGTCCTCGAGCCGGTCGACGACGCGCAGGGCAAGGTTCGACAGTGGGCACATTGTGAGTGGGATCCGCTGTTCGACTAGCCGCTCCACCAGGGCGGGGTCGTTCTCGCTGCGGACACCGTGGTCGATCCTCTCCGCACGCAGGATGTCGAGAGCACCCCACACATAGGAGGCGGGGGCTTCCTCACCGGCGTGCGCCGTCACCCGGAGCCCGAGTTGGCGCGCCCGGTGGAACACGTCGGCGAATTTGACTGGTGGGTGACCGACCTCGGTGGAGTCGAGCCCGACACCAAGGATCATGTCACGGTATGGGAGCGCCGTCTCCAGCGTCGCCGATGCCTCGGCGGCGGTGAGGTGACGGAGGAAGCACATGATCAGCGACGAGGTGATGCCCAGCCGCTCCTCGGCTTCGACCGATGCCCGATGCAGTGCGGGCAGGAAGACATCGAAACCGATATCGCGCCCCGTGTGGGTCTGCGGGTCGAAGAACACCTCGGCATGACGGACCCCATCGGCGGCGGCCCTGGCCAGGTAGGCCAGCATCAAATCGGTGAAGTCCTCGGCCGTGCGGAGGACGGCGGCCCCCCGGTAATAGATGTCGAGGAACGACTGCAGGTCGAGGAAACGATATGCGGCGTGCACCTCGTCCACAGTGTGAAATCCCACTTCGACCCCGTTGCGCTCCGCCAGCCGGAACATCAACTCCGGCTCGAGAGTGCCCTCTATGTGGACATGGAGTTCTGCCTTGGGCAGAGCTCGGACCAGATCGCGCATAAATCGATT
>DATADW010000311.1:0-3436 GCA_036258335.1 Acidimicrobiia bacterium
GTCCCCGGGGATGCCATCGGCGCACCCTACCGACGGCATGTCTGCTCACCGCTCGCCCTCGCCCGCGCTCCGCATCCGAATCAGCAATCGAAGGTGGCGATCGAGGCGTTCTGTCTGAGCTCGAGTGAGTCACAACGGAACTCCGTTTGAATAGGGTCGGGGACGCTCCCTCTTCTGCCGGGCAGGATGTACTGACGGCCAAATCGAAGCTTGATCCCGTACGGGCGGCCGGTCACATACGTCTGTGGTGCGAGGAGCGTTTCTCCGTGGGGATTCCGGAAATGGTTAGTGTCGGGACCGATGGTTCGAGGTGGCGTGGGGGACCACGGGCGGGAAAGGCGGCACCTCGTCCCGATGGTCGATTGGATCCGGTCCTACGATCGCCGCTGGCTAAAGGGTGACCTGGTCGCTGGGATCGCAGTGGCCGCGCTCATCGTCCCGAAGAATCTCGGATATGCCGCGATCGCTGGCGTACCACTGCAGAACGGTCTCTACGCCGCCGCGGCTGGCGCGATCATTTATGCCGTTTTCGGAACGAGCCGTCAGATCTCGACCGGGCCAAGCTCGGCACTGGCGGCCGTGGCGGCGAGCGCCGTCCTGGCGGCCGCCATCACCGGAACCCAAGATGTCGCGTCGTTCGTGGCGACGATCACCTTGGCGTCCGGCTTGTTGTTCCTGCTCCTGGCGGTGTTCAGGATGGGGTGGATCGCGCAGTTCCTCTCCCGTGCCGTCGTCACCGGCTTCCTGTTCGGAGCGGCGATCGACGTCGTGATCGGCGAGCTGCCCAAACTGACCGGGACCGATGCGAGCGGCGCGAACGCGCTCCAGGAACTGCGCTCATGGTTCGGGTCTCTCGGCGACAGCAGTTGGGCAACGGTGCTCGTTGGCGGCATTTCGCTCGCCGTCATCTTCGGTCTGCGCGCCATAGCGCCACGGATCCCCGGAGCGCTCGTGCTGCTGGTGGGGGGCCTCTTGGCCACATGGATCTTCGATCTCGGTGCCCGCGGTGTCGCCCTCGTGGGCGACGTCCCGAGAGGGCTCCCGAGCGTCGCGCTCCCGCAGTGGCAACAAGTGATCGACCACGCCAACACGATCGCGCTCGCCGCGGTGGCGCTGGTCCTCATCGGGTTCTCCCAGACCGCTGGCGACTCGAGGGCGTTCGCGGCCAAACACCGTTACCGCATCGACATCAACCAGGAGTTGATTGCCCAGGGCATGGCCAACGTGGGGGCGGGCTTGTTCCAGGGAATGCCGGTCTCGACGAGTCTCTCGGCGAGCTCGCTGAACGACCATTCCGGCGCCCGTACCGGCCTTGCCTCTCTCACCTCGGGTGTCATCGTTCTATTGACGCTGCTTGTGCTGGCGCCACTGTTCTCGGGCTTGCCCAAGGCCGTGCTCGCCGCGGTGATCATCGAAGCCGTGGTGATGGGGATGATGGACGTGCCCGAGATGCGCCGCCTCGCCCGGGTGCAACGATTTGACTTCTGGATTGCGCTCGCGGCGATCGCCGGAACGCTTCTCTTTGGCGTCCTAGCCGGTGTGATGATCGGGATCGGGCTTTCTTTGTTCTGGCTCATTTCCGTGGCGACCCGCCCGCCGATGCCGCTGTTGGGACGGGAACCGGGCACGGGTGTCTTCCGGGAGCTCGCCGAAAACCCCGCTGATGAGCAGTTTCCGGGCATCGTGGTCCTTCGACTCGACGGCGGCCTCTTCTTTGCCACCTCGGACGCCCTCGAGGATCGGGTACGGGAGGTTGCCCTGTCGACCCCCGACATCACGGCGATCGTGCTCGACTGCACGGCCATCGACTTCATCGATTCGCAGGGGGCGGCGAAGATGGCTGAGATCCTCGAGCTCACGAATCAGGCTGGCGTCACGCTTCGCCTCGCCCGGGTGAAACCGGCGGTCCGCGATGTGCTCGAGCGCGATGGCTTTTTCGACCGCCTCGGTGAGGACCGGACGCACGGAAACATCCGCCGGGCCATCGAAGCCCACATCGGCGAACCGGAGCCGCCAACACCCGAAACCTGACTCAGCCCTGATCGGTGAAGTGATCTAAACCGGTTGCTCCGACAAGAACTCGAGGATGCGTCGTTGGTCAAATCGGGTTGAGGATTCTTCAGGCGACGGCGCTACGGGTGAGTTCGATAAAGCCGTGCGGGAATTCCTGGCGGTGGAGCATGCGTCGAGTCATACCACGGGCTGCTGCGAGGGCAACGGGCTTGTCAACGAAGGTCGGCTCGGTGCACTCGTAGTCGGCGCCCTTCCATCGCACCGTGCAGCGCCCAGCCGCCCGCACGTTGCGGATCCAGTCCGTTTCCCGTCCCCACGGCATGGCGATGATGAAGGACGTCGCGGTCGGAATGACCGCAAGGGGAACCGCGTAATCCTTGCCGGTCCTGCGTCCTCGATGCCTAAGCACCACCCAGAGGAGGAAGAACCGGTGCCCCGCTAGAAGTAGGGCGATTCTGTTGAAATGCTTCACGCCTGCCGGTGCTCCCGCCATGGCGCAAGCATTCCACAAGAGAGAGCAATCGAGGCGTTCGATGCAAACCATCCGACGAGCGTTGAGACCAGCGAGCTGTTGGCGCCAGATGGCTACGAGAATCTGCAAGTGACTGACGTCAAATGGGCGGGGGTGGTGTTGATCGCCGGATTCCTGGCGTTCCTAGTGGGTGCCGTCTTCTGGAAACCAGCCCTCTACCAACAGGAGCTGCCCGCGGCACTGGCGGCCATGGCCGAGGATCGCCGCCGGCTTCGCTGGATCCATACCTGGATGTGCCTAGGAGTGACGGTCACGACTCTGGGGGTGGCATTGCTGGCTGCTTTGCTCTTGGCCAACGGTGAGAGGACGTTGTCGATCATGGCGCTCGGCCTCTTCGGGCTGGGGGCGGTTCTTTGGCTGGTGGCGCTCATCTTCCGTCTGACGGTGCAGGAGGGAGCAGCAGACGAGACTCGGAAAACGGGGCGGGTGCCCGTTGGATTCGAATCGTGGCACCGGTGGGCGGGAACCATCCACGTCTTCCACATGCTGAGCGCCTATGGCTCCTGGGTGTTGATTGGAGGCGCTCTCATCAGCACGGGCATTGCTCCCGCTTGGCTCGGATGGGCAGGCGTCGCTCTGGGGACGGTCCTCGCTCTCGGCTTTATCGCGCTTCGGGGCGGGCCACTCTCCCCACCGATCCTCGCCCATGTCTATCCGCTCGCCATCGGGATCGCGCTACTCCTTTAGGACTGAAGCGTCGCGCCGGGCACCTAGCGGAGTTGGATCACGTTGGCGGTGATGAGGCGGGCGAGATCGGAAGCGAGAAAGGCGATGACCTCTGCTACCTCGTCGGGTGGTGCGACATGGAAGTGGTCGGCGTCTGCTGCCACGAAGGCCTCGACGGCGGGGGTTACCCATCCGGTGTCGGTGACCGGCGGGTAGACCACGTTG
>DATADW010000312.1:0-1972 GCA_036258335.1 Acidimicrobiia bacterium
GGCCAGGCCGACCAAGAGACCCCCCACGACGGCACCGACGATCGAATCGAGCCCGCCGATGATCACGGCGGGAAAGGCGCGGAAGGCGATGAAGGCGGTAGCCGCCGAGACCCCGGTGGCCCGGGGGAACATGGCGGCGAACATTCCACCCACCGCCGCCATCCCGGCCCCTATGGCCCATGCGATCCCGAAGATCTTCCCTACCCAGATCCCCTGTGCCATGGCGGCCTCCTGGTCGAAGGCGGTGGCGCGCATCGCCACCCCGGTCCTCGACCGGAAGAAGAGTGCTATCCCGGCCATGAGCACGATCGTCACAGCGAACTGGACGATGGTCACCTGGGGTATCACCACCGGTCCCAGGTCGACCACCGTCGCTCCCCAGGGGTCGCCCATGGGGCGGATGTCGGTCCCGATGAAGTCGTCGGTGATGGTGCGCACGACGATGTCTATCCCCAGCGTGATGATCGCCACCGAGAACAATGGCTCGCCGATCATCGGCCGGATGAAGACCCGTTCCAGCGCCATCCCCACCAGGGCCGAAGCGGCGATTGCGAACAGCGCCGACAGGGCCCATTGCACCCATTCGGGGGCGCCCGGTATCCACCGGCCGGGAACGTTGAGGGTGACAGCAAAGGCGGCGACCAGGAAAGCGCCCAGCCCGGCCAGTGCGCCGTGCGAGAAGTTCACCACCTGCGTGGCCTTGAAGATGATGACGAAGCCCATGGCGAGGACCGCATAAATGGCGCCGAGCGAGAGGCCGTTGACCAGCATCCCGAGGAACTTCTCCAGGGCCTCATTGGGGGCCGCCTGCGCCAACACCACCGCCGTCATCGTCTCCCTCGCCACGGCGTGAGGAGCCGCCGGAGCATCAGTACATCGACTCCACGAGGTCGGAGAACATGCTCTCCATTGCGTTGCGCTTCAGCTTCTGGGTGGCGGTCAGCTCGCCGTCCTCGTGGTCGAGCTCCTTGGGGATCATGCAGAACCTCTTGATCTGCTCGACCGACGCCAGCTCGCTGTTGACCCGATCGACCTCACGCTGCACCAACTCGAGCACCTGGGGCTTCTCGGTCAGATCCCGGTACGTCGTGTACGGGATGCCCCGTCTCGTCGCCCAGTCGCCCACCGTGTCCAACTCGATCCCGACCAGCGCCGAGAGGAACTTGCGCCGGTCGCCAACCACCATCGCCTCCTTGATCCAGGGCGAGGTCTTCAGCCGGTTTTCGATCTCGGAAGGGCTGATGTTCTTCCCACCCGAGGTGATGATGATGTGCTTGATCCTGTCCACGATCTTGACGTGGGTCCCGTCGACCCAAACGCCGACATCTCCGGTCTTGAGCCAGCCGTCCTCGGTGAAGGACTCGGTCGTAGCCGCCGGGTCCTGCCAGTAGCCGAGAAACACCCCGGGGTGCCTGGTCTGGATCTCCCCGGTCTCCTCGTCGATGCGGAGCCCGGTGCCGGCGTAAGGCTCCCCCACCGTCCCGAGCTTCATCCGGTGGACCAGGTTGACGGTGGCCACCGCCGAGTTCTCGGTCATCCCGTACAACTCGTACACCGGCACCCCGATGCCGAGGAAGAACCGGAGCACCTCGGCGGCGATGGGGGCCGCCCCCGAGCCCGCCCAGCGGCAGCGCCGGAGCCCGATCCGCTCGCGCAGGGCGCGGAAAACGAAGAGGTACCCGATCCCGTAGAGCAGACGACTGACCCAGGTGTGGTCGCCCCCATTGGCCACCTTCTGCTTGCCGATTATGTCGGCAAGTTTCATCGAGCCGCGGAACCAGAGCCGCTTGAAGAACGTGGCGTCCTGGCCCTTGATCAGGATGGTGGCGTGGATCTTCTCCCAGATCCGGGGGACGGCGAAAAACAGCGTCGGCTGGATCTCGCGCAGGTTGGCCTGGACCGTCTCGATCGACTCGGCGAAGTTGAGCACCACCCCGTCGGCCAGCATCGTCCAGGTGGAGAAGATCCGCTC
>DATADW010000313.1:0-1770 GCA_036258335.1 Acidimicrobiia bacterium
GGGTTCTCCCCTGCGCCGGGTAGAGGACGTGGCGCTGATCACCGGGGAGGGCCGGTACACCGGCGATCTGCTTCCTGCGGGGACAGCGCACATGGCGCTGGTCCGCAGCCCGTACGCCCACGCCACAGTGGAGGCGATCGACACCTCGGAAGCGGAGACAGCAGACGGAGTTGTTCTGGTGCTGCGTCCCGAGGACGTCGTCGACATCCACGGCCCACCGGCTCCCAATCCGCGGCGCAACATCCCGCCCCGCAGCCCGCTGGCACAGGGTCGTGTCTTGATGGTGGGAGACCCGGTGGTGTCGGTGATCGCCGAGACACCGCAGCAAGCGCTCGACGCGGCCGAGCTGGTGGTGGTCGATTACGAGCCTCTACCGGTGGCGAACGACCCCGAGGAGGCGATCGGAGCACCAGCGATCCATCCCGACATGCAGGGGAATGTCGCCTATGAGCGAAAGGGCGGTGACCCGGCGGAGCTCGCTGCTCTCGCCGCCGCCACCGTGGTCGAGGGGACCATCGAGCATCCGCGGGTGGTGCCAAGCCCCCTGGAAACGAGGTCGGTGCTGGCGGAGTGGGGTGATGGCGCCCTCACTGTCCACCTCAGCAGCCAGGCGCCCCATCTGATGGCCGAGGAATTGGCCAAGGCGCTCGGCATGCCACAGTCGTCGGTCCGGGTGGTGACGCCCTTCGTCGGGGGTGCATTCGGGTGCAAGTTCGACCTGGCGGAGGAGGAGATGCTGGCGGTGATCGCAGCCCAACGGTGCCGCCGCCCCGTGCGTTGGGTGGAGTCGCGCCGCGAGCACATAGCCGTGATCGGCCATGGCAGGGCGCAGCGGCATCACTTCCGGGCGATTGCCGGCACCGACGGACGGATCCTCGGGCTCTGGGTGGATTCGATCGTCGACCTCGGCTGCCGTCAGCGCTTTCTGGCGCCGGTGCCGTCCACGCCGCGGATAGGTACCGGTCCCTACGACATAGCGGTCTACGCGTGGCGCCAGCGCGGGGTCTATACCAACCGGGCGCCCATGGGCATCTACCGGGGAGCGGGGCGGCCCGAGGCGACGCTGACATTGGAGCGGGTGATCGACCGGATCGCGGGCGAGCTCGGGCTCGACCCAGCCGAAGTGAGAAGAGTCAATCTGATCGGCGCCGACCGTTTCCCATACGCCTCGGCGGGTGGGTACACGTTCGACTCGGGCGACTACCCGAGAGCGCTCGATCGGCTGCTCGAGCTGTCCGGGTACGCCGAGCTGCGACGGAGCCAGGAGCAGGCGCGCCAGGAAGGGCGCTATCTCGGGATCGGGCTGGGCGCGTATGTCGAGGCCTGCGGGTTCGAGGAATGGGAAGCGGGCCGGGTCACGGTTCACCCCGACGGATCGGTGACCGCATCCGCAGGGACGCTCGACCAGGGCCAGGGCCACCGCACCGCCTTCGCCCAGATCGTCGCCGCCGAGCTGGGGTTAGAGGCGGCCCAGGTGCGCGTCGAGCAGGGCGACACCGCGTCGGCGCCATACGGCTGGGGCACATCGGGATCCCGCTCGGTGGCCCATGGTGGTAGCGGGGTGCTCGGGGCGGCCCGCCTGGTTGCTGCCAAGCTGCGTCGCATCGCGGCCCACGTTCTCGAGGCAGCTCCAGAAGACGTGGTGCTCTCCGGGGGGGTTGCCGCGGTGAGGGGGACCGACGTCTCCGTCGCATGGGAGGACCTAGTCGGCAAGGCCTGGTCGGCACGCCAGCTGCCTCCGGGAGACGAGCCGGGGCTGGAGGAGGAGCA
>DATADW010000314.1:0-2410 GCA_036258335.1 Acidimicrobiia bacterium
AACGATCCGATGGGACGGCCAAACTGAACCCGCGTCTTGGCGTACTCGACCGACATCTCGAGACAGCGCTCGGCCCCGCCCACCGCCTCGGCAGCCAGCGCCACCGAGGCCAGGTCGAGCACCCTGGCGAGAATCGGCCACCCATCGCCCTCGGCGCCGAGCAGCGCGTCGCCGGGGACCCGGAGCGAATCGAACACCACCTCGGCCTGTTTGCGCGTCGTGTCCATCGTGTCGAGCTGGCGGCGGGTCACATCCTCGCCCGGCACGATGAACAGGCTGATGCCAGCGGGACCGAGCGAGGTCCGGGCGGCGACGATCAGTGTGTCGGCGGTGTGCCCGTCGATCACGAACGACTTGGTCCCCCTCAACACCCAGTCCCCGGAATCGGGCAACGCCTCGAGTTGGATCCCCGGCTCGTCCCAGCGGCCAGCCGGTTCGGTGATGGCGAGGGCCACCCTGTGCTCCCCCGAGGCGATCCCGGGGAGCAGCTTCTCTTTGCGCTCGTCGTCGGCCGACTCGAGGATGGTGTACGCCCCGAGGATTGCCGACGAGAAGAAGGGCGACGGGTACAGCGCCCTCCCCATCTCTTGAAGGAGCACCACCAACTCGACGAAACCGAAGCCGGCGCCCCCGTATCGCTCCGGGATGGCCATTGCCTGCCAACCCATAGCGGCGTTCTCCTGCCACAGCGCCCGATCAAAACCGTCGTCGGTATCCATGAGCCGACGGACGACCGAAGATGGCACCTTCTGCTCGAGGAAGCGGCGCGCCGTCGCCCGCAACTCCTCTTGCTCCTCACTGAAGGCGAAGTTCACGGCTCATCTTCATGGGCGCCGGGATGCTAGGCGACCCGGAATGGTCCCATCGGTGAGCAGAATGTCCCGGCGTCTGCCCAGAAGGGAGCATTATGGACTGGAAGCTCGAGGTGGTCCCCGTGCCGGTGTCCGACATCGACAAAGCGCTGGCCTTTTACCGCGACCAGTTCGGGTTCGCCGTGGATCTGGACGACCAGGTATCCGAAGACGAGCGCCTGGTACAGCTCACGCCACCCGGATCGGGTTGCTCGATCCAGCTCAAAACAACCGAGATGCCACCCGGGTCGTTGCGCGGTCTGCAGATCGTGGTGGACGACGTCGCCGCGGCACGCGCCGAACTCCTGGACCGCGGAGCCGACATCAGCGGGGTCCGCCATTTCGAAGCGGGGGCCTGGGTCGACGGGCCGGGTGGCCGCTGGAACTCGTTCGCCTTCCTCAGCGACCCGGACGGCAACACGTGGGTGCTTCAGGAACGGGGCTAGACGACGGTTTAGCTCCCCTCCCGGTGAGGGAGTGGGTTGGGGGGATGGTGGTTGCCGCCGCTCGCCCCAGTCACCGCCACCGCTCGCGGCGCTGGCGCCTCCCCCTCACTGGGGGATACACCAGAACCCAGCACTCAAAAGGCGGCGTCCTCCAACAGCATGAGCGATCCGTCCTCGGCTTCTGCGTCGGCTCGCCGAGCGGTGACCTGGGGGGCGCTGTGGCGGACGAACCACCTGGCCGCCGCCAGCTTTCCCCGGTAGAACGATGCGTCGGCGGTGGCGGTGGGTAGCGCCGCCAAGGCGACCTCGGCGTGACGAAGGAGCTGCCAGGAGATCACTGCCTCGGACATGGATGCCAACAGGGCGTTGGTGTGGAGCCCCACCGAGTAGATGCGGTCGGTGTCGCCGCCTAGCGAGGCCATGAGATGGTCCACCATCGCTCCGAGCTGTACCTCCAGGTCGTCGAGCATGCCCCCCAGCAGATCCCGGTCCGGCGTCAGCTCGTCATCAGGCCCGCCTTTGGCGAATGCCCTCATCTCGGTGAGCAACTCTTGGACCGCTGTCCCCTGATCCCGGGCGATCTTGCGGAAGAAGAGATCGAGCGCCTGGATGCCCGTGGTGCCCTCGTAGACCGTGTCGACCTTCGAGTCACGGATGTACTGCTCGAGCGGGTAGTCCTCGGTGTACCCCGAGCCACCGAGCACCTGCAGCGATCGGGCCAGCACCTCATAGGCCTTCTCGGAGGCGTAGCCCTTCACCAGCGGAAGCAGCAGGTCGCACCGCGCCGCCAGCGACAGGTTGTCGGGTGCAGTCTCCGCCAGACCCTGGGCGGCGGCGGCGTACGACACCAGTGCCCGCAGACCTTCGGCCGTCGCCTTCTGCTCCATGAGCATCCGGCGCACGTCCGGGTGTCGGATGATGGGAACCCGCGGTGCCGACTTGTCGCTCGCTTCGGTGAGGTCGGCTCCCTGAACCCGCTCGGTGGCATAGGCAAGGGCATTGAGATAGCCGGTGGACATCGTGGCAGCCGACTTGGTCCCGATCATCATCCGGGCGTGCTCGACCACCCGGAACATCTGCCTGATCCCGTCGTGGACCCCCCCCACCAGGAAG
>DATADW010000315.1:0-2953 GCA_036258335.1 Acidimicrobiia bacterium
GTGCGGTGGTGGAGCCGCCCCGGTTCGAGCCGGCTGTAACCCTCGTGGCTGGCGGCGGCGCTCTTCGTCGCGTCGACCTTGTCGAGACGGGTGTCGGCGTGGCGGGTCCAGAGGAAGGGCCCACCCGACACCGACTGGTCGACGCCTTCGAGCTCCAGCGTGTTGTGGGCTCGTGTCGAGCGGAAGTAAGACCGCCATTCGGGCTCGGCGTGGTAGGTGTACGTGCCGGGGTCGGCAAGCACCTCCACACCGTCGTGGCGAACCTCGACCGAAAGCGCATCGGCGTGGGCGTGGGCGGCGATGGAGAGGAAACCGTGCGGTCCGGCGTCGAGGCGGCACCAGATCTCTGGTGTCTCGCCTTGGCTGGTGCGAAGCAGCACCATCCCGGCGTCACCGAAGAGGTCCGGTCGGATTGATGGGCGATCGGCTGCCAGCGGCGGCGGCTTGGCCAGCCCGGTGATCAGCCAGGTTCGGAGGTCCGTCCCAGGTAGCTCCGGCCACCAGCCGGTGGCGCCGAAGAGTGCGGCACCGGTGGCGAGGAGCGAAGCCCAGCGATCCTGGCCGGGATCGATCAGGAGGGCGATCCCATCGTCGGAGTCCCCCTGACGGGGTGGATGGAGCTGGACGTCGACGACGGCGGCGAGGGCGTCGCTCATTCTCCGCAGCGTCTCCCAGAAGCCTTCACTCAGCGGCTGGCCCGAAGCGTCGGCTTCCGCCGCGGCGACCATGCAGAGCTCCATGGCCAGCCCGTGGTAGTCGGTGGCGAGCTCACGGTTGAGCCCACTCGGAAAGGTCTGGACGACCGCCTCTCGCTCCAGCAGCAGTCGTGCCTGCTCGGCCCATCGAGACGACTGGGGGAACCAGGGAAAGGCCGTGGCGGCGACCAGTTGACCCGCCGCCTCGGCAAGGAGGTGGTTGTTGGCCGATGACCCACGGCTGGAGAACCGGGCGAGGTGCCACTGATGCCAGGCGAGCTGGCTGTGGAAGTCCGGATTGAGGTCGAACAGCCCCTCGACCTCGGACCAGCCGGCGAGTAGTCGCCGGATCCAGGTCCAAGAAATGACGCGGATCCCCAACTCGATCCCGCTGATCCAATGGGGCCCTCGGCCAAGGGGGTTGCGCTTCCACCAATCGCGCAAGTGCTCGGCGGACATCTCGGCGTATCCGGCCCGGCCGGTGATGGCGTATGCGGCGGCGAGCACGGTCAGGTGGTGATGGCGGGACAGCTCCCAGATCTGCTTTATCGACCCGACGCGGCTCGGGTCGCGGTACTCGATGTCGTGGGAGAACACGTCGTGAGGCGCACGCATCCCGCTCACCGGGTCGAGGAACCAGTCGGGGGTCGGGGCCATGTCGGCCCGAACGACGCCCAACACGGTCCACCTGCCCTCGAGCAACTGATCGGCTGCGGCGAGCACCCCATCGGCCCCCTGGAAGGACAGGTTGGACATGGGGGCACGGAACGGCATAGTCCGCACCACCGTGGGCTTCCGGTGGTGGGCGGTGAGCCGCAGCGTGGTCTGATTGAAGCGGTCGGCAACGCGCCCCGCCACCTCACCCGGGGTCATTCGCCCCAACCGGCGCAGGTACCACTCCAGGTCCACGCTCGCTCCTCAGTTCCCCGCCGCCGAGCCGATGGCGATACCCCGGCCGGAGAGTGCTGCCGCCGCCACCGAGAACGTCGCCTCGGAGGTGCGGTGGAGCGATTCGAACGGGATGGGCATGGGGCTGCCCCGCCGCACTGCCTCGATGAACGAGTCGAGTTGGCGCCGCTGGCCTTTGTCGACGCCACCAGGGAGCCCGGATCTGATCCGATTCCTGCGGCCGCCCCGATACAGCCCGGCCCTCCTGAAGTTGGACATACGGGCAACACGGCCCTCACCGACGACGGTGAATGTCTCCTTCGGGTAACCGGGGTCCCCTTCGGTCAGGTAGGAGATAGTCGCTACCGACCCATCGGGGTAGCGGAGCCGACACACCAGGTTGTCGGGATCATCCCCGACCACGGTCGCCGACACCTCGACCGGGTCAGCGCCCAGCCACCACGACACGGTGTCGACGAAGTGGCCGCCCTCGCCCACGAAACGGGAGCCCTGGAGCTCGGAGTCGCCATACCAGCTACCCGGCTCTAGCCGCCCGGCATTGACCGTGTAGTCGACCACGACGGGGTGATGGAGCGGACCGAAGTTGCTGCGCAGCGCGCCGAGCATGGGGGCGAACCGCCGGTTGTACCCCACCATCAGACGGTCGTTTCCGCTGGCGGCGACGGCGGCGGCGACCGAGTCCAACTGGGCGCGGTCCACGGCGAGCGGCTTCTCGACCAAGACCGCCTTACCGGCCTCGAGCGCCCTCACCACGAGGGCGGCGTGGCTCTCGTGACGGGTGGCGATGAGCACAGCGGGGATCCGCTCGTCGGCGAGCAGCCCATCGAGGTCGGTTGCGGTGGTGGAGAACCCGAACTTCCGAGCGGCGGTGGCGGCGGAGAGGGCGCTGCGGGTGACGACGGTGGCCAACTCGACGTCGTCACGCCCTTTGAGGTGGGGCAACAGCATCGTGCTGGCGTAGTTGCCGCACCCGATCACTCCCAGCCTGACCAGGTCACCCGCCGCAACCGCCGATCGCTTGGTGGTACCCGCGGGGTTGCGCACCTCCCGCTGGGGGAGGTCGGGGGCTTGGTAGCGAAAGACGTTGCCGATCCCACCGAGCGAGCCGTCGTGGAGCCGGTCGTAGACCTCAACAGCCTGGTCGAAGTCGAATACCTCCGAGATCAGGGGGACGAGGTCGACCCTCCCCTCGGCAACCAGGTCGAGGAAGGCGCCCAGGTTGCGCCGCTCGGTCCAGCGGACGTACCCAATGGGGTAGTCGACCCCCTGCTCCTCGTAACTCGGGTCGTACCTCCCCGGCCCGTAGGAGCGGGACAGCCTGACTTCGAGCTCCTTGTCGTAGTAGCTGT
>DATADW010000316.1:0-7195 GCA_036258335.1 Acidimicrobiia bacterium
ACGCCGTTACCGTGCCACGGTGACCTTCCACTCCGAGACTGTCTCGATCGAGCGGTCCGGACCGATCGCCACGGTTTGGCTCGATCGTCCCGAACATCGCAACGCCATCTCCTCGGAGATGTTCGACGACATCGGTCGTGCGATGGCTGAAGTGGGTGACGATGCCGACGCTCGGGTCGTGGTCGTCGCAGCCCGAGGACCGGCATTCACGGTGGGGATCGACCTCGGTTTCCTTGCCAAGTTCCGGTCGGCGCCCGGTGGCTCTGACGCGGCGCGCAAACGGAGGCTCTACCACGAGATTCGCCGATTGCAACGGTCGATCTCGGCTCTCGAGGAATGCCCCAAACCGGTGATTGCCGCGGTTCACGGATACTGCCTCGGCGCAGGGATCGACCTGATCACGGCGTGCGACATCAGGCTTGCCGCCTCCGATGCGGTGTTCTCCGTGAGGGAAACCAGGATGGCACTAGTGGCCGATTTGGGAACGCTGCAGCGGCTTCCGCTAGTCGTCGGCCATGCTGTCGCCGCCGAGATGGTCCTCACCGGCGCCGACATCAATGCGGACAGAGCGCTCGCCATCGGTCTGGTGAGCAGGGTCTCCCCCGACCAAGACCACCTGCTCAATGACGCAGCAGCACTCGCTGAAGCGATCGCAGCGAATTCGCCGCTGGCCGTTCAGGGCGCCAAAGCAGTCATGCGGGAGTCACGACGTCGCTCCATCGCCGAGGGCCTGGAGCATGTCGCCTTGTGGAATGCCGCCTACCTCGAGTCATCCGACTTGGTGGAGGCGATCACCGCCTTCAAAGAGCGGCGTCCCCCCGAGTTCCGGGGGGAGTAGACCGCCCGCAGGGTCCGCTTATCCCGCGGCGAGCGCGGGTTCCTGTCCACTCTGTAGCCGAGCCTCGGCGGCAGCAGCCATCTCGATGTGTCTCGACCGTTCCTGCCCTTCGGGCAAGAGGAGAGCTGCCTCGGCGTGTAGCCGGGCTGAATCCCAGGTCAGGCCGGCGGCGTCTGCGTAGCCGACGCCCCTCAAGAAGTGGCGCCGGGCTGCGGCGACGCGGTTCTTGAGCAGCGCATACCTCCCCTTGAAGAGCTGGAGCCGGGCGCGTGCAAAGGGAAGCAGCAGCGAGTAGCGGCGCAGACCCGAAAGACACGACTTCAACTCGGCGAGGGCGGCGCGGTCCCCGCCGGCAGCCAGGACCATCCAGGATTCGCACCAAGCGGTGTAGGAGGTGAGGTGGAGGAAGATCGGGGACGGCCGCAACGCACCGGCGGCTTCGGCCAGCGCCGCTCGAGCCTCGTCGCGGCGCCCGATGGCTACGAGAGCGCGAGCCCGGGTGGTGAGGTGAAGCCCGAGGGAGATGCTGTCGGCCCTCTCCACCACCAATGAAGCTGCATCACTGGAGCGGACCGCTCCGTCGATGTCGCTCGCGTAAACCAGTAGCGGTATGAGCAGTGTCCTGGCCCAGGTCTCGTGTTGCGGCTGATCGCGCCTGTGACCATCGGCGGCGAGCTCGCTCAGGTCCTGTCTCGCCAGGTCGAGCGGGCCATAGATGGTTCGAGCGAACCCACGAACGGCGAGCGCGGCCCCATAGGCATCCGAGGCGATCCGCTCGGCGGCATCGACCGTCCTGTCGAGCAGGTCGATCACCTCGGCACTGTGGTCGGCCTTTCCAGCGAGCAGATGGACGGCCTCGGAGAGGTCGGCCGCCACGTGGAATGGGGTGGTGATGTCTCGCTCGATCTTGGCGGCGAGCGGTCCCGGCTGACCCTCGAAGAGCGGCCGCATCGGATCGGCCCTGGCAAACCGGAAGTAGCGACGAGCGAGACGGTGAAGCCGGATCGATCCGACCAGGTTTCCCAGACCGGCATAGGCGGGACCTGCTACCCCGGGGTCCCCCGCCCGTTCGGCCAGGTTGATGGAACGCAGGTTGGTCACCAGCCAGCGGGGCACATCGGCCTGGAAGTAACGGACCTGGCCCAGAACCGAGAGGATGAAAGCTGCCTGTCGTGTGACGGCGACCTTGGGACCCGGGTTGGGCCGTCTTCCGAGCAGATGCATCATCTGCACGAAGACGTCCTTGATGAACCCGGCGGTAGCCCGGAACCAACCTCCGGACAGCCCGTGTCCGAGCTTGGCCAAAGCCGCCTGGTACTCGTCGGCCGCCGGCTCGAGCCGGCCCTGTCCGGCCATCGCTTCCCCCAGTGATTGGTGGATGTAGGCGCAGCGAGTGGCGGGAAGTTCGCTGCCTCGCGCATCGAGTTGGTCCGCTCTGACCAGGGCCGCGCTCAGGAAGGAAGCGGCGTCGTCGAACGCACCTGCTTCGAGCGCGGCGGCTCCGGCTCCCTCGAGGTAATCGAGAGCCGGTTCCAGGTGGCCGGCGGCCTCCCAGTGGTGGGCGAGCAGCGGGTACTGCGTAGCATCGGAGCCAGCTTCTTCGATCTTCGTCGCCACCTGCTCGTGAAGCCGCCGACGCATCGAAAGGGGCAACTGCTCGTATGCCGACTCCTGGACAACGGCGTGGCGAAAGGCGAACCCGGTCTCGGTCGGCCTGATCAGGTCGCGTCGCGCCAAGTCGTCCAGCTGCTCGGCGATGAGGCCCTCGTCGAGGCTCAGCGGATGGATCGCAGCGAGGAGGTGGGCGTCGAAGCCGCCTCCCAACACGCTCGCCACCTTGATAGTGGTCTGCTCGATAGCGCTCAACCGACTCAACCGGCTCGAGGTAACACCGTGGACGGTGTCTGGGAGGTCGAGGTTCGCGAGCCGCTCGCCGGGCACCGCCGTCGCCACGTTGCCCCCGACCACCTCGACATAGCCTTGGTCACGCAGCGAGTAGACGAGCTCCTCGATGAACAGGGGATGCCCCTCCGCCTTGGCTTCGATCAGAGCAGCCAGATCCTCGGGCAGCTCAGCAACCCCGAACCGGTCGCCTGCCAGCCGACGGGCCGCCTCAGCCGGGATCCGCTCCAGGCGCAGGAGACTCCCCTCCGATGCCGATACCAGTTCCTCGAGGACCGCGGGTCTTTCTCCGGTGAAAGGGCGGGTGGTGAGTAGCAGCGCGGCTTCTGCGAGTTCCTGGTGGACCTGGTTGAGCAGGTCCCACGATGCGGCATCGAGCCAGTGGCAGTCCTCGATGACGATGAGCAGCGGGGTCCCGGCGAGGGACCGGAGTAGTTCCACCACGGCGGTGGCGGTGCGCATCCGACGCCCTTCCGGCGTGAGCGCCGCGGTCACCGGCGTGCCCGGGACATCGATTCCAAGCACGACGCCCAGCAGCGGGGCGAGGTCCGCCCCGTCGGGGATTGCCTCGAAGCGCTGCCGGAGCACCCGGATCCGCTCTGTGGGATCGACGATCGTGTCGAAACCGAGGGCCTCGCCGCAGAGGGTGCGCCACGCCGAGTAGGGGGCGGTCTCCACCGGGTGGCCTCCTCCGGTCAGCACTGTGAAACCAAACAAGCGGCCGGTGTCCATTGCCTCCACCACCAGCCGGGTCTTGCCGATCCCGGCTTCACCCTCCAGCACGAGAACCGTCGGCTCACCCCGGGCGGCTGCACCCAGACGTCGTTGGATCACGCTCCGCTCGTCATCCCGCCCGACCAGCGGTCCCAAGTCGGTCGCGGTCACACCAGGCTGGACGGTCCAGATGGGCCGGTACGCCTCCACCAGCTCCTCGTGCCCTTTCAATCGGATCGGGGCGAGCGGGGCGAAGTGGACCCGCCCCCTGGTCGCCCGCCTCGTCGCCCGGTCGCACAGAACCTCGTTCCCGGCGGCCTGCATCAGCCGGGCCGCCAGGTTGACGCTGGGACCGACGACGGCGCGGGCTCGGAACACATCTGTTCCGTAGAGGCCGGTGAAGGCCCGACCGGTCGTGATCCCGATCCCATGGTCGAGGCGGATATCGAGCAGTGCCCGATCTAGGGCCTGCCCTGCAGCCACGGCGCGAAGCGCATCCTCTTCGTGGACCAGCGGGGGCAGCCCGAACACGCCGAGAAGGGTCAGTGCCTTGTCGTCGGCCAGGATCCCGGTGAGGGTGCCCTCGTAATCATCGAATGTCTCCTGGGCCGTGCGCACCACCAACTGAAGGGCGTTGCGGTCCCTGGCGTCGGTCAGATCGAGCCCCCTCATGTTGAGGAAGAGCGAGGTGGTGGTTAGGTACTCGCTGTGCCAGACCGCCTCGTCCTCACCGAGGAACTCGACTATGCCGGCGGGCAGGTAGGCCTCGATGGCGGGTGACACGTCCCCGTCGAGCCGCGCCGGCGGCATCGCGGCAAATTCCAACGATCGACGCTCGGCCGCCAGCAGCCGGAACATGCCCGAGGCGGTGGGGACATAGCGGCTCTGACCCAGCAGTCGGGCGACCTCGCCGCTCACGGCAACCTGTCCCGGCGCCACATCGACCACCGCCGATCCCATGGCCGCCACCGCGGGGCCCGCAACTAGGAACTGGCGCCGTCCCCGGAACCCGCCCAAGTCGAGCATGACCGCTCGCCCGGCACCGATCCCGATCCGGAAGTCGAGGCCGCGCTGCGAGCCGCCGCCGAGGCGGGAAATGGTGTCCAGGGCGTCCAGGGCACAATCGCCCGCGGCGGCAGCCGCCTCCGCCGGCGACGCTCCCGTCATCCAAACCGCAACCAGCGAATCGCCGCCAAAGCCGACCATAAGGCCACCATGCCGATCGACCGTCCCGATGAGTCCGTGGAAGTAGCGATTGAGCTCGGCAACGATCTCCTCGGTGCCGATCGTTGGATCGGCGGCGAGCCGTTCGGTGAGCCCAGAGAACCCGGAGACGTCCATCTGCATGGCGACCAGATCGGTTTCCTCGGCTAGCAGCCCCTCGGGCACTTCGGGCCGCGTGGCGAGGCGGAGCCGCAATGGCCCCGGGAGAAAGCTGGCGAGAAGGTCGGCGGACCCCGGCATGGACACCCACCCCCAAACGTGAGCCTACCGGGGCGGCCCTCCACCTAGGTTCCCAAGTGTGGCGTTCCCCTCGCCCGACCGGTTGGCCACCATCGCCCGCCAAGCAACCGTCACCTTCGCCGACGAGCTCGGGCCCAGGTCGCGGGCCATTTGGGATGCCATGCTGGCTAGACGGGCCGAGGTGTCAGCGGGTGCGCCCGACTACCTCCACAGTTTCGCCCAACCGATCGTGCTCGTTCCGCTGTGGGCGGCACAAGCCGTAACCGCGTCAGGTGGGGCGGCCGACGAAGCAATGGTGGAGACGGCGGCGGCGGCAGGCGCGATCGGCTACTACGCGGTGAGGCTCCAAGACGACCTCGTCGACGAAGAGATGGGCGACCCTGGCGCCATCGCGGTGCTCTCGTCGGCCGTGTTGGCGTCGGCTCAGTCGAGGCTTGGCTCGATAGGTCTCAGCCCCGGTTTCTGGCGGTGGCACAGCGGTGTGATGTTGCGCTACGCCGAGGCGATGCAATTCGAGGCGGAGGTCCGCGCCAACCCAGGTGGATACGACGAGGCTGCGTTCGACCAGGTAATGGAGCGGTCGAGGCCACTGGTGGTGCCAGGGGTGGCGGTACTCGACGCCACTGGAGCCTGGCCACTCCGATCGGACTTCGAGCAGATGGTCATCGCAGCGACCAGTGCGCTTCAGTTGATCAACGACTTGGGGCACGCCGCAAAGGACATTTCCGTAGGCAACCGCACCTGGGTCCACACGTTGCTCGGTGTCCGAGACGAGTCTCCGCTCACGAGAGGCAGGCTCATCGGGGGGATGGATCGGGTATTCGACCAGATCAAGTGTCGACTGAAAGACGTAATCGATCTGGGCAGGGATCTTGGCGTGCCCGAAGCGGCGGGGTGGGCGGAGAAAACTGAACGAGCAGCCGCCGACCGCTTTGAGCGGCTGTTGGTGTGGCTGCTCGAGACGCCCCCGCGAAGATAACCCGCGTAGCATCCCGCGATAGTCGAGTGGAGAGGACATGGACGAGGCACCCGATGCACCCGATGCACCCGATTTCCTCAACGAGATCCCGGAGGCGGTTTTCGGCAAGGTGATCAAGTCGCGCACTTTCCGTGAGGCGCTATTCGCCGAACACGCCAATGTCCGCCAGGTACTGGACGAGGCCGGCATCTACATAAGCAGAGACGGCGTCCGGCAGTTGGAAGACCTGATCGCACTGGAGCAAAACGCTTCGACCCTGCGACCGCTCGACGATGGGCCCCAACTCGTCTGAACGACCGGCAGCCCAGAGCGCGGCCGCCTTCTACGACCGTTGGTCGGAGACGTTCCTCCGGCGCGCCGGCTCCAGCTTCCAATCGGGGTTGATCCCGGCCTCTCCCGGCGCAGTCGAGGATCCCGATGCCTCCGCGGTGATGCTGGCGCGACGCGCCGGCATCGGCCCTGGGGATGTGGTGCTCGACGCCGGGTGCGGGGTGGGAGGCCCGGCCATCGCGATGGCCCGGCATCTCGGGGCGATCGTCCACGGAGTCACAGTCTCCCCGGTCCAGGTCAGGCTCGGCCGAATTTTGGCGGCTGAGGCAGGTGTAGCCCACCGGGTCCACCTCCATCTCGCCGACTTCCACCGGCTCCCCTTCGCAGCGGACCGGTTCGACGCGGTGGTGGTGATGGAGGCGACTTGTTACAGCGACGATCTGTCAGCCCTAGTCGGTGAGTTGGCAAGAGTGCTCCGGCCGGATGGCACCCTCTACGTGAAGGACGTGTTCCAACGGAGCGGCCCTCTCGACGACACCCAGCGACGCGACCTCGACCGGTTTCATGAGATCTGGGCCTGCAAGTCCAGCGCCACAATGCCCGCGCTCGAGAAGGCGATGACGGCGGCCGGTCTCGAAGTGGTGGTCTGCGCCGAGTTGACCGAGATCGGCACCGATCACTTCTACGCGGCCATGCTCGAGGTCGACCCAGCAGATGGGATGCGCCTCAACGAAATGGGACGCCATTTCCTGCAGTGGGGTGACGTCCCAATCATTTGGGGCGAAGTTGTCGGGCGGAAGCCGCTTCAGTCCTCCGGAACAACGGCAACTGCCGTGATCTCGACCAGTTGACCGGTGTAGCCGAGGAAGGGGACACCGAGCAGAGTGGAGGTGTGCGGCCCGGCGCTGAGCTCCGACGCGCGCACCTCTTCCCAAACCGTCGCCAGATCGGCCTGCTCGGCGGCGACCACATAGACGGTGGTGGCCACGACCCGGTCGAGGCCGGTGCCGGCACCGCGCAGCGCCTCA
>DATADW010000317.1:0-2067 GCA_036258335.1 Acidimicrobiia bacterium
CCTGACATGCGGTTGCCGATTCTGGAGAACGGGCATCGGCTGCGAGCGCGGCTGTTCATGCGGTTGGTGCGCCGACTGACCCGGCAACGCCTCGACGCGATTGCCCAGATGGCGCTCTACCGACCCCAGTTCTTCGGAAGCCCGATGTTCGACCTTGGCCCTGAGGTTCTCCGCGGTCCGTCGTACTGGAGCCCCGGCGAGCGCGAGTTTCTGGCCGCGTACACGTCGCGGCTGAACGAATGCCCGTTCTGCGCGCGTATCCACACCGAGACGACCCGAGTCGAATCGGCTGGCCGTATCGACGTGGACGATCTGTCCTCGGTGCGACCCCAGGTCGCCGCGGTGCTGCCCCTCCTGGACAAGGTGACCCGCACACCCGAACTCGTCGGCCCTCCCGACATCGAAGCGGTGAGGACCGCTGGCGTGCCCGACGAGGCCATCATCGACGCCCTACACGTCAATCTGATCTTCAACATCATGAACCGCCTAGCGAACGCATTCGACTTCGCATGGGATTCCGACGAGCATGTGCGAGTCGGCGCGAAGGTGATCCACCGGATCAGCTATCGAATGCCCGCCTTCCTCATGCGGTGATCCGATACCGGCACGACCGCCGGGTCATCAGCAGCTGGCCACCTTCGAAGTCGCCGCGCGCCCGGAATAGCCGCGCTGACTGTCAGGTGTCTGACAACGAGAAAGCGTTGGTGCGCGGACCCTACCGCCTCATATCCACATGCGAACCCTAGTCAAGTCGGCCGTCACGGCGGCCGCGCTGCTGCTATCCGTCGTCATAAGTGCCTCGTCGGCCTCGGCCGGCGGCGGCTCCATCGTGACGGTGGTCCCTCCCATCGAGGGCTACGTGTGGGGCTGGCAACCGGCCAACCCGAACTACATCTCGGCCACTGGATACGAGTACAACTCGGCTGGTGGCGCCGTCCAGATCATCCGATCGGCGGTCGGCACGTACCAGGTACGTTTCGTTGGCATGGCTGGCACCGGAGGCGCGGCCCATGTCGGTGCATACGGCAACAACTTCATCTGCGCCGTCAGTTCGTGGGGACCCTCGCTCGGCGACGAGGTCGTCAATCTCCGCTGCTTCACCTCGGCCGGCGTACCAGCGGACAGTCGGTTCATCGCCCATGTGACGAACCGCACCGACGGCGCCGCCCGAGGTTACCTGTGGAGCAATGACCCGACCCCACCGGCTGGCGGGTACACACCATCCGCGCTGTACTCGTACGACTCGACCGGCCAGCCGATCACGGTCTTTCCGACCGGCGTGGGCTCCTACGCCGTCGATCTGGGCGCGTTCGGTCAGGACAATGCCGGACTGTGGATGTCGGGCACGTTGCGGGTCACCGCGTACGGACCGAGCCCCGCTCACTGCCAGGTGCTGGACCCAGCGGTCTTCGTCGACCCGGAGATCCTTCGGGTGCGCTGCTATGGGCCGACCGGGCTCGCGGTCAACACCCGATTCGTGCTCTCCTACACCCGCGGGGTCGTGCCCGTATCGGCCACAGTGGATAACTACGTTAACCCGCCCGTCGTGGCCGGCTGGACCAGCTCAGGTGGCGTTGCCCCGTCGGTCTCGGAACTCGGCGTCGGAGATTACCTCATTACCTTCCCCGCGGCGGGAACGCCTGGCGGGCACGCGTTTGCCAGCATCATGGGCACGCCGCCGATGTACTGCGTCATCCAGTCGTGGACCGTTAACGGGGGCGCCACGAAGCTCCGCGTCCGCTGCTTCGACCCGGGTGGTGGCGCACCCAACCCAGGGGTTCTCGTCAACGCGGGCTTCTTCGTCTGACGTGCACCACGCGCTTGGTCGCAGCCCGAGCCAGCACTTCGTGATCGAGGGATCTACCCCCGGAGGTTGATCTTCAGCCCGGAGGGAATCCCTCGATCACGGAAGTGCGAGCCACGGGTATCGGGTGGTGTCCTTGCCGGCGTAATCCGGATCCAGGTAGATGAAACACCGTTGGATCAACCAGTCGCGGATCTCAAACACGTCACACCATCGCCCCGCACCCGACTCCGGGACTCCGGCGCGCCATGGCCCATCACGGT
>DATADW010000318.1:0-2352 GCA_036258335.1 Acidimicrobiia bacterium
ATACGGGCTCTACCGGAGGCTCGGGTTCCGGCCGAGACACCGCAGCGTCACCCATCAGCTGACCGTGGTCCGCTGACCCCACTGAAGGTGCGTGGCGGGCTCTGGACATGGCATACTCGTGGCAACGCGCTCATCGAGAGCGGTCGAGGGACGGGCCCTGCGACACCGCGGCAACCGGCCTCTGGGCACGGTGCCAATGCCCGAACGATGAGCCGCCGACAGGCGGGACTTCTCCCGCCTCGAGGCGCTCACGAGCGCGTCGAGGAAGAGAGGAGAACGCCATGAACGCCAGCCCGTGTTGTCATCGCCTCGAGGGGGAAACGCCGTGACCCCCCATCTCGTTGGCTACCCCCGGATCGGTCCGAACCGCGAGCTCAAGTGGGCCTTGGAAGGCCGCTGGTCGGGCAAGACGAGTTCTGACGAGTTCGAGGGGCGGATCGAGCAGCTCAAGGAAGACCACCTCGAGGAGCAGCGCCGCCTCGTCGGCAGCGCCACAGACGACTTCTTCCTCTACGACCAGACCCTGGAGACGGCGGTGATGCTGGGGGCGGTCCCTAGTTGGGCTGAGGACGCGGACCCCTTCGTCCGGGTGTCGAACCTGGCGAGGGGGACACCGGACCACGAGGCCTGGGAGATGACCAAGTGGTTCGACACCAACTACCACTACGTGGTCCCCGAGCTGACCGACCCGGCCACGACGTTGAAACCTCTCCCCTGGCGGGTCCCGGTCGACGGGACCACCTGGGTGATCCTCGGTCCGTTCAGTTTGGTCAAGCTGTCGAGAGTCGCCGGCGACCCGGTCGCCATCGCCCGGAGCGTCGGCCGTGCCCTGTGGGAGCTGGCCGACACGTTCACCGATGTTCGACTGCAACTCGACGAGCCGTCGCTGGGGCTGGAACTCGATGACCAAGACCACGCCATCCTCGAAGCCGCCTACAGTGAGCTGCCGACGACGCTCCGTCCCTTGATCACGGTCCAGTTCGGATCGGTGGATGGCACCGCCGCCGCTTGGCTCGCCGATGCCGGTGCCGTCGTCCAGACGGTGCCCGAGCGGCTGGCCGAGCAGCCCTGGCAGGGACGCGACCGGCTGCTGGTGGCGGTGATGGATGGCAGGAGCGTCTGGGCCGACCCGTACGAGCCGGTGGCCGCCCTGTTGGCCGAGTTGCCCGAGGACACCGACGTGCTGGTTGCCCCATCCACATCGCTGATGTTCCTCCCGGTGACCACCGCGGGTGAAGATCTGCCTGCGGGATTCCAGTTCGCCCGTGAAAAGGCCGCCGCCCTGGCCACCTGGGCAAGAGCGTTGCAGGAGGGCGGGCACCCGGCGACCCCCGCGCCTTCGGTGCCGGAGTTCCCGCCGATCGGCGATGTCGAGCCGAGGGCCCCGAGGGAGGAGCGGCGCGCCGCCCAAGCGGACCTCGACCTTCCCCCGTTCCCCACTACAACCACCGGGAGCCTGCCGCAGACGGCCGAGGTCCGCCGGCTTCGGGTGTCGCTGCGCCGAGGCGAAATCGACCAGCATCAGTACGACGACGAAATCGACCGACTGATCACCGAGGCGGTGCGGTGGCAGGAGGAGGCCGGTCTGGACGTCCTCGTCCATGGCGAGTTCGAGCGGACCGACATGGTCGAGTTCTTCGGGGAGCGGATGGACGGGTTTCTCACCACCAACAACGGGTGGGTGAATTCGTACGGGTCGAGATGCGTCCGGCCGCCGATCCTGGCAGCACCGCCCTCGATCTCGGAGCCAATGACGGTGCGCGAATGGCGCGTGGCTCAGGCAGCCACCACCAAGCCGGTAAAGGGGATGCTCACCGGGCCAGTGACCATCGTCAACTGGAGCTTCCGCCCCCCCGGCGTGCCGGACGACAGGCTGTTCTGGGCGGTGGCGCAACCGATCGCCCAGGAGGTGGCCTACCTGGAGCAGGCGGGCGCCCGGGTCGTCCAGATCGATGAGCCGGCGGTGCGCGAGCGGTGGCCGCTGCCAACGGCCGACGCCGAGCGGCTGCGCGACGTGTACTCACGAGGGGTGAGGGCGGCGCTGGCCAGAGTGTTCGCCGGACCGCCCCGCGTGCAGCTCCATACCCACATGTGTTACGGCGACTTCGCCGACATCGTCCCGCTCTGGGGCGACGCCGGGGTGGACGTGGCATCGGTGGAGTTCTCCCGGTCGAAGGACGAGCGGTATATCAGGCTCTTCTACGACCTGTTCGACGATGGCCATCTCGCCATCGGCCCCGGCGTCTTCGACGTCCACAGCCCGCACAGCCCCGGCGAGGCGCTGATGGAGGAGCGGCTCCGGCACTTCCTCGGGTTCATGGATCCGGTGGATATCTGGGTCAACCCCGACTG
>DATADW010000319.1:0-1550 GCA_036258335.1 Acidimicrobiia bacterium
TACCTGCTGCGGGCGTCCAGGTCGTCTCTCATCGAACTGCGGGCCGGCGACAGCCACAATCGCCCACGTATTCCTCCCTCGCGCACGACGCTAGCGCGCTGCGGCAGAGCCTGTCAACGCACCGGAGGCTCACGCTACTAAGGCGGCCTTCCGCTCAGTTACCCAGCGCAAGACCATGCCCATCCGAGCCGCATCGCGATCCCGTCCTTTGACCTTCGGCGAAAGGAGCCGGCTGGCCGGCCTAAGAGTGGATCGAACTCTCGTGCGCGCACGCGCGCGCACGCGAGAACGAAGAGGAGTACCACCCCCTCGAGACTCGGATCGAGGTGGGGGCCTGGGGGAGGGCTGTTGCGTCTGCTCACACCAGTCGGCCCGACTCGTGAGCAGTCCCGCGGGCTCTCACTTGGTCAGTGCAGCCCAGTCGAAGGAGTCGCCTATCGCCTGAGCGGCGGGAAACGAAGACGGCGGCGATCCCGAGGGGAGCGCCGCCGTCTCGTGTCATGCGCTTAGCAGGCGGTGCCGATCGCTGGCCCGTCGATCGTGTAGTTGCGGCAGAAGACGACCACTCCGTCTTGCTTGATCTCGAGATGCGCGGCAGTGGCGGTCAGGGTGTTCAGTACGACGGTCCACTGAGTGCTCCCCTGGCCTCCACATCCCACGTCCTGTGCGGAGGGCGTCGGCGGAGCGTGCACCGACGCGCTCAGATCGCTGATCGTGCCGCGGCCATTGTGGTCGGCGTTGCCCAGGTCCTGGGTGCTGACCGCCCCCGGCTGCGCCGGTACCGGATTCTGGCCGGGGGACGGATGGCCCTGCGGGTTAAAGCACGTGTAGGTCGCGACTCCTGCGGTCGCCTGGAACTCGGCGATCGCCGGGACGCTCCCCAGCCCGCTGAAGTTGCCGCCGGTCAGGGTGACCGTGTCACCACTGAAGCTCGCGGTGGGGAATCTCTTCACGTTCACCGCTGCCAGCGCAACCGAGGCCGCGACGGCGACGGCCATCAGGGCCGTTAGGATTAGCAATAGGGACTTCCTCATCGTGGGTCCTTTCTAGGGGTCGACGAGTCGAGGCGGTCCTACGGCTCCACTCCACGTGGCACGCAAACCCGGTCGGGGTGGAGCCGGTACGTCCGGCGTCGGACCGCACAAAGGATCGCTTCCAAGCACGAGCGTCTGCAACAGCACCTCCTTCCATCTGTCGGGGCGATGAGAGCGTCGCTCGGCGTAAGCAACGCCGGAGAGGGGGTCCTCGTGGTGATCCCAGGGGCGCCATCCCGTCATCGCGAAACCACCCAGTGGGGATCGCCACGGATCTGTGTCGAACCTAGAGGTCGGCCGTTCACACCAAGCGCCGAGTCCGGTCCCTTCCCCCCCGCACTTACATTCAACTACTCAGCGTCTGCAAGTTCAAGAGGCTGGGCCTCGGTTCTCAAGGTGTAGACCACTGCTCCACCGGTTCGCTTCTCGCCGTTTGCGCCTGCCCACGTTCGCGCAGCAGAATCAAGACAGACCCAGGCTCCTCGCCCGCCGCTCGGAGGTCAGCCAATGAAGGCC
>DATADW010000320.1:0-9740 GCA_036258335.1 Acidimicrobiia bacterium
GCGATCACCCGAGGAACCTCCCCGGATCGTTCCCCGCACTTCCCCTGTCAGGGCTGCGGCCCGGCTCAGCACCTCGGGTGTCGCACAAGCGACCATACGAAAAGGGCCATCGGGGCGTCAAGGGGTCCATCCCGAGACAAAACCGGGCTTGACGTCGCACGTTGTTTGGCATAAGTGGGCCTTATTGAGGCCTTTTTTGTCGGAGGCGGCGTGGTCATCCACAGATCCACAGCAATCCACAGGGCCTTGTGCACAGCCTGCTGTGGACCACTTTCTATGGCGACTTTTCGCGCTCGCCGCCGGCTAGCGACGCCGCCAGCATCGGGCGGAACGAGACCTCGATGGTCTCGTAGATCTCCCCGAGAACCAGGTCCAGCTCCTCGGTGGTGACCCGCTCCAGAGGCAGCCGGCCGCGGAGTACCACCGCTCCCTCGCGGTCCACCACGAAGTGGACCCGCCATGCGGTCGCATTGCGGACCAAGCACTGACGATGCACCTCGCTCGGGTCTCTCTCCGGGGCGGGGAGCACATACGCCTCGCACCGCAGGCTGCGTTGCCCGATCTCCCACCACACGGTGGTGGCGTCGCGCACCGTCTGTCGCATCCGCACCGCCCAGCGTTGTGTGCTGGGCTCCATGCCCGATTCGTTGACCTGCTCGACGTGGACCACGTCCGATTCAGGATCCTCCAGCCATCGCCGGAACGTGGCCTTTAGGACGGCCTTGGCCTCAGGACGTGATCCCGGCATACAGCTCGAGAAAGCGCTGTGCGGTGGCCTCCCACGAGAACCGCTCCGACACCTCGAGAGCCCCCTTGGACAACCGGCTGGCCAGCTCGTGGTCGGTCAACACCTCGACGACATGCTCGGCATATTGCTCCGGGTCCCAGCCGTCCACCAGGTAACCGGACTCGGCGTCTTCGACGGCATAGGCAAGCCCGCCAGCGCCAGAGGCGACCACCGGGACCCCACAGGCCTGCGCCTCGGCCGCCACCAGACCAAACGTCTCGCTGCGCGAAGGGAAGAGGAGCACGTCGGCGGCTTGGTAAACGGTGGGGAGGTCGTGGTGTGGCAACGGCTCCCACCAGTCGACTGCATCGTCCAGACCGTGCGCACCGACCCGGCGGCGCAGCCGCTCGAGCTCGCCGGGGCCTTCGTCGCCACTGGGGCCACCGACGACAACAAAGCGGGCGGAGGGCAGCCCCCGCCTCACCAGAGCAAAGGCGTCTATGGCGACGTCGAGCCCCTTGAGCGGCTGGATGCGCCCCACAAACAGAACGGTCGGCTGGTCTGGCAATCCCAGGCGTGTTCGTGCGATGGCACGGTCGCCCGGGCGGAACCGGTCGTGGTCGATACCTGGCGGCGAGGTGCACAGACGGCCGGGGTCGGCGCCGTAGTGGAGCATCAAATCCTCGGCCTCGAACGGCGTGGATGCGATCACACAGTCGGACAGGGCGATTACCTCGTGCTCGGCGGCGATGCGGAGCAGGCTCTCCGGCGGCTGGTCGATACGGCGGGCGGCATCCTTGACCCGCCCCAAAGTGTGGAAAGAGTTGGCAAGGGGGATTCCGAGACCTCGCTTCGCCAAGATCCCGGCCCACCCGGAGAGCCAGTAATGCGAGTGCACCAGGTCATAACTCACCCCTGCGGCGCCCGCCCACGAGACCACTCCGGAGGCGAAATCGCCGACCAACCCCGATTGGGCCGCGGCGGGGATGGGCTTGGCGGGACCGGCGTCGATGTGGATGACCCGGTATCCGGCCGGCGTCTCGACTACCGAGAGAACCGATGGATCTGCCCTTCTGGTGAACACATCCACCTCGACGCCTCTCCCCACCATCGTCGCCGCCAGCTCGTCGATGTAGACGTTCATCCCGCCGGCGTCGCCCCGGCCGGGGAGGAGCAGCGGGGAGGTGTGCATCGACAGGTAGGCGACGCGCTCGATCACTTGGTCGCTCGCAGCTCGTAGAGGGGGCGGGGCTCGGCGCCCAGCCGGAACTTGTAGGTCTCGTCTCCCTTGAGGAAGTCGAATACGGTCCTGCCATCCTCGATTGCTCGATGGATGAGGTGCCAGAGCAGCACCACTCCGGGTGAAGCCGACGCATCATCGGGCTCGTAGGCCGAGTTGTACAAGTAGTAGCCCTCGTCCTCGAACGAGAAGCAGCCCGCCACCGGACGACCGCCTGCGATGAGCAGGTCGACATGGAAGCCGTCGTCCACCAGGTCTCCAAAGAACTCGGTCATGCCATCGTCCATGAACCTGCCTTTGGCCCCTGCGGCGCGCCGATGAAGTCTGATGAAAGCCTCGAGCCCGGGGCCCCTGCCATGGGAGCGCTCCAGGGTCGCCGGTCCCAAAGCCCCCTCGAACCTACGTACCTTGCGACGCAACTCGTGGCGGTCCTTCTTCCCCAGGTTGCCGAGCCAGGTGTCGGGGTCGGCGGGGAGATTGAGCACCGCAGCCACGGTGTGCTGCGACGGCTCCGACTCCATTCCCACCTCGGCCATCGCCTTGGAAAGCGGGGCAGCAGCCTCCTCCGGAAGCGAGTCGAACAGGACTTCGGTCCCCGGAGGCATGTCTTCCAACGCCGCGGCCATGGTGGTGGTCACCGCCTCCTGCTCGCCGAGCGGGCTGCGATAGTCCACAAGGTCTGCCATGCCTGCGAAGCTCGCCAGGGCGGGACCTGACTCCCCGCGGCGCCATTGCAGTGGGACGAACGCATCCTCACTCTGTACCGGCAGGGCGACATCGAGGGGATGGCGCCGCCGCCAGACCGCATCGATGAAACGGCGGTGCGGGAACGGGCCGACTCGGTGGGCGAGAGCGGGCAGCATGAAGCCGGGACAGTCCCAGGGTGTTGCCTCGTCCTTCATCGGTTGGCCCTCGTTTCGGGGGATCGTGTGATGGATGGAGCCCCCCGACGGCCCACCCTGGGGACGCTAAAGCGAGACTACAGGCAGGCAAACTCGCTGCGGCCTCGAGGCATTCCCGCTTGGTGGGCCCGGCCGCTCAGCCCAGCTCGGCGCCCGATCGATAGCGAGCGGCAAGCTCCTCGTGAAGGGCGTCGATGACGGCGTGGAGTCGGTGCCGTTGCTCGGAGACCTCGCGCTCGGCCGCCTCTAGGTCGGCGACGGACTTCTGCAATTCCTCGTCGTCGACATCCCCGAGCCGAGCGATCACGTCGTCTGCCAGGATCCTGTCGAGCTTTCGGCGTCTCTCATCCGGCATCTCGGGATCGGGCAACACGCCCTGACGAGCCGGGCGACCGCTATGCCTCTCACCCCCGAGGATGTCGGGCAGGGCCTCGATCAGGCTCCGTCCTTCGCGCCCGGCGCGGCGCTCCACCTCGAAGGCAAGGAGGTCGCGCCTGCCCTGGAGCAACCTCCGCTCGTAGCTGAGCAAGTTCTCCTCCTGCTCGGCAAACTCCCGCCGTCGCCTCAACTCCTCGAGGTCGAGCGAGCCGAGATCGGCGACGAACTCCTCACCAAGTGCCTGGTCGAGGGTTCTTCGAGAAGTCTCATCCATGGTGCTCATCCGCAAGCTCGCTTCAACGTAGGGTAAGGGTTCACCGCTCCATTCCGGACACCACCGGGGTGGATCTCGAAGTGGACGTGTGGTGCCCCCCCAGCGGCGTTCCCGGTGTTCCCGTTGTAGCCGATCACTTGCCCGGTCTCCACTCGTCCCCCATTGCCGACCCCGCCGGCGTACCCCGAGAGGTGGGCGTAGTAGTAGGCGGTACCGATGTCGGAGCTCAGCCAGATCGAGATCCCGCCAAGCGAGCTGACGGACAGGTAGGCGGTCCCGTTGCTCACCGCCATCACCGGCTGTCCGTACGGTGCCATCACGTCGGTGCCCTTGTGGGTGCGGCCCCCCGATCTTGGTGCACCCCAGCTGTCGTTGAACGAAACCGCTGCCGGGTTCATCGGGCAAATGAACCCCGGGGTGGCGGCATCGCCGATCCCGCCGGAACCGCCCGAGCGACGGGCCGCCTCCTCCGCCTCCCGGCGCGCCTTCTCCGCCTGGTAGGCGGCGTACAGCTCCTTGCAGTCGCCGGCGAGCTGCTCGTATCTGGCGAGGTGGTCCTCGGCGGCGGACTCGAGCAGCGCCGCGTTGTTGGCCGCCTCGTCCGTCTTTGTGGTCAACTCGGCCCGGGTGAGCGACAGCTCGCTGCGGAGCCGCTCCAGCTCGGCGCGCAGCGCCGTGAGATCGTCAAGCGACGATATGTCGACTGCGGTGATCGTTTCCAGGAACTCCTGACCGGTCACCAGCTCGTCAACGGAGCCCGCGGTGAACACGATCTGGTTCATCCCGGCGCCGCCGCTCATGTACAGCTCGACGGCCTGCTCGTCCACCTGTCGCTCGAGCTGGGCGAGCTCACCCTCATGATCCTCGAGGATGGCGGACAGGTTCTGCTCCCTGGTGGAAACGGCGTCCAACTCGATGGTCAGCAATTCCCATTGCGTAGTGGCCTCGTCGAGGCGCGCTCTTGCCGCAACCAGAGCGTCGAGCGCCGCGTCCTGCTCGGCGCAGGCACGCTCGACGTCCTCTTCCGTGATCGGCCATGCGGGCACTGCCGATGTCACCAACCATCCGGTGACACCGAGCGCCAGACCGATCCGCACCCACCGGGAGAGGCGCATACCAATTCAGGCTAGCCATAGGCGGTCCGCCTCCGCCGAGCGGATGGAGTATCAGCCGAGGACTAGACGGACCACGCTGAAGTACAGGGCAGCAGCGACGACCGCCCCGTCGTACGAGGTGAGCGTGCCTGGTGCCCGCTCGGTGAGAACCACACTGCCGTTTCGCACCATCGATCCGAGCGCCCTTCCTGCGATGGTCCCGGCGGCAACCGCCACCGAAGCCAGCAGCATCGCCGCCACACCGAAGTCCCAGATGAACGATGCCCCGACTCCGGCGAGGAGAACGGCCACCGTCCCGATGGTGAAGGGGTCGAAGCGCGATTCGGGGAGGAACCGCATCACCGCCCAGGCAAGGAGCGCGCCGGCGGTGACCATCAGCAGGAAGGCGAAGACGAGCTCCATCCCGTCGGCCCTCGCCCTGACCAAGTAGAGCGATGCCACTGCAAGCCCACAGACCAGGCACACCACCGCTGTCGAGGCGATCGATTCCAGGGCGCGGTCCTCCGGGCGCAGCACCGCCCAGGCCAGGGTCGCTATGACGGCAAACCCGGCGGCGAGCCCGAGGCCGGCGATCCCGAGGATATGGGCTCCGGCCATGGCGGCGACGATGGTCGCCAGGATCGGTGGTACTGCCAGGCGGACACCGGAGATGCCACCCTCTCGCTTCAGATCGATCACCCAGACGGCGGCTACGCCCACCAGTGCCGCGGCGAAGGCGGGTTGACCAAAGACGTTGGCAGCCACCAGAGCAGCGAGCCCAACCATGGCCACCGCCGACTGGGCCGAGCCGAGCGAGACGACCGCCTGTGCGCCACCGGAGACCGGCGGGATCACGGCTACCTCGTCACCGTCCTCGAGTGCGTGGTCGGATTCGGCGGGGTCCCCGTTCACCCAAACAGCCGATCTGGCCAGGCCTCTCCTGAAGTCGTCACCGAACTGCTTGGCGGCAAGATCGAGGAGTTCACCCACCGTGGCGGCGTCAGCCTCGAGCCGCGACTGCCCGGCAGCCTCGCGCAGACCGGCGAACAACAGGAGTCGGGCCATCGGCTGGAGGGTAACTGGCGGCCGGTGGTGGCCACCGCCTGGTGTCAGTCGGGCGTCGTGCCTCCCCGTGGCGGCGGGGCTGAGCCCTCGATCCTCTCGTCAACCTGACGGAGTGTGTCCTCGTCGGGCAGCTCTCCGTTCGGCGTCAGGGCGTCGACCATCCCGGGGATGACATTGGCCAGCCCATCTTCGACCTCCTCGCGCGACCTCCCGGTCTCGGTTGCGATCTGGTCGATCGTCTCGGTGCCCAGAGCGCGCTCCACCGTGGCGGCATCTACCGGCTGGTTCTCACCGGTGGACACCCAAGAGGCTGCCTGGTCCCCGGCACCGGCTCCCTTGAACTTGTCGAGCAAACCGCCGAGGGCGCCGCTGCCAGCGGCACCACCGAGCACCCCTCCGAGAATCCCGCCGAGCCCACCACCCATCGCCTTCCCGGCGAAGACACCGAGCATGGTCGTAGCCGTGGGGCCGACCCAGTCGGGGATGTCGATCTGCTCGTTCCCGGTCTTACCCAGTACCTTGTTGAGCGCCTGCTCGATGTTGTCGGTGACGTTTTCGGCCATCGGCGCCCTCCTCGATAGTGGCACCCCATGAACCTACCCCCACCCGGCGGGAGCGACGGAGGGTCTACCGTCGCATGTCATGATCACCAAGACCATCCGGCTTGCGGGCACATCGCCCACCTCCTTCGAGGATGCCATAGCAGCGGTGTTGGCCAGGGCGGCGCTGACCATCGACGCCATCGAATCCTTCCAAGTGGTGGACATGGGCGGAACAGTTGACGAGTCGGGCGCGCCCGCCGCCTTCCGGGTGAGCATCGACGTCACCTTCGTGGTCAAGGAGAGCGTCCACGGGTGAGCGAAGACGGCCCTCGGCCGCTCGGCCACGGCATCCATGTCATCCCGGTCCCCCTTCCCTTCCCCGGATTGCGCTGGGTCAACTCCTTCGTCATCGAGGGTGACGACGACATCACGATGATCGATTGCGGGGTGAATACCTCCGAGGGGCGAGCCGCCATTTCCGCCGGGCTATCGGCCCTCGGGTTCGCCGACGCCCCGGTCGGGCGGCTCATCGGCACCCATCTCCACGTGGACCATGTCGGCGTGGCGCCCCGTCTCGTCGCCGACAGCGGGTGGCGGCTGGTCATGCACGAGCGGGTCCCGTCGCTGATCGACCGCTACAACGACCCGGCGAGATTCGTCCGCAAAACCGCAGCCATGGCCACCAGACACGGCGCCCCGCCAGACGAGGTTGCGAAGTTGGCGACGATGGAACCCGTCCCCGATTACTACCTGCCTGCTGAGCCGCCCGCGGAGACCGTCGCCGATGGCGACCGGATCGCTCTCGGCACCGACCGGGACCTCGAGGTGCTGCACACGCCGGGACACGAGGCGGCGCACATATGTCTGCGCGACTCTCGCACCGGCGTGCTCTTTGCCGGTGACCACCTCCTGCCGAGGATCACCCCGGTGATCATGTGGCGCGACGAAGACGACGATCCTCTAGGCGACTACCTCGACGGCCTCGAGCGCTTGGTAGGCATGGATGCCGGGCTCACCTACCCCGCACACGGTGTCGCCATCGACCGCGGCGCCGCCCGCGCCGCCCAGATCAAGGCCCACCACCGCCGCCGGCTCGACGACGCCGCCGAGCTGCTCGCCACCGGCCCGATGACCGCATGGACCATGATGGGGAGGCTGTTCCGGCCGCATCTGATCACGTTCGAGAAGCGGTTGGCGCTTCGCGAGACCCTCTCGCATCTGGAGCACCTCCGCCGGGTCGGACGCATCGAGTCCTTCACCGAAGACGGGGTCATCTGGTATCGACAAGCCTGAAACTGGCGTCAGGAAACGCGGTCAAGCCCGTCAGGTGACGCCAAAACGGGTTTCGCGAACCCGAGGTAGGTTCGACCGGTGCCCCTCGACGAATTCCGCGGCACCAACCTGGAGAATTGGGAGGACCGGGTCCCCCTCCACGCCGCCTCGCACGGCTACGGGCTCGACCGATACCGAACCGACCCCGAACACATCAGCACCATCGTCGAGTTCGATCGGGACTACGTCGGCGATGTTCGGGGCGCCCGTCTTCTCCACCTCCAGTGCCACATCGGCACCGACACCATCTCCTGGGCCCGGCTCGGCGCCGAGGCGACCGGCGTCGACTTCTCACCGGGCGCCCTGGAGGTGGCCCGCGCCCTGAGCGACGAGTCGAGGACTCCTGCACGGTTCGTGCAGTCCGAGCTCTACGAGGCGCCTGCCGCCCTGCCCGGCGAGACCTTCGATGTGGTCTACACGGGGGGAGGGGCCCTCAGCTGGCTACCCGACATCGCCGGTTGGGCCAGGGTGGTGGCCGGTTTCCTCGCCCCGGGTGGGCTCTTCTACATCAAGGAAGGCCATCCCGTGTTCTTGGCGCTGGGGGATCGCGACGACGGCCTGCTGGCTCTCGAGTACGCCTACTTCGAAGGCCCGGCGATGAGGTTCGAAGAATCCAGCACCTACGTGGATCACGACCGGCCGCTCACCAGCACCGTGACATACGAGTGGAATCACGGGATCGGTGAGATCGTCACCGCTTTGCTGGACGCCGGGCTGGTCATCGAGGGCCTGGTGGAGCATCGCTTCGGCGAGTGGCCCGCCATCAACGGGATGGTCGAAATCGGTGAGGGGAGATGGGCCTTGCCGGAGTCGCTCTCCGACCGGGTGCCGCTGATGTACTCGCTGTGGGCGCGGCGGCCATAAGCCTCGTTCAGGCGAGCGTCTCCAAGACCCCTCCGATGACCCGGTCCCGGTCGGAGGGACTGAGACTGGAACCGCTGGGCAGACAGAGACCCTGCTCGAACAGCCGGGCGGAGACTGACCCGCCAACAACCCTGCAACCGGCGTAGTACGGCTGGAGGTGCATCGGCTTCCACACCGGGCGGGATTCGATGTCCATGGTCTCCAGATGGAGTCGGACCTTCTCGCGGTCAACACCGGTGACCGCCGGGTCGATGGTGATGCAAGTCAGCCAGAAGATGGAACGGCAGCCAGGCGCCTCGGCCATGAACTCGACCCCCTCGACACTCCCCAGTGAATCCAGATAGGCGGCGCGGTGACTCCGCCGCACCTCGATGCGCCGATCTAAGTCCGCCAACTGGCTCCGCCCCAGGGCGGCGAGCAGGTTCGACATCCGGTAGTTGAACCCGAGCTCGGAGTGCTGGTAGTGCGGCGCCGGGTCGCGCGCCTGGGTGGCGAGGAACCTGGCGTGGCTCGCCCACTGCTCCAAATCGGTGACCAGTGCTCCCCCGCCACTGGTGGTGATGATCTTGTTTCCGTTGAAGGAAAGGGCCGCAGCGGCCCCAAAGCTGCCCGCCGGGCGTCCCCGATAGGTGGACCCGAGTGCCTCGGCGGCATCCTCGATGAGGGTGACGCCGGCAGCTTCCAGTGCGGGAACGATCCGGTCGTAGTCGGCGCACTGCCCGTAGAGATCGACGACCAGCGCGGCGGCGTACCGACCCTCGGCAAGGGCCTCCGCCATAAGGTCCGGATCCATGTTCCAGCTGGCGGTGTCGGCGTCGACGAATACCGGTTCGGCGCCGACGTAGCGCACCGCATTTGCGCTGGCGGCGAAGGTGAGGTCGGATACCAGCACCCTGTCCCCCGGGGTCACCCCCGCCTCGATCAGGGCGAGGTGGAGCGCCGCGGTACCGCTCGACAGCGCCACCCCATGACTCCGTCCGGTGACCGCGGCCAATGCCCGTTCGAAGGCGTCGACCTCGGGACCGAGCGGCGCCACCCACCCGCTGTCGAGCGCGGCGAGCAGCCTTTCCTTCTCGGCGGGACCGACGTCGGGTGGAGAGAGGTAGATGCGGGGCATAGGTGTGTCAGGTTCGCAGGTCGAACCGACCTAATCGGCCGCTTTGTGCCGGTGGTTGACCTGACGGTCCCATCGCCTCTTCGCAGCCGTCAGGCAGGTTGTCGAGGATCACGTCGCGCACCGTGCTCATCGCGGTGCGGCGATCGGGATCTAGCTCAGCGAGGTATTTTCTCGATGGTCTTGATAGTGGGGCGGACGATGGAAG
>DATADW010000321.1:0-11100 GCA_036258335.1 Acidimicrobiia bacterium
GTCGTCGCCGGGGAAGGCCAGGTCAGAGGGCGTTTCCTGCTGGCGAAGCTGCTGGAGCGGGCCCATCAGACCGGCCTTGGGGTGCCGGCCACCGTCACCACGCCCTACGTGAACACCATCCCGGCGGAGGAGGAACCCCCCTATCCGGGAGACGAGCACATCGAGCGTCGCATCCGGCGGTTCATCCGCTGGAACGCGGCGGTGATGGTGATAAAGGCCAACCACCTGGAGAAGGGGATCGGCGGGCACCTCTCGACTTTCGCCTCCTCCGCCACCCTCTACGAGGTCGGGTTCAACCACTTCTGGCGGGGGAAGGAAGACGGCAACCCGGGAGACCACATCTACATCCAGGGCCACGCCGCCCCCGGCATCTACGCCCGGGCGTTCCTGGAACGGCGGTTCGACGAAGAGCATCTCGACCGCTTCCGGTTCGAGGTCGGTGGCGGCGGGCTTTCCTCGTACCCCCACCCCCGGCTCATGCCCAACTTTTGGGAATACCCCACGGTGTCGATGGGACTGGGGCCGATCAACTCGATCTACCAGGCACGGTTCAACAAGTACCTCCACAACCGGGGGCTGGACGACACCTCGGAGTCGCGGGTGTGGTGCTTCATCGGCGACGGCGAGACCGACGAACCCGAGACACTTGGGTCGATCACCCTCGCCGCCCGGGAGAAGCTCGACAACCTCACCTGGGTGATCAACTGCAACCTGCAGCGGCTCGACGGCCCGGTCCGGGGCAGCGGCAAGGTCATCCAGGAGTTGGAGGCCATCTTCCGCGGCGCCGGCTGGAACGTCATCAAGGTCATCTGGGGGAGGGGCTGGGATGAGCTGCTGGCCAGGGACGCCGAGGGGCACCTGGTCAACAAGATGCACAACACGCTGGATGGCCACTACCAGAGGCTCAGGGCGGAGGACGGCGCCTACATCCGCGAGCATTTCTTCGGCCCCGAGCCCGAGCTGCGCGCCCTCGTCGAGGACTGGACCGACGACCAGATCTGGGCGCTGCGCCGCGGCGGTCTCGACTACCACAAGATCTACAGCGCCTACCGGGCGGCCACCGAGCTCACCGGCGCTCCCACCGTGATCTTGGCGAAGACGATCAAGGGATGGACGCTCGGGCCCGATGTCGAGGGCCGCAACGCCACGCACCAGATCAAGGAGCTGACGAACAAGCAGTTGCTCGTGCTGCGAACCCGGCTCAGCCTCGAGGAGGACATCCCCGAGGAGGCGCTAAAGGGCGATCAGGACCCCCCCTATTTCCGGCCCGGCGCCGACACCCCCGAGTACCAGTACCTGATGGAGCGGCGCAAGGCTCTCCACGGGTCGCTCCCCTCGCGTGTCGTGCGCATCACTTCGCCGCTAACGCTTCCCCCAGAGGACACCTTCTCCGAGGTGCTCGCCGGGAGCGGCAAGGTCGAGGCTTCCACCACCATGGCCTTCACCCGCCTGCTCCGCAGCCTGGCCAGAAGTGAGCAGTTCGGGCCGCGGGTGGTCCCCATAGTCCCCGACGAGGCTCGCACCTTTGGGATGGACTCGCTGTTCCGGGAGTTGAAGATCTACGCATCCGTGGGCCAGCTCTACGAGCCCGTGGACGCTCAGATGCTTCTCTCCTACACCGAGGCGAAAGAGGGTCAGATTCTGGAGGAGGGGATCACCGAGGCTGGCTCCATGGCCAGCTTTACTGCCGCCGCCAGCTCATACGCCACACGGGGCGTGCCCGTGGTGCCCTTCTACATCTTCTACTCGATGTTCGGCTTCCAGCGGGTGGGTGATCTGATCTGGGCAGCGGCGGACATCCGGGCGCGCGGCTTCCTCCTCGGAGCGACCGCCGGTAGGACCACGCTCCAGGGCGAGGGGCTGCAGCACCAGGACGGTCACAGCCATCTGCTGGTCTCTGCTGTTCCGTCTTTGATGGCGTACGACCCTGCGTTCGCCTACGAGGTCGGCTTGGTGATCAAGGACGGGTTGCGCCGCATGTACGGCGACAACCCCGAGGACATCTTCTACTACATCACGCTGTACAACGAGAACTACGTGCAGCCGCCGATGGGCGAAGGGGTCGAGGCCGGGGTCCTCCAAGGGCTGTACCGCTGGGCGCCGGCCCCCGAAGGGGACCTGCCCCACCGTGCCACACTGGCTTTCTCCGGTACAGCTCAAATGGCCGCCCGCGAGGCGCAGCAAGAGCTGGCGGAGCATTGGGGGGTGGGAGTCGAGCTCTGGTCAGCCACCTCGTTCAATGCAGTTCGAGAAGAGGCGATGAGCGCCGAGCGGTGGAACCGTCTCCATCCCGGACAAGAGCCGAGGGTTCCGCTGGTGACCCGGCTGCTTGCGGAAACCTCCGGCCCCTTCGTCGCCGTCACCGACAATATGCGAGCCGTCCCCGACCAGGTGAGCCGTTGGGTCCCCCGAACCTATCTGTCCCTGGGCACCGACGGGTTCGGGCGGTCCGACACCAGAGCGGCGTTGCGCCGCCATTTCGAGACGGACAAAGAACACGTGGTGCTTGGTGTCCTCACTGCCCTGCAACGCGACGGTGCGTTTGGACCCGAAGTCCTCGGCGACGCAATCGCCCGCTACGGGCTCGACCCCGATCTCCCCGATCCCTGGCGGCCATAGCGCCAACCCGGTGTCAGGCACGACCAGTCCCCGGGCCCTTTGGTGTTGGGCCCGGGGAACCGTTTGTGTAGAGCGGGCTCGGGTCAGCTGATGGTCAGCCGAGAGGTCAGCCGACGGTCAGCCGGTGGTCGCTGAATCCGCGGCCTCGCCCTGCTCGGTGCCACCGGTCTCGATGGCGGTCGGCGCAGTCCCTCCGTTGGTCACCGGGATCCGTCGGGTCTTGGGACCGAGTGCCGAAGGAACCGGCATGGTCACGGTGAGAACCCCGGAGTCGTAAGCGGCGCTCAGCTGATCGGGGTCGATCCCCTCGGGAAGCACCAAGTCGCGGGTGAAGCTGCCGAAGATCCGCTCCGACAAGAACATGTCCTCCTCGTTGACCTCGCGGTCGAAGGAGCGCTGGCCGCGGATGCGGAGAACGTTGCCGTCCAACTCGATTTCTACATCGTTCTGTGGGTCAACGCCGGGTAGCTCGACCCGGACAACCAGCTTGTCGTCCTCCTTGAAGACCTCGCTTCGGGGCTGCCAGCTCCACTCGGTGCGCGTACCGGTCTGCGGGCGAGCCAACGCTCTACCCATCATGTCCTGGACCTCTCGGTCCCAGGCAGTCATCACGTCGAACGGGTTCCAGCGCAACAGCGCCATGGTTGGTGACCTCCTCCTAGTCATATCTAAGTATATATCACTCAAGTTTCCTGTTGTCAAGAGGATTAGTAAGTCTGCGGAGGCAGCAGAAGATATGCGAGCAACCAGCAAATCCACCGATGTCGCCGATCGAGGTGGTTGACTCCCCAATCGCATCGGCGTCCGGGCGGACGGGGCGTGTCGAGAGCGCGACAAACGCATTCCGACCCACTCGCCTGCGAGGAGCCCGGAGCCATGCCCACAGGTCGTCCCGATTCGCCGTCCAGCAAGCCCCCCACGACACCGTCCGCCTTCCGTTTCCGGCCCGCTGTCGCCGCCCTCGCCTCTGCTCTGCTTCCCGGAGCCGGTCAATGGCTCCAAGGACGGAGAAGGCAGGCGGCGCCGCTGCTCGTCCTCTCTGCCGTTACCCTGGTCATGGCGGGAGGAGCCATCTGGGTCCTGGCTCGCCAGGGACCCGTTTACATACTGGAGGTGGCGATGCGACCGGGGGCGCTCGCCACGCTCTTCGTGGTCAATGCGCTGTTCTTGTTGGTACGTGGCTGGGCAGCGGCAGACGCCTACCAGCGGGGCACGGGCGGGAGCTCCCGGCTGGGTGCTGCGGCTGGCGTTGCGGTCGTCGCACTGGTCGTGTTGCCCCACGGCGTCGTTGGCGCCGAGGCGGCGCAGGCCCACCAGATGGTGACCACCATGTTCCAGCACCCGGTGAGGGCACTCAACGCGGTGGCCCCCAACACCACCTGGCGGCCGGGCGAGCGGCTCACCGTCCTCTTCCTCGGCGCCGAGCGCCTGCCCACCGGAGGCACCAAGGCGCGGGGCGCGGTCGTGGTCACCGTGTTCCCGGGCGACGATCGTGTCGCCGCGGTCACGCTCCCGGCGAACCTGAGCGGGATCCCGGTGCCTGCGGCGGCGGAGCAGTCCGCCGGCGACGGTTCGCTCACCGACCTCTATCGGTACGGGAGCCGTCACCAAAGCCTCTACCCGGGGGCGCCCGACCCGGGTGCCGCCATGGTGAAAGATGGAGTGCAATCGCTCCTCGGCGTGCCGGTGCATCACGCAGTGGTCTTCGATTCGAGCCGTCTCGATGGCATGGACATCGTGGGAAGCGCACGTAAGCACTGCGCAGGCGCCGCAGTGGTCCGCACCGTCCGGCCCTCGGGGCTGGTTCGGCGGATGCCCTCGCTTGTCGCCGAACTGGGCCACTATGTCACCAGTGACATCCCCCTGGACCTGGTCCCGGAGATGGTCGAGCTGCTGCCCACTCTGTCCCCGCGCCAGGTGGTGACCGTTCCCATCACCGCTCCCGAGTACGGGCGGGTCGAGGAGACGTCGCAGGTGGCCGACCCGGAGCGGATCCGCGCCGCCATGGTGAGCCTGGTGAAGCTGTCACCCGAGGAGGCGGCGGCCCGTCTCGGTCTCGGTGACCCGGGCCGCTGCGCCACCGGCCAGGCGGCGCAGGCCGCCCCAGACAACCGGTGATCGGCGCGGGCGGCGGTACCATCCACCGATCCTGACAGCCGTCCGGGTTTGCCAGAACTGCCCGGTCGAGGAGCCAGTGTGACCGAGCAGCAGACCCGATCCGCCCTTTCGGGGCAAACTCCACGCCGCCGCAGCGAGAACCAGGCACGCCGCCAGGCCAGGCTGGTGACGGTGGTGCTTCTCGTGGTGGCAGCTGCCGTTGCCGTCTGGCTCCTCCTCGACGTGTTCTCGGGTGACGTTGGCGGCACCGCATCCCCCAGTTCGTTTCCGGCCTCGGCCGGGGAGTCGACGGTGGCGACCACCACCATCCCCGCTCCCCAGCCGGTGGCGGTCCCTGCGGAGAGCATCGGCGCCCCGTGGGGGACCACCCAGGGAGTCACCATGTTCCGGGGCAACCCAACCAGGTCGTGGTTCGGTCGGGGAGCACTCGCCGCCACACCCCAGTTGCGGTGGAGCTACCCCGAAGGGGAGATGTGCTCGGTCTCGGTCGATCTGGGCGAGGAGTCTGAGTGGTGCGGGACCGGCTGGACCGGACAACCTCTCGTTTGGACCAACCTCGAGGGGACGACCGAGCTCCTTTTCGGCGGCTACGACGGTGCGGTCCATTTCGTCGATGCCGCGACCGGGGAGCCGACTAGGGAGCCGTTCCCGACCGGCGACCTCATCAAGGGATTCGGTGCGATCGACCCCGACGGCTACCCCTTGCTCTACTTCGGCTCCCGGGACAACAAGTTCCGCATCGTCGCCCTCGACCGGGAGCCGGTGAGCCAGGTCTGGTCGATGGACGCCTTCGACGTGGACGGTCTGTGGAATGACGATTGGGATTCGAGCCCGGCCATCGTCGATGGGATCCTCTACGTGGGTGGGGAAAACGGCTGGTTCTACGCCATCGAGCTGAACCGCACCTATGGCGACCAGGGCCGGGTGCGGGTCCGACCCGAAGTTCTGTTCTCGGCCCCCACCTATGACGCCGAGTTCCTCGAAATGCTGAACGAGGGCAAGCCGAGACCGCCCGCCGCTGAGCTGCCTCGCGACGGCAGCGGGTCCGACCTCGACTACGACGTCGAGATCAGCGTGGAGAACAGCCCGGTGTTCTTCCGCAACCGGGTGTATGTCGCCAACTCGGCGGGTCGGATCCTCGGTTTCGACATCAGCGACATTCGCGAGGGACGGGCTCGCGTGGTGTTCGATTACTGGGCTGGCGGTGACATCGACGGGACCATGGCGGTGGACTCCAGGGGCCGGCTCATCGTGCCCATCGAGTTCGAGCCCAACGACAAGGCGGGGAAGCCGCCGATGTCGGAGGCCGAGGCCGCCCATCAGCGGGAGGTCGGGCAACTGGTGAAGCTCGACCCATATGCCGACGGCGATCCCCGGCTCTGGGGCGTGGACCTCACCGCCGGCGGCGAGAACGCCGGGATCTGGGCCAGCCCGGTCCTCTACGAAGGGCTTGTGTACGTCCCGACCCACACCGGGGAACTGCTCGCCGTCAGCGCCGCCAACGGTGAGGTGGTGTGGCGCGATTCGGTCGGTCCCAAGACATGGTCGTCACCGGTGATCGTCGGCGATCAGCTCATCCAGGCCACTTTCGCCTCAGGCATCCGTGGCTACTCCCTGGCCGACCCCCGCCATCCCGAGCGGCTGTGGACGGTCGAGCTGCCAGAGAGCGGGGAAGTCGAGTCCACACCGGTCGTCTGGGAAGGGACGCTCTACGTCGGCTCGCGCAACGGCTTCTTCTACGCGGTAGGCGAGTAACCGGCAAGCTCTGCGAGGTGCTCGGCATCGGCTTCTGAGGTCCCGCGCCACTTCGAGACGGGGTCCTAGCGCCGGGCCGCAGGAATACTGCGACCGATGTCCCGCGCACCTCCACCGGGACACCCGCCGGGAGCCCGGAGCGGATCACCTCGACCGTCGCCTCCTAGGGAGCGCCGAAGATCTCGATCGCAGCTGTTTCGATGAACTCGGCTGCGGCATCGGACCGATGGTCGGCACCCACGACTTGTGCCGTGAACCCGGCCGCGTCCGTGAACACATGGACGATGGTCAGCGTCATCGATGCTCGTCGACGTAGGGAAGGAACCCGAGCGTCTGCGGCTTTGTCGCCTCGATCATCGGAGCGCCGGCCGCCAGGAAGGAGCACAGCCCGTCCAGCCGTTCTGGCCGGATCCGGCTGCGGCTGATGAACACGATCGGGCCGTCAGGAGACATCGCCGACCTCCCGACCGGCGCCCTCCGTTCGGACGGGTAACACGACGACCTCGGTAGCCCGTTGCCTGCCCTTCAGGTCAAGCGATCGATGCTCCAGTCCGTGGGCGGCCACACCGGCCTTACCGGCGGCGTCGACCGGGATGAGGATCTCACCTGCGGCTGCGAGCGAGCTCAGGCGGGCGGTGACGTTCACCGCGTCGCCCATCGCCGTCATCTCTGAGTCGAGGCCCAGCCCCACAGATCCCACGTATGCGACATCGGAGTTCACGCCGATCCCGACCGGCAGCCACGGTCCCTCTCGTCGATCATGACCGGTCGCCGTCAGGAGGCGCTGCGCAGCACGGACGGCATGCACGGCGTGAGCGTCCGTCGCCAACGCCGGGATGAACAGCCCGATGACCTCGTCGCCGACAAACTTGTCGACCATCGCGCCCTCGTCGACGAGGATCGTCGTCGCCGTGTCGAAGAAACGGCCCATCATCCGCGTGAACGCCGACGGGGACATCCGCTCCGCTAGCGAGGTCGAACCGCGTACGTCTGCGAACAGCATCGAGACCTCGATCTCGGCGCCGCCGTGGCTGGAGCGGAGCTGGCGATAGCAGCCGGTGCAGTACTTGGGGTTCTTCGGCCACCGGGCGTGTCCGAACAGCGGCATCACCAGCCCGCCGATGCCGCCGAACGGCGCCGCGCACATCTTGCAGCGCGGGCTGCTGGGGATCCGGTTCCGCAGCCGTCGCTTCCATCGGATGGCGGTCCCGACCGTCAGCTGGCGGCGCCACTCCTCCTCGACGGTCTTCTCGGAGCGGGGCGCTGGCGGGCCCTCCATGGTCAGCACCCTACAAGGCGCCGCCACCGGGGCCGTGTAGAGAGGACCAGGTCCTCGCCTTAGACGATCCTCCGGTCTGTCGCCCACCGGGCCAGCTCGTGGCGGCTGGAGAGCTGGAGCTTTCGAAGCACCGCAGATACATGCGACTCCACCGTCTTCACCGAGATCTCGAGACGGCGGGCCACCTGTTTGTAGGCGAAGCCGCGGGCAATGAGGCGGAGCACCTCCCGTTCCCTCGGGGTTAGCTGGTCGAGATCGGGATCGGAAGCGGGGACGGATCCGGCGAACGCATCGAGCACGAACCCGGCGAGCCGGGGCGAGAACACGGCGTCTCCCTCGTTCACCTGGCGGATCGCCTCCACCAGGTCGGCGGGCGCTATCGACTTCGTGACGTAGCCGCGGGCGCCGGCGCGGATCATGGCGATGACATCCTCGGGCTCGTCCGACACTGACAGGGCCAGAAAGCGCACCTCGGTGTCGGCCAGGTTGCGCACCACGGCGATCCCGCCCCCGCCCGGCATGTGGACGTCGATCAGCACCACACCGGGTTGGGTCGCCCGGATTGCGTTGACCGCATCGTCTACGTCTCCAGACGATCCCACGATCTCGAAGTGCTCGCCCAACTCCGATCGCACCCCGGCGAGGAACAGCTCGTGGTCGTCGACGAGAAACAGCTTGATCATCCCCGCTCCAGCCTGAGGTGCACCTCGGTTCCCTCCCCCGGCACACTGCTCACCTCTGCGGTCCCGCCGTGGCGGCTCATCCGGGCAACGATCGACGCGGCGATCCCCCGCCTGTCACGTGGGATGGCGCCGGGGTCGAAACCCTTCCCCTGGTCGGTCACCCACAAGTCGACGACCTCGTCCCCCACCTCGAGATACACCGAGACCGATTCGGCACCGGAGTGTCGCGCCGCGTTGATCATCGCCTCGCCGGCGGCCCCCACCATCGCCCGGGTCGCATCGTCGAGCGACCTATCACCCACCGCGACCACCTCGACCGGTACATCGAAGTCAGTCTCGACCCGGTCGGCAGCCGATCGCAGCGCTGCGACCAGTCGCGCACCCTCGACCGCCGGACCTTTCTCATAGAGCCAGCGGCGCAACTCCCGTTCCTGCGCCCTGGCCAGCGTCACCACCCTTCTCGGATCGTCGGTGCGCTGCATCAAGGCAAGCGTCTGCAGCACCGAATCGTGGAGATGGGCGGCCAACTCGGCCCGTTCCTCTTGTCGGATCCTCTCGGTGCGCTCCCTACCCAGATCGCGCGCCAGACCCACCAGCCACGGACCGAGCACCAGGGTCACCCCGGCGGCAGTGACCAACGCCGCCAGGACGACAGTGCCCAACCCGGAGATGGCGTCGATTCCCCCGGCAAACAGCCCGAGCCCGACAAGGAGAAGAAGCCCGCCCACGATGAGACGGCCCACCGATCTCTCCCCCCGGTCGCCGGGGAGCAGGAGTCGGGCCTCGTCCCGCCGCCTATTGCTCTCGGAGCGATCCCACATCGCTGCCAGACCGAAGGCGACCGCGCTGCCGGCAACCATCACGACGTCACCGGGCCAGAACCCGATACCTCGCAGCACCAGCAATGCACCGGCGAAGACAAAGAGAAGCCCGAACCGTTGACGCCGGTCGATCCCTGGGACGGGCGCAGTCTCAGGGCTCGGCTCCTCTGGGAGGATCGCCCAGAGGCCAAGGTAGAGGACCAGACCCAGCCCATACACGAGTCCAAGCGAAACGAACCCGGCCCTGACGTACACCGGCTCGATCCCGAGCGAGCGGCCCAACCCAGCGGCGACGCCTCCGAGGACGCGTTGCTTTACGTCGCGATGGATTTCGAGGCGCGCCTTGGTGGTCGTGGCAGATTCCACTGCTCGATGATCCCATGATGAGGGTTGCGCCGACAATGGGTGATCTCCCTCGCCGCGCCATCTGGGGCTAGGGGACTCTGGGGGACATCCCCGATGGACTCCGAAGCCTGCGCCCTCCAGGATGAAGCCATGGATGACGAAACGACCACGACAGCCACCGAGATACCACTGCCTCCACCAGATCCGGCTCCCGGCCCGGTGCCCGCGCCGTCCCTCCACCGGTCGAGATACCACCGTGTAGTCGCCGGGGTAGCCCGCGGGATCGCCGATAGGTTCGGGGTCGCCCCCTGGGTGGTCCGTGCCGGGTTCATCGTCCTCGTTTTTGCCGCGGGTGTCGGAGCCCTTCTCTATCTAGCTGGCTGGCTGTTGATCCCCGAAGAGGGGACCGACAGGTCGGTCCTCGGGATCTCGTCGCCGACCGATACGTCCCTCGTCCTCGGGGTGGCACTAATCGGGATCGGGCTGGCGGTCCTCCTCGGCTGGATGGGGATCGTCCGCGGCGACCTGGTCGTCGGGGCGGCGTTGGTGGTGTGCGGGGTGCTTCTCTATCGGTGGAACCCATCGCGGTCCGATGCCGACGTGGGGCGAACGGCGGACATCTACGCCACCGATGGATCACAAACGGCGATCGTCGAGAGGCAACCGGCGGTAGCCCCTCCGCCTCCGCCACCTCCGAAGCCGAGGAAGCCGCCGTCGATGCTGGGGCGCCTGACCGTGGCGGTCGCTTTGGTCGCTATCGGGGTGGTGGCGCTGCTCGATGTGACCGGAATCCTCGCCCCCACCGCCCTGCACTATCTCGGCATCGGTCTCGGAGTCATCGCCCTCGGTCTACTGATCGGCTCGTTTTGGGGCCGGGCGAAATGGCTGGTGATCCCCGGACTGCTCATTATCCCCCTGCTGTTCGCAGCCCGCTTCTCCCAACTGACCTGGGACTACACCGCCACCAACCAGGTCATCCGCCCGCTAGAGGTAGACGACCTGCTCCCCGAGTACCGCGCGGATACCGGATCCCTGCTCCTCGACCTGGGTGCGCTCGATCTCGACGGAGCAGCCGTGGCGGTCGAAGTGTCGGTGGGTGCCGGCGAGCTGATTGTGCAACTCCCCGAGGGTGCCGCAGTCGACGCCGTGGTGACCGCCCAGGCGGGCGAGATCGAAATCCTCGGGCAGCACGCTGCCGGACTCGACATCCGGCGAGCGGTTTCATATGCCGGCGACGAGGGCTCGATCGACCTCAATGCCTCAGTTGGAGTGGGGACCGCTGAGGTCCGGCTAGGCCGCGAGAGACCGTTTCTCGATCCGAGGAGATGAACGTGCCAAACGAACGCCACAGATTCGATGTCTGGTCTTTCATATTCGGCGCTTCGTTCGCCGTATTGGCCGCTCTCACGATTTGGCTCCCGGTCGAGCCCGGCTGGGCGATCACGATCGGGCGGGCCATGGGGCCGGCCATCCTCGTGCT
>DATADW010000322.1:0-2097 GCA_036258335.1 Acidimicrobiia bacterium
CAACCGCTTGGCTCAACGCCGCCGAGGATCCGCAGAACAGGAAGAAACCGTGGGCGCAACCAGCCACCAGGTCGCCCATCCGCACCGGGTCTCCCCCCGAGTCCTTCATCCCCACGATCGCCGGATGCGCCGACAGCTCGACCGCCACCTCGGCGGGGAGTGCGTAGGCGGTGTAGGAGGGCACCGAATAGAGCATCAGTGGAACCGGCGCATCGTCGGCCAGGTCTGTGTAGAACCGCTCGACCAACGTATGGCGGTTACGGACCAAGGTGGTGGGCGTGATCACCAGCGCTCCGTCGGCCCCGCCGGCCTCAACCTCGGCGAGTTGAACCCGTGCCGCCCGCTCGGTCTCGGCAACAACGCCGCCGAGCAGGAAGGGCCGGCGCCCCAATTCCTCGCGCGCCGCCCGGATGAGTTCCTCGCGCTCACCCGGCTCGAGGTAGGCCCCCTCGCCGGTCGATCCGGCGACGAGGAACCCGTTGATTCCGTCTTGTGCGAGCGTGCGGAGGTTGTGACGGTGCGATTCGAGATCGAGCTCGCCGTCACCGGTGAATGGCGTCACCAACGCCGGCATCACCCGTGGGGGAGTACGCATGGCCGGGGAGGGTACCCCTGCTACTGGACCAGCCCGTCCACCTCGTAGGGGTTGACGTCGGTGCCAACGCCGAGGAGCTCCTGGGGCAAGGATGAAGCCGGAAGGACGTAAGCGGTCATCTGGCGGAATTCGAAGCGGTGGTCAAAACGGAGATAGTTGATCCAAGTCGAGTCCCACAAGTTCTTTGCGATAACCGGCGGTGGACCAGGGAGGAGGATCCGGTTATAGATTTCGTCGCCAAGCCCGTCTGCGCCCACGCAGTCGTCGTTCCATGGTCCGATAGTCACCAAGGCACCACCTCCGAGAAGTCGGCACTGGAAGTCGTCGGAATCGTGGAGCGCGGTGTCGTAGGTCACTAGGACCCGGAGCCCGAGGAGGCCGGACAATGGCACTCCCTGCACAGTCTCCCAGCTGATACCGGCGATGTAGAGCCCGCCGAACTGCGAGATCGAGTTCCCCTCGACCACGGGGAAGTAGTAGAAGTGCTCGTTCAGCGCGCCCGGGTCGAGCAGCCCGCCGATGCAATCGGCGATGGCGGCGGCACCTACGTTGCCTGCGCACGCCCCATTGATTCCCGGATCCAGACCAAGCTGTCCCCCGCCGCTGAGGAAGCCTCCGTCGATAATCGCTTCGATCTCGGTCACCGGGTTCCCCGGCCAATCGGCCAACTGGTTGCTCCCCGGGTCGACGCAATTGTCCGCCCGGATGCTGCCGTCAAATTGGGAGATCAGGTGGTCGATGCCAAGCGTCAGATTCTGCAGCAGGCCACCTCCCGAGCACCTCGGACTGTCGACAATGCTCAGCTGAGACAGGCATCCGGCGTTGACATTTGGGCTGGTCAGGTCGAGACAGGCGAGGGAGGGGGCGGCGGTGTCGACCATCAAGGGTGCCATTCGTCCCTCTGCCCTTGGGATGATCGCTGCAGCTGCCTCGCGCCTGGTATCGATGGAGGGCCCGAAGGCGGGTCCGCTCGTCTGGTCGGGTACCCCCACCCAGGTCTGCCCGACCCTCCGGATGCTCTCCGAGTTGAGGTCTCCAAAGGGCGCCACCGACATGCAGTCGGTGATCGGAGAGAACGGCGAACCCGGCTGGTTGAGTTCTGTGGAGCAGCCGCTCAGCGGGACCGACTCCTCGAAGTTGTCGTCGGTGATTTCCTGCGCCGCGGTCTGCATCGGGGTGATACCAAGATAGGCATCGTTGGCGGCGGCCAAGGCGGCGAAGTCGGCGGCGTTCTGGTCGAGCCGCCCCTGGCTCATCGCCAGACCGATATCGATGACGATGGCGGCTATCCCGAGAAAAGCCGCCATCCCCGCCGCCAACAAGAGCAGGGAGACGCCCGACTCATCCTTGTGGAGGCGCCGAAGCAATCCGGTCAACAGGAGCCCCCTCCGCCGGGCTGCTCCAATCGGGCGGTGGCGGTCTCGGAGAGCGGGAGGTTGTTGAAATAGGGAACGAAGCCGGAAATTCCGGTGTATGTCCCCGATGCCGTCGCCGAAACCTGG
>DATADW010000323.1:0-10342 GCA_036258335.1 Acidimicrobiia bacterium
CAAAGCTCCCCCGGTTCGGGTAGACGTACGGTGGGAATTGGAACAGGATCACCCCGAGCTTCCCCGAGGAGTGGAGCGGGAGCAGCGCCTCGGAGAAACGGGAGAACGCCTCAGCCTGCAGCTCGCGCGGCAGGTCCCGTACGTAGATGTTCTTCTTCTCCTTCGCCTCGGCTGGCAACGTCTCCCTGTAGTCCTTCCACAACGATGCCAGGGGGGTCGGATGCTGGGTCATCAGCCGGAAAGCCTTCACGTCGAAGGTGAACCGCTCCGGGGTGCGATCCACCCACAGCCCGGCCGTCCTCTCGCTGGGAGGTGCGTAGTACGTGGCGTCGATCTCGGCGATGGGGAAGTGACCGGCGTAGTGGCGGAGCCGCTCCTCGGCAGTCATCTCCTTGCGCGGATAGAACGAGGTGTTGCTGGTGAGCGTCGGATCGGTCCAGCTGCAGGTCCCAACGAGGAGCCCCCGATCTGCCAGGCCGTACGTGATCGATCCGATGTCCACCGCATCGAGCCTGCCACACCCGGCGGACATCTGCCGTCCGCCATCGCCGGCCGTACAGTCGGGGCATGGACGACGTCGTTCTGGTGGCCGTCGAGGTGCCGCTGATAGGCGACGAGCGGCACAAGAACTGGGCCAAGGTCGTGACGAACGTTGACGGCTCGCGCCGCTCCGGCTGGGCCTTCGAAGGAGATTTCGTCGCAACCGGCGGCGTACAGGACGTGCCGGCGGGGTCGGTGTTGCTCGTCTATGGCGAGCGCGGCTCGCGGGCCAACCCGCAGATCGAGGCGAGGGTTTACCGCGCCAACTCGGACGGGACCCTCACCCTCGAGGCGGGTGCCAAGGGGCGGGCGTGGGCCCGCACCCTCCGTGACCCGGTCTCCCGGCTAATCGAGGGAGCGCCGCCGCCGGAGGAGCGGCCGTGGTCGATCGAACTCGCTGGGTTCAGCGAGGCCGCCCTGGTCGATGAGCTCGAGCGGAGAGGGCGTCGGGTTCGGTTCGATCCGTCGTAGATCGCGCTCACCCGGGCAGAATCGGCCCATGGAGGTGAGCAACCCCGACAAGGTGCTGTTCCCCGATGACGGGATCACCAAGGGTGATCTCGTCGGGTATTACGAGGCGGTGGCGCCACTGATGGTCCCCCATGCCAGAGGGCGGCCGCTCACCCTGGAGCGATACCCCAACGGGATCGGACAACAGGGGTTTTTTCAGAAGAATGCGGCCGACTACTTCCCCGAGTCGATCGGGCGGGTGGTGGTGCCCAAAGAGGACGGGACGGTCGAGCATCCCGTTATCAGTGACGGCGACGGGCTGATCTACTTGGCCAACCAGGGGACGGTCACCTTCCATGTCTGGACCAGCCGGGCCCCCACTTTGGATCGTCCCGACCGGATGATCTTCGACCTCGACCCACCAGAAGGCGACGTGGTGGGGGCGCGCTGGGCAGCCCGGCGCGTCCGTGAGATCCTCGAGGAGCTCCGGCTGGGCGCGCTCCCCATGACCACGGGGTCGAAGGGCTACCACGTCGTGGTCCCACTGGTCCCCGAGGCGACCATCGAGCAGGTCGGCGAGGCGGCGAGAGCGATCGCCGCCGCTCTGGCGGCGCGGCACCAGGACCGGCTGACCACCGAGTTCCGCGTCGCCAAGAGGGAAGGGAGGGTCTTCATCGACTGGCTGCGCAACCGCTACGCCCAGTCGGGCGTCTGCTCGTGGTCGGTCCGCCCCAAACCGCGCGCTCCGGTGGCGGTCCCTCTGACTTGGGAGGAGATAGGGAGGAGCCGCCCCGATCGCTGGCGGCTCGCCACCATCGGGCCGAGGATGGCCGACGGAGATCCCTGGGCGGATATCGATCGGCTTGCCGTGCCGCTGGGAGCGGCGCTCGAGGCCGTCGCCGGGATGACCGCAGGCTGAAGATCAGCCGCCGGCCGGTGGCGCCGCCCTCAAGCGGAGGACCAGCACACCGAGCAGCGCCGCCAGCAGCGAGCCGGCGAGGATGCCGATCTTGGCCAGGTCCTGGAGCGCCGGATCATCGAAGGCGAGCCCGGCGATGAAGATGGCGACGGTGAACCCGATGCCGGCCACGGCTGCCACCCCTGCCATGGACGGCCAGGTCGCCCCCGCGGGCAGCTCGCCGGCCCGGACCCGCACCGCCAGCCAGGCGAACATGGTGATCCCCACCGTCTTGCCGACGACGAGCCCCAACACGATCCCCAGTGTTATCGGGGAGCGGGCGGCTGCATCCAGCGCTTCGCTGCTCAGCGGGACGCCTGCATTGGCCAGGGCGAAGATGGGCAGGATGACGAAGCTGGTCCAGGGGTGCAATCCGTGCTCGAGCCACTCGACGACCGAAACCGATTGGCGGGCAACCGCCACGGTCTGGCGGGCGGCCTGGGGGCTCGACAGGTCAATGAGCTCGGATTCGTCGATCATGTCGCTGTGCCGGGCGGGCTGTGTTGGAGCCAACAGCCCCAATATGACGCCGGCGATCGTGGCATGGACCCCGGCCTCGTGAAGGAACAGCCAGAGGGCGGCGCCCACCGCGATGTACGCCGGTATGGCCTGCACTCCCACCGATCTCAGCACCACCACCAGGGCGACCGCCCCGGCCGCTCCCAACAGCGGGGCGAGATCGATGCCGTCTCCATAGAAGAGGGCGATCACCAGGATGGCCCCGATGTCGTCGACGATCGCCAAGGCGAGGACAAACAACTTGAGCGACGGGCGCACTCGGCTGCCGAGAAGGCTGAGGACCCCCACCGCCATAGCGATGTCGGTCGCCATGGGGATACCCCAGCCGGACCAACCCGCGCCGCCGGCATTGACCAGCAGGTAGATGGCGGCTGGCGCCACCATCCCCCCCAGGGCGGCAATGGCGGGGAGGGCGGCCTTGCGTGGTCCGCGCAGCTCTCCTTCGACCAACTCGCGCTTGATCTCCAACCCGACGACGAAGAAGAAGACGGCCATCAGCCCGTCGTTGACCAATTCGCGCAGATCGAGGCTGAGACTCAACGGTCCCAATTCGATCGAGAACTGCGTCTGCCAGAACGACTGGTATGCCTCGCTCCACGGCGAGTTGGCCAGCACCAGGGCCACGGCGGTGGCGGCGAGCAGCACGACACCGCCCGCTGCCTCAGTGTGGAGGAAGTCCACGAGCGGCCGGATCGTCACCGTCGCTGCCGCTCCGTCGGCGGCTCTCCCGCGCTTGCGGTCGCTGGCCATGTTGTCGTTCCTCGCGCTCTAAGCAGGCCGGGTCAGGGTGACCAGGCGACCACTCTCCCCTCGCCGGCGACGACCGGCTCGGTTGCATCGACAGGCTGGACGAGGATCTGGTCGCCGTCGGGGCTGGCTGCCGGGTAGGCGAACGCGTCCCCGGCTGGAGACCACAGCGTCATGCCACGGCTGTATTGCTCCCAAAACGGCAGGTACTCGTTGAGGAATGCCCGCGTTGGGGTGAACCCCGGGAAGTCGGTTGTCTCGCCATCGTCCCAAACGAGCGGGACCACAGGCGCCGCGTTCTCCGGGGCCAGCCGCAGCATCAACAGCCGATCCCCATCGGGGCTCCATTGCAGCGCCACCACCGTTCCCCGGGCGACCCGCTCGGGGTTGCCTCCAGTGAGGTCGGTCACCCAGACCTCGCCCCCTTGCGGGCCGGCCACGTAGTAGGCGATCAGATCCCGGCCGGGCGCCAGGTGCGAGGCCACGGCACCGGTTGCCAACTCATCGACCTCGCCGGAGTCGACGTCGAGCACCGCGAGCCGCTGGTCCGCAGGCTGGGCAAGCAGCCGGCTGTACGAAGCGTTGACGCCACCGCCGGCGGCTCGCAGCACCGCCACCAGCCGCGACCCGTCGGGGTGCCACTCCGGCGCCTGGAAGCTGCCTGGTGGCTGCCCCAGCGGGGTCAGGTCACCGGTGACCGGGTCGACCAGGTCCAACCGGTCGGCGCCGACGTGGACGGCAAGTCGGGACCCGTCGGACGACCAGTGAAGGTAGTAGGGCTGCCCGGTGTCGATCGTTTCGGCCGTGCCCGCAGCGACGTCGAGCATCCCCAGCGCTATCCCGCCCTGCTGGGGAGTGCCCAGGAAGGCGACCATGTCGCCCGTCGGGCTCCACTGGTAATAGAAGGGAGCGAACTCGGTAGTCGTCGGAGTGGCTTCGCCGTCAAGAGGCGCCACAAGGACGGCTGAACCCTCGGGCGTGAGCGATGTCACCACAACTCGGTCGCCGTCCGGTGCCCATGTGGGCTGGAGATACACCTGCTCGCCACCGGCATCGTTTGTGATCGGTGTCGACCCGCTTCCATCGGGTGCCAGCACCGCCACGTTCCCGGATCCGTCGAGGACCAAGAGCCCTCCTCCACCGCCGGAGGCGGCCGTGCTGCCTGCCGGCTCTGCCGTGACGGTCGTGGTGGTCACGGTGGTGTCGCTGCCGGCTGTGGTTGCCGGTCCCGTGGTCGAAGCGGGCTCCCCGGAGCACCCGACCAAGAGGAGCAGGGCTAGGAAGAGTCCTGCGGATCTCACCTATTGGATGCTACGTCCGGCCAGTGCCGCGCGGTTCCCCGGCCGGCGCGGTGACGCTGACCTAGCCTGGGCGCCAGGATGGCAAAGGATGACCTCGCGGCCAAGCACGCTCGCCACACCAGGCTCGCCAGGAAGGGCTATGAGCGCGCCCTGCTCGAGCTCCAGGCCGAGTTGGTCAAGCTAAAGGAGTGGGTGCGTCAGGAACAGGAGCGGGTGGTGGTGGTTTTCGAGGGCCGGGATGCCGCAGGCAAAGGAGGCGTCATCAAGAGGATCGCCGAGTACCTAAACCCGCGGGTGGCGCGCATAGTTGCTCTCCCCGCCCCCACCGAGCGGGAGCGGACCCAGTGGTACTTCCAGCGATACGTCAGCCACCTTCCGGCCGCAGGCGAGATAGTCCTCTTCGACCGCAGTTGGTACAACCGGGCTGGGGTGGAGCGGGTGATGGGGTTCTGCACGCCAGACGAGTACCGCCGTTTCCTCCACCAGTGCCCTGTTTTCGAGCGGATGCTGGTCGAGGACGGGATACGCCTGGTCAAGTACTGGTTCTCGGTGAGCGGCGAGGAGCAGGAGCGGCGCTTCGCCTCGAGGATGAAGGACCCGATGCGGCGCTGGAAGCTGTCTCCGATGGACCTGGAATCGCGCACCCGGTGGGTTGAGTACTCGCGGGCCAAGGACGAGATGTTCGTCCACACCGACATCCCAGAGGCGCCTTGGTACACGGTCGAGGCCGACGACAAGCGACGGGCCCGGCTCAACTGCATCTCGCATCTGCTCAGCCAGGTCCCATATCGGGACGTGGTCACGGCGCCGCTCGAGTTGCCCTCGCGGCCCCATGGGGGCGACTACCAGCGGCCGCCCCGCGACCTGTACCGGGCGGTGCCGGACGTATCCGACAAGCTGGTCGCCAAAGCCTGACCTCGCCGCGGTGCCGGCGCGGTGAGCCTCTAGCCGGCGCCGACCAGACGCCCCGATTCGGCGTTTAGCGAGGCGAGCCGTTCGACCAGCGGGTCGGGGAGCGCCGGCGAATCGACCCGCCACCGCCAGTTGCCGGCAGGCCGGCTGGGAAAGTTCATCCGTGCCTCGGTCCCCAGGTCGAGGATGTCCTGCAGCGGCGCAACCGACACCGCGGCCGGAGAGCGCCAGGCGGCCCGGATGAGGTCCCAGGCGATGTCGGTCCCGTCCACCCCCAGGTAGTCCATTGCCAGTCTTCGCTCGTGCTCGGGGGCGGTGGCCCACCAGCCCCGGGTGGTGTCGTTGTCGTGGGTCCCGGTGTAGACGACGCTCCGATCGCGGAGGTTGTGGGGGAGGAATGGATTGGTGAGATCGCTGTCGAAGGCGAACTGGACAATGGCCATCCCAGGTAGCTCGAAGCGGTCGCGCAGCTCGTGGACGTCCGGGGTTATCTCACCGAGGTCCTCGGCGATGATGGGGAGGTCGCCCATCACCGCCCGTACGTGTTGGAGGAAGTCGGCGCCCGGGCCGGGCACCCAGCGGCCGGCGATGGCGGTCTCGGCGTCGGCGGGGATCTCCCAGTAGCCGGCGAAGCCGCGAAAGTGATCGAGCCGGACCATATCGACCTGGGCCAGCACCGACCGGAGCCTGCCGAGCCACCACTCGTAACCGGTGTGACGGTGCCGGTCCCAGTCGTAGAGGGGATTGCCCCATAGCTGCCCGGTCGGGGAGAAGTAGTCGGGTGGCACCCCCGCCACCACGGTGGGCCGTCCCTCGTCGTCCAGGAAGAAGAGCTCGCGGTGGGCCCATACGTCGGCCGAATCATGGGCGACGAAGATCGGGGTGTCCCCGATCACGAGCAATCCCCGCTCGTGGGTGTGCCGGCGCACCGCTTCCCATTGCTCGTGGAAGAGCCATTGCCGGAAGGCGTGGCGCTCGACTTCCACCCGGTAGGCATCGAGCGCCCGCTCCAACTGACCGGGATCACGGTCGCGCAGCGGAGCCGGCCAATCCACCCAAGGCCGGCCTCCATATTGGTCCTTGAGCGCCATGAAGAGCGCCAGATCATCGAGCCATCCCGCCTCCGACCGGCGGAACGCCAGATAATCGTCGTTGGGCACGAACCGGTCGAAGGCCCGGTCGAGCAGGTCGAGCTTCCACGAAATGACCCGGCCGTAGTCGACGTGATGATGAGAGAACTGCGGACGGTCGCCGAGATCGGATGCGACCAGCAGACCCTCGTCGAGGAGATGCTGCGATGCGATCATGTACGGGTTGCCGGCGAATGCCGAGAAGCACTGGTAGGGGGAGTCTCCGTACCCTGTCGGTCCGAGAGGCAGGATCTGCCAGTAGTGGCACCCCGTGGCTGCCAGCCTGTCGACCCACTGGAAGGCTGCCGGTCCCAGGTCACCGATCCCGTCGGGGCCGGGGAGGCTGGTGACGTGGAGCAAAACTCCCGAGGAGCGAGTCATGTCCATCCATCCATCCTGGCAGGGAGGGGCCTGCTATCCCGAGTAGCGTCCCAGCCCCGTGTTGACCGCGATGAGGGTGGTTACGTTCATCGGCGGCCTCCTGATCGCCGGGTGGGGGCTGCTTGCGGCGGTGAAGACCGTTGTGCTTCCCCGCGGAGACGTCAATGTGCTCACTCGAGCCGTGTTCTTCACCACGGGCCGTCTCTTCCGGCTGCTCGCCTCCGAGCGGCGCGATTACTTGGCCCGCGATCGGGTCATGGCTCTCTACGCCCCGGTCAGCCTGGTCCTGCTCCCCTTCGCCTGGGCGTTCACCGTTGCCATGGGATTCACCCTCATGTACTGGGCGCTTGGAGGCAGGACCGTATTCGAGGCTTTCTCGTTGAGTGGGTCCTCGCTGCTCACTCTGGGGTTTGTCCGAGCCGAGTCCGTCGTGGACCACGTCCTCGCTTTCGCCGAGGCGACGGCAGGTCTTGGCATCGTCGCCCTCCTCATCAGCTACCTGCCCACGATGTACAACGCCTTCAGTCGGCGCGAACGGGAGGTGGCGCTTCTCGAGGTCCGCGCCGGGAGTCCGCCCTCGGCGGTGGAGTTGTTGCTCCGGTTCCATCGCATCGGTTGGGCCGACTCATACCAGGCGCTCTGGGACGACTGGGAGCGATGGTTCGCAGAGGTGGACGAGACCCACACCTCCTACCCTCCGCTGGTCTTCTTCCGCTCCCCCCAGCCGGACCGCTCGTGGATCACCGCTGGGGGAGCAGTGCTCGACTCGGCGGCTCTGGTCAACGCCGCCATCGACCTGCCCCATGATCCCTCCGCCGACATCTGCCTGCGCGCCGGCTACATCGCTCTCCGCCACGTAGCCGCCTTCTTCGGGATCGTCTTTGACCCCGACCCCGCCCCGAACGACCCGGTGAGCATCACCAGGGCCGAGTTCGACGAGGCTCTGGACACCCTCGCTGCCGGTGGGGTCCCACTGCGCGCCGATCGTGATGCCGCATGGCTTGCGTTTGCCGGATGGCGGGTGAACTACGACACCGTCCTCCTCTCGCTGGCGGAGCTCGTCATGGCGCCCTACGCGCCTTGGACATCGGACCGCTCCGCCCCGGGTCAGCGGCGGACGGTGTTCCGTCGCTGGGGACCGCGGGGACGACCCGCGGTGGAGACCGACTGAGCTAGCCCTCCATCCGGACGGTGAGCAGCGCATCGGCGCGGCGCAACGCGGTTTCAACATCACCGGGCTCGGTGGCGGAGGCGAACACGAATCCCAGATAGCGGCCGCCCTCGGGGACCGGCAACAGGTAGGTGCCGTGGGACACCGACAACTCGACACCGGTGATCCCCTCGACGGAGAGCGCCTCGTCGACCCCGTCGACACCCAACAGTCGTCCTGCTTGCGGGATCTTGATCATCAGGACCCCAGCAGCATGCAGCGATCGGTGCACTCCGGCTTCGGGCAGGTCGAGAGCGTGGCGCAACAGCAACGCTTCCAGCGTGGTTCCCATCATCCCAAAACGGAGCGAGCGTGCGCATAGACCGCCGATCGGCCTGGCGGCGACCTCGATGAGCCGCACCACGCTCCCGTCGACCCGAAGCTCGGCGTGGATCGGGCCCTCGAGCAGACCGAGGGCGCCGACCGCTGTCAGTGTCACCGTCAACAGCTCGTCGATGACCTCGGGGTGGAGCCGCGAGGGTGTGACGAACATGGTCTCCTCGAAATAGGGGCCTTCGAGGGGGTCCGGCTTGTCGAACACGGCGAGCGCCTCCAACTCGCCGCGGCGCAACAGCCCCTCTACAGCCACCTCGTGGCCGGCGACGTACTTCTCGACCAGGATCGGCTCCTGCGGGTTGCCGCCGGCGACGGCCACTATCCGACGGACCCGCTCGGCGGTCGCAGTCACCGCCGCCGTGTCGTCGACCCGGATGACCCCGCGGCTGGCATTGAGCGATAGCGGCTTGAGCACAACCGGAAGACCGAGTTCGACGGCGAGAGCAACAGGGTCGTCCCCACCTCCGAGCACCCTGAAGTCGGGCTGGGGGACGCCCTCTCGTTGCATGGCGCGCCGCATCCCCGCCTTGTTCCGGGTAAGCGCGACCGCATCGGGCGGGTTGTGCGCCAGCCCGAGCCGCCTGGCGGCCAGCGCCGCCACCAGCACCCCCTGATCGTCGACCGGCACTATGGCGTCGATCGACTGGGTGTGGGATCGCTCCACGATCCGGTCGGCGGACCACTCCGGCCGGCCCAGGTCGATGCGCAGGAAGCGCTCGCCCATCTGATCGGCCAGGGCCTGGTCCTCCTCGGAGGCCACCGCCACCTCGACCCCGAGGGCGGCCGCCGCGTCGAGGTAGTCGCTGACCCGGTAGGCGGTGGTGGGGAGGACGAGTAAGGCGGTAGGCACCCCGCCATGATGGTCCGCCTCGGCGGCTGTGGTGAGAGCCCTATCGCAATGCGGCCTCCAGCCGTTAGCATCTTTCCTCAATGGCAGACGAGACCGTTCTCACCATCACAGACGAGGCAATCGCCTTCGTCCGCGATGTCATGGCAGAGGAGGAGGACGAGGACGGCGAACTGGCGTTGGCGATCGAGGTCACCGGTATCAAGTGGCCCGCTTTCGCCTACGAGCTGTCCTTCATACCGCTGAGCGACGCCCGTCCCGACGATATGGTCGAACGGCACGAGGGGCTGGCGGTGGTGATCCCGACGGGCGACACGACCAAGCTGGCTGGGGCGACCTTGGCGATGTCCGCCGACCCGGCGGCACCAGGGTTGACCATCGACAACCCCAACCGCCCCGGCAGTCCGACCATGGGCTCGGTCCCCACCGGGGAGCTGAGCGGTCCGCTGGCCGAGCAGGTTCGCCAGGTCCTCGAGCTCCAGGTCAACCCGGCCATAGCCGCCCACGGTGGCGCAGCCGAGTTGGTCTCGGTCGAGGACGACACCGTGTACCTGCGGATGATGGGGGGCTGTCAGGGCTGTGGCATGGCCCAGGTCACCCTCCGCCACGGCATCGAGCGCATCCTCCTCGAGGCGATCCCCGAGTTGGTCGGCGTGGTCGATGTCACCGACCACGCCTCTGGCGACGACCCCTATTACGAATCTGCCAAGAAGTGACCTGAGCCGACTGATCAGTCCGGGTCGACGGGCTCACCTTCGGGATTTATTACGTACCAGACGTCGCCCAGCCCCTGGCCGTTGACGTCCCCGGGAGCCTCGTCGCCGGCGAAGTGGTAGAGCGGCCAGTCGCCATACTTGACCTGCGTCCCGCCTTCGAGTGCGTCCACGGTGCTGAGCAACGAGTCGTCCACACCTTCGCCGGCCGAGGCCGTGCCAGTGAGCGCCGGCCATGCCTCGGCGCAGTCGCCGGCGCACGTCGGCTCTCCGTCGGCGTCGGCAAGGAATGCGTAGA
>DATADW010000324.1:0-1507 GCA_036258335.1 Acidimicrobiia bacterium
AGTGGCCACACCACGTATCAGTCAGGGTGAGGATGGGGCTGCACACCGGGACCGCCACCCCTGTGCCCGACGGCTACATCGGGATGGATGTCCACCGGACTGCCCGTATCGCCGCCGCCGGGCACGGTGGACAGGTCCTGCTGTCGGCAGCCACAGCCGAGTTGGTGCAGGACGCCCTCCCCGATGGTGTGACCCTTACCGATCTGGGGGCCCACGCCCTGCGCGACGTCCCCCAACCGGAGCGGCTCTGCCAGCTGTCGATCGAAGGCCTCGAGACCGAGTTCCCCGCCATCAGAGCCGTCGGCGTCGGCACCGGCAACCTCCCCGCTCCCCTCACCACCTTCGTCGGCCGCGAGGAGGAGTTGGCTGCGCTCACCGCCCGGGTGGTCAGCCGTCCACTGGTCACGCTGGTGGGGTCCGGAGGCACCGGGAAGTCGCGGCTCGCCATCGAGGTGGGGCGGGCCGTGGACGCCGAGTTCAGCGACGGGGTCTGGTTCGTCCCGTTGGCCGACGTGAGCGATCCGCGGCTAGTCGCCGACACCGTGGGGCGGACGCTCGGGATCGAAGGGGGGTCGAGTCGTCCCATGGCCGAGCGTCTCATCGACCACCTTCGGGGCAGGCGGCTCCTGTTCATCTTGGACAACTGCGAGCACCTGGCCGGAGCCTGCGCCGAGCTCGTGCCGCCCGTCCTTTCCGGCGCACCGGGGGTCAGGATCCTGGCCACCAGCCGCCAGCCGCTCGGTCTGGGCGGTGAGGAGCTGGTGCCGGTGGGACCGCTCCGGTTGCCGCCGCGGGAAGTGCGACGGGAACAGGCGATGAGATCGGCCGCGGTCCAGCTGTTCATCGAGAGGGCGGCAGCGGCCAGACCTGGCTTCACCTTCGACGACGAGGACCTGGGGCGGATCGTCGAGGTGGTGCGCGGTCTCGAGGGCATACCGCTCGCCATCGAATTGGCCGCCGCTCGTGCGTCCGTGCTCACCCCGTCCCAGATCGCCGACCGCCTCGACGACAAGTTCCGACTGCTGCGCGCCGCCAGTTCTGCCGTCGAGCCCCGTCACCGCACACTCGAGGCCACGATCGGTTGGAGCTATGAGCTGCTGACCTCCTCCGAGCAGCTCTTGTTGCAGCGTCTTTCCATCTTCGCCGGGGGTTGCACCCTCGAGGCGTGCGAGAGGGTGGTGAGCGGAGACGGCATCGACGACTTCGAGGTTCTCGACTTGCTGGCAGCGCTGGTAGAGAGGTCGTTGGTGGTCGCCGACACGGGAGGAGCGCAAGGCCGGTACCGGATGCTGGAGACGATCCGCCGCTATGCCGCCGACCGGCTGGCCGAAGGTGGAGACGAGGACCGTTGGCGGGAGCGCCATGCCACTTGGTGTGTCGAGGTGTGCGACCTGTCACCCGAGTTGTCCGACGGCTACCGGGCGATCTCCGATGAGATGCTTGCCATGTTCGACCGGGAGCAGGACAACTTGAGGGCCGGGTTCGACTGGCTGGTGGCCGGCGGCGA
>DATADW010000325.1:0-5067 GCA_036258335.1 Acidimicrobiia bacterium
CAGCGACTCGGTCCGGGCCGACGGCGCCGCCCTCGGCATGCGGGAATGGACGTGGACCATCGACCCATACGACTGGCAACTGCCGGGGGTGGGGTCGGTCCTCGCCGATCTGGAGAAGATGGGGAACGGTGACATCATCATCCTGCACAATTCCGATGGGAAGTCGCAGACGATCGAGGCGGTCCGGCTCTTCCTCGCGGAGCATCACGACGACTACCTGTTCCGAGCCCTTCCCCAGTGCGGGGTATCGCCGATGCCCCCGGGCCCCTTCGCCGACGTACCCAGCGGCGGCACTTTCACCGAGGACGTTGCCTGGGTCAAGGAGCAGGGCATCACCCTCGGATGCAACCTCGAGGGCACGCTGTTCTGTCCCGATGACCTGGTCCTTCGGGGCCAGATGGCGAGCTTCCTGAGCCGCGCTCTCGAACTCCCGAGGGCTAGCCGCGGCTACTTCAAGGACGATGGGCGCAACGCCCATGAGGACAACATCGACCGGTTGGCTGAGGCCGGAATCAGCAACGGCTGTGGCGACAGAGTCTTCTGTCCCGACGACTCCGTCAGCCGCGCTCAGATGGCTTCGTTTCTCGCCAGGGCGCTCGGGCTCGAGCCGATCCCGGGAGACGTCTTCGGTGACGCTTCGGGGCTCCACGAGCCCAACATCAACGCTCTGGCCGCCGCCGGGATCACCAAGGGTTGCGACGTAGATGGAAAGAGATACTGCCCGAACCAGCCGGTGACCCGCGAAGAAATGGCCGCCTTCCTGCACCGGGCGTTCGATTAGGACGGAGCGGGCGGAAAGCCTTGCCTCCCCCGATGAGGGGGAGCCGCGAGCGAAGCGAGCGGAGAGGTTGACGGGTGCCGCTGGCAAGATCACCTTCCCCCTAGCCCCATCCGCACCTCGACCCGGCTAAGTGTCCCACCGACTAGAAGTAATCGCCGGGGATGCATGCTGTCTGAGTCGTCCGACGGGGTGCACGCTCGTGCTCGTATCGGTCCCGCCGACCGTTACAGCCAGTACGCGATACAGGCGTGATACGAGCCGCCACTCAACCAGAATCCCGATACTGATACCGGAAAGGCGAGCTTTGCAGGCATTCCTCTTCACAGACATCGAATCGAGCACGCGCCTCTGGGAGGAGCACCCCGAACAGATGCCGGCGGCGCTTGCTCGGCACGACTCGATCCTTCGCGACGCGGTGGAGCAATCGGGCGGGCGAGTGCTGAAGACCACAGGCGACGGCATGATCGCAGTCTTCGGCTCGTTGGTCGATGGTCTGGGCGCTGCCACTCAGGCGCAGAAGTCTCTTGGCTCTGAGGGCTGGGAGGCCACGGGACCCCTGCGGGTACGGATGGGAGTCCACACCGGTGACACCGACGACCGTGATGGTGACCACTTCGGGCCGGTGATGAACCGAACTGCCCGCATCATGGCAGCAGGTCACGGTGGACAAGTGCTGCTATCGGCAATCGCCGCCAGGCTCGCCGAGGATCGGCTCCCTCCGGGCACCCGATTGCGCGACCTTGGCGCACACCGTCTCAAGGACCTGACCCTGCCCGAGCACCTCTACCAACTGGTTCAGGACGGTCTCGAGTCGGAGTTTCCACCGCTTCTCACTCTCGAGGCAAGGCCGCACAACTTCCCGCAGCAGACCACCGAGTTCCTGGGACGAGCCAACGAACTGGCGGCGATCAAGGTGATGCTCGAGTCGAGGAGCACGAGATTGTTGACCATCGCCGGACCAGGCGGAGCAGGGAAGACGCGTCTCGGGCTGCAGGTCGCCGCCGAGCAGATGGACCACTTTCGCGACGGAGTCTTCTTTGTCGACTTGTCGGCCGAGCGTGATCCGGATGCAGCCTTCGAGGCGGTGGTCAGGACGCTCAACCTCCCCCTAGCCGGTGGGGGCGATCCACTCCACATTCTGAAATCGCGGCTCCGAGATCGACAGATGCTCCTGGTCCTCGACAACTTCGAACAGGTGACCGCCGCCGCAGTCGGCGTGTCCGAGTTGCTTCAGGCTGCGCCCGATCTGAAGATCATCGTGACCAGCCGGGAAACCCTTCGGGTCAGGGCCGAGCACGTCTTTCCCGTCCCTGCGCTCGGTTTGCCCCATCCCAAGGACGCGACGACTGCGATCGCCGAGGCCGAAGCGGTCCAACTCTTCAGCGAGCGAGCCCGGGCGGTGCACCCCGCATTCGCCGTTACCGATGAGAACGCCATCGATGTCGCCGAGATCTGCCTTCGTCTCGATGGTCTGCCCTTGGCGATCGAACTGGCGGCGGCCCGGCTCAACGTGTTCACGCCATCCGACCTGCTCGACCGTCTGCGCGAACGCCTCGATGTCCTTGGCAGCGGGGGAAGGGACCTGCCTGACAGGCAGCGCACCCTTTGGGCTGCGATCGGGTGGAGCTATGAGCTGCTCGACGACCGGGAAAGCTCCATCTTTGAAATGATGTCGGTGTTCTCCACGGCCGACTTCCCGACAATGGAGGCGGTGTCCGCCGCCGCCCTCGGAGCGGGTCCGGTCGTCGACTCCATCAGCTCGCTGGTGGACAAGAGCCTGATCCGAGCCGAGGAGAGAGAGGGCTCGCAGCGCTTCTCCATGTTGCTGACGATCAAGGAGTACGCCGAAGCGCGCCTCGCCGACAGTCCCGAGCGGAACGAGGCGGTGCGCCGTGCCCACGCCCGCCACTTCTCAGAATTCGGCCGCCGGCTGCACGAGCGTCTCCGGAGCGCCGGACGCAAGGACGCCCTGGCCGATCTCGAATTGGATATCGGCAACGTCAGGACCGCTTGGCGCTACTGGGTCGACCGAGCAGATCTGGAGCAGGTGTTCGATCTCGTCGACGGACTGTGGGCGCTCCATGAGGCAAAGGGCTGGTACCACGCCGCCATGGAGCTGGCTACGGATGCGCTCGATGTGCTGGATGTTGCCGGCCACCCACATGAGTTCGCCGCCCAGGAGTTGGCGCTGCGAACCAGTCTGGCCCGCGCCTCGATGGCGGTGCATGGATACGGCGTGGAAGTCGAGGAAGCGTTCAAGGCAGCCCTGGCGATGTCGCAGACCGCAGGTACAGCGGCGCAGCAGTATCCGGTGCTCCGCGCCCTTGCCACGTATTACATGGGTGTGGCGAACTTCGAGCAAGGCGCCGTGTACGGGCAACGGCTGCTCGAGATGGGGGAGCGCGAGGGTGACGACTCCATACGGATCGAGGGCCACTACGTCTACGGGGGAGCCACGAGCTTCAGCGGTGATCTCGAAACAGGTCTACCCCACCTCGAGCGTGCCATCGAGCTCCATGATCCTCGGGCCCATGGCTCGGCTCGGTTTCGGCTCGGGCCCAACACAGGCGTTACGGCGCGGGTCGCATCGGGCCTCATCCTGTGGCAAAGCGGTGCTCTTGGACGAAGTGTCGCCCGGCTCACAGAGGCGCTCGAGATTGCCCGGGACCTCGACCATCCCTACAGCGTGGCCTTTGCCCTCTATCACAATGGCCTGCTCGCCCTGTTTCGGAGCCTTTTCGACGAGTGTGGGCGAATGGCACACGAGCTGGCGGCGGTAGCCGAGGACAATGACTACGTGGTGTGGAAGACGCTCGCCACCGTCCTCGAGGGGGTGTCGTTGACCGCCCTCGGTCGGACCGAGCAAGGTCTGGCGATGACCGAAACCGCGATAGACCTCTACCAGGGGCTGACTACACCGCCGGTGTTCTGGCCGCAGCTTCTCTCGGTCAGAAGCCTGACACACGCCTTGGCTGGTCGGCCCGAGCAGGCTCTCGTCTTGATCAATGACGCGTTAGAGCTTGGACAGCCTTATTCGACGGCTCCACCCGATTTCCTCGTGCTCAAGGGCGACTTCCTCCGCATGCTGTCCCCACCGGACCTTGTCGGGGCCGAGGCTGCCTACGAGGCTGGTACCCAAGATGCCCGGACAGCGGGGCTTCACCTCATCGAACTGCAAGGGCTGACCCGTCTGGTCGGTCTCCGTAGGGAGCTCGGCCGGCTCCCCGATGGCGGCGCCGAGCTCGCTGAGCTCTACGCCAGCTTCACGGAGGGGCACGATGAACACGACCTCGTCTTGGCTCGAGACGTGTTGAAGTTGGAGGATCCCAATCAGCGCGATTCCCAGGCGCGGAGCTTCCCTGAGTAATCGGTTCCCCTTCGAGACACCTTCAAGCGTCGCGCCGAGGCGGCGTGGCACAATGTTCGCTGGCCCATCGCCCCGCGCTGTCGGCCGTAAGTCCAAGGAGATTCGTTGCAGGCCCAGATCGGGGTGCAGCTATACACGCTGCGAGAGATGGCCACACGGGATCCGGAGGGGATGCTGGCGCGCCTTGGGACGATGGGGTTCGTCGCCGTCGAGTCGGCCGGTCTGTTTGGTCGTCGACCGGAGGCGGTGGCCGCAATGCTTGCCGACTCAGGCTTACGCCTATGCAGCGCTCATGTCGGGTTGACGGAAGACGACACATACGAAGCCGATCTCGAGGCCCATCGAAGGGCGGGTGCTACCACCTTCATAATCCCGGCGCTGCCCCCGGAAGGCTTCGTCGATCTAGACGCGGTCCGGCGCACAGCCGAGACAATCAACCAGGCGAACCAGCGGGTCAGGACAATTGGAGGAGAGCTCGGCTACCACAACCATCACTGGGAGATGACGCCGATCGACGGCCGGCCGGCGCTACTCCACCTCGTCGAGCACCTCGACCCGACCGTCCTGTGCGAGGTGGATGTGTACTGGGCCCGCGTCGGGGGTGTCGACCCGGCTCAGCTGGTGGCCGATCTTGGTGACCGGGTCCGAATGCTCCATGTCAAGGACGGTCCCGCCGACGACCCGGAGAGTGCCATGGTGGCGGTCGGGGAAGGTGCTCTCGACATGCGGCCGATCCTCGCCGCCAATCCGGCGGTGGCATGGCACATCGTCGAGCTCGATCGGTGTGACACCGACATGTTCGAGGCTGTTGAGCGCAGCTATCACTACCTGGTGGACGGGGGCCTGTCTCAGGCGCGCCAATGAAACGTGTCGGGATCATCGGATGTGGCGTGATCGCGCCGACATACGCCACGACCCT
>DATADW010000326.1:0-2293 GCA_036258335.1 Acidimicrobiia bacterium
CGCCTCCCACCCGAACGCTTCGGCACGGCGGGCGTAGGTGTCACCGTCCCACTCCAGCATCGTCGGCCCTCTTTGGCCGAGCCGGTTCATGTCGAGGATCCCCACCAAGTTCCGCAACCCGTGGTGCGAGGCGTTCCCCATCGCCTCCCACACCGATCCCTCTGCCATCTCCGAGTCACCCATGAGCACCCAGACCCGCCCCGGCAACTGACGGAGCCGCATCCCCATCGCCATCCCGAATCCGATGGGCAGGCCCTGTCCGAGAGCGCCGGTGCCAACGTCCACCCACGGCATGTCGTCGGTCGGGATGGGGTGTCCCTGGAGCGGGCTGTCGAACTTACGGTAAGTCAGTAGTTGTTCGTCAGTGATGGCCCCGACCGCTTTGAGCAGCGCGTAGAGGAGCGGTGTGGCGTGGCCCTTGGAGAAGATGACCCTGTCGCCCCCCAGATCGTGCGGGTCCTTGGGGTCCCAACGGAGATGGTTGGCGTAGAGCACCGCCATGAGATGCGATGCCGACAGCGCCGATGTCGGGTGACCCGATCCTGCCCTGGTCGAGGCGCGGATCGCATCGACGCTGAGCTGTGCGGCGAGCTCGTCTAGCTCCGCTTTAGTCGGCATTGGCCTCTCCAGTGTCTGCTCGTCCCCCCGGAGGGTACCGACCTCGACGAATTGGGATTCGAGCCACCACTTCCACCTCAGCCTCCCTGAAGGGAGGGGGTTAGAGGAGGGTGATTAGCGCCGCTCGCCCTGAGTCACCCCCTCCGCTCGCTTTGCTCGCGCCTCCCCCTCACCGAGGGAGGCTCTTTCTGCCGAACTGAGGTCTCTACTCGTACCCCAGGTTCTGCATCTGTTCGCCGAGTTGGTCGACGAGGTACCCGGCCACTTCGGGGTCGAGCTCGGCGCGCCAGCGGCCCACGGATGCTGCCGCGCTGGGCGTGGTGCGATGGTCAATATGTGCCGGAACTCGAGTCGGGTCAAGGTCGATGTCCAGCCAGGCACCGAGCCGGTCGGCGGCGGTGGCGATATCGAGGGCAAGGTCCTCGTACCGGACGACGATCGTGCCCGGTCCGGGGCTGACGGCCTCTCGTAACAGTTGGCGTTGCCGTTCCACGAAGCGGGGGGCGTAGCTCACCGGCGTGTCGTCGCTCCGATAGCCGAAGCTGGGATGGCGGCGGGCGACAAAGGCGGCGATCGACACCATCTGGTCGCGGGGATCGCGCACCAAATATCCCACCCGGATCGGCAGGGCGCGCCGCGCCATCCTCGGAACCCAGATCGGGCCCGTCTCCGCGTAATACCGGGGAGGCGGGTCGATGCCTGCCGTCGTTCTCATCCGATCCGAGGCGATACGCCAACCGGCCCGGAGGAGCGGGACCCACAACGGTGGCTCTTCGCCGGCGAGCAACCGGCGCTCCGTCCATGGAATGCCGCCGAGGAGCTTGCCCGCAGGAACATGGCCGACCTGGTCGATCGAGGCGCGGTGCCAGCGATCCGACGATGCGGCGCCCTCCAGCGGAAGGCGCGCCCATTGGAGGAGGTAGGTGAGATACGCCCGTTCGTATGCGTAGACCCGCTCGAAGAGGACGTCTGGAGAGGTACCCAACAACTCCATGAGCAGTGTCGAACCCGACCTGCCGGTGGCGACGAACACAACAGGCACGAGCGGTTCCACGAAGCGATTCAAGCCGCGCCACCGAGGCGCCGATTGCATCGTGACGGAGTCCCCGGCCTCGGCTGGGTAGACTCCGATGCCCGCCCGGTGTGGCGCCGTCCCTCGAAGTGACGATCGCCCCCGGGCAATGTTTTGCGATTGCTAGGAGCAGATTCGTGGCCGATCACCTCATCGCCCCTCACGGCGGAACGCTCGTCGACCTCATCGTCGACCCCGAGCGAGCCGCCGGGCTCAGGACCCAATCGGCCGAGTGGCCTTCGTGGGACCTGACCGAACGTCAGATGTGCGATCTCGAGCTGCTGCTCAACGGCGGGTTCTCCCCGCTGCGCGGTTTCCATGGCCGGGATGACTACGACCGGGTATGCACCGAGATGAGGCTTTCGGACGGGACGCTGTGGCCCATCCCGATCACCCTGGACGTCACCGAGGACATGGCCCAGCAGCTGGAGCCGGGTGGGCGCCTTGCGCTGCGCGATCCTGAGGGGGTCATGCTCGCCGTCCTCACCGTGGGGGACGTGTGGCAACCGGACCGCGAGGCGGAGGCGAGCAGCGTCTTCGGCACGACTGATCCGACCCATCCCGGTGTCGGCCACCTGCTCAGCCGGAGCAACCCCTGGTACA
>DATADW010000327.1:0-7062 GCA_036258335.1 Acidimicrobiia bacterium
TCCCTGGTACCGCCCATTGGTGACTTCGACCGGGAGGTTGAGCCATGTTCCCGTGCTGAGTCGGGCGATGGGCAGTTCGAGGCTCCTCCGCCGTCCAGGATCGACCGTCACCGATCCGACGGTGATGGGGGAATTGCGCTCAGCCCGTGATCCGGGCACGCCTTCTCACCCGGGTGGATCCCTCCTCGACGAACTTGATGATGGCAGCGGCGACGTCGGTTCCGGTGGCACCTTCGATCCCCTCGAGCCCGGGCGAGGAGTTCACCTCTATGACCAGGGGCCCGTGGCTGGAGGCGATCAAGTCCACACCTGCGACGTCGAGCCCTACGACCCTGGCCGCCTTCACCGCCATCGTCCTCTCAATTGAGGTGAGCTTCACCTTCTCGGCCGACCCACCGCGGTGGAGGTTGGAGCGGAACTCCCCGGGAGCCGCCTGACGCCGCATCGCGGCCACCACCTTTCCCCCCACTACCAAGGCGCGGATATCGGCGCCCTTTGCTTCCTTGATGTACTCCTGGACGAGGACGTTGGCGTCCAGTTGGCGGAATGCGCCAATCACCGACTCCGCAGCCTTGCGGGTCTCGGCGAGCACCACACCAACTCCTTGTGTGCCCTCCAGCAGCTTCACCACCACGGGGTGGCCGCCGACGATGTCGAGCAGCCCTTCGGTGTCGCGCGTGGCGTGGGCGAAGGCAGTCACCGGCATGCCGACTCCCGCCCGGGCCAGCACCTGGAGCGAGCGGAGCTTGTCGCGCGAGCGGGAGATGGCCTGCGATTCGTTGGCGCAGAACACACCCATCATCTCGAACTGGCGGACCACGGCGGCCCCGTAGAAGGTGTACGAGGCCCCGATCCGGGGGATCACCGCGTCGAACTTGAGCTCCTCACCGGCGAGCATCACCGAGGGACGTCTCGACGTGATGTTCATGTAACAGCGGAGGTAGTCGACCACCCGGACGTCGTGACCCTGCTCCTGGGCAGCCTCGCGCAGACGGCGTGTCGAGTAGAGCGATGACCGCCGCGAGAGTATGCCGAGGTGCACGGTCCCTTTCTACTGCGATGGCGGGGGTGTCCGGCCGGCGAGGTAGGAGCGACCCGGATCGACCACGAACCTACCGCGCACCGCCTGACGGCCGAGCAGCATGCGGAAACCCATCTCGTCGCGGGTGGTGAGGTTGATCTCCACGGGCCACGTGATCCCGGCCAGCCCGACGTGGGTAGATATGACCGGCCGCCGCTCGCTTCTCCCGCCGGGGTTGCGCACCGTCCTCTCGTCGATCACCTCAGCCTCGGCGATGAGCTCGGGCCTTGCGTGTCGCTGGAGCGGGTGTATGGCGAACCTCACCATCGACCGGCCGTTCTGGCGGAACCGCTCGATGCCGTATGCGTGCAGAGATGACGACCTCGCCCCGGTGTCCACCTTCGCCTTTACCGCGGCGACACCCAGGTCGGGAAGCTCGAGCCACTCCCGCCACCCGACGACCGGCTTGGGACGACGCATGGGGAGATGTTGGCAGTTGCTCGCTGCGCTCGCGGTTGTGAGTTATGGGTTCTGGGTTCTGAGTCGAGACGGAGGACGGAAAACGGAGCCAAAGACGACAGACGGCAGACGGAAGACGGCAGCCAATCCAGATCCGTCGCCCCCAGGGGGGCAGGGCCCCGCTGCGCCCTTCTTTCTGGCCCCGGAGGGGAACGGACCCGCTGCGGAGCAGCGGGTAGGGGGAGCCCCGAACCAACTGTGCGGATCCACCCCCTCCGCTCGCCGCGCTCGCGCCTTCCCTCACGGGGGGAGGCAGTCAACATGCCCCCTCCGATTAGCCGCTGCTGATCTTCTCCAACTCCTCGAGGACCCGATCGACTTCGTCTTCGGTGGTGGTGTGGACGAAGCCGATCCTGACCAGACCGCCCCGGTCGAGGACGCCGAGGGCTTGCATCGGCTCGAGGGCGTAGTAGTGGCCCGCCCAGGCGAAGACACCGCGCTCGGCCAGCGAGGCGCAGACGTCGCCAGGATGGCGCCCCGCAATCTCGAGGGCGAAGGTGGGACAGCGGGGGGCGACATCGGCCGGGCCGTGCACCCGTACGCCGCTCATCGATTGCAGGCCGTCGAGAAAGCGACGGGATAGCCCAGATTCGTGGTCCCTGACCGCGGCCATGCCGGTGTCGAGCAGGGCGCTTCGATCGCCGCTGCCACCGCCCATCCGGCCCAGCGAGGCGAGGTAGTCGACGGCGGCGGTCACCCCGGCGAGGCTTTCGAAGCTCTGGGTGCCCGTCTCCCACTTTCCAGGCGAAGCATCCGGCGCCGGTCGGAGCCGGTAGGCATCGAGCTCCTCGAGCGCTTGCAGCCGCCCGACCAGCACGCCGGTGTGGGGTCCGAAGAACTTGTAGGCCGAGGCGACGAGCAGGTCGGCGCCGAGGGCTCCGATGTCCACGCGGTGGTGGGGAGTGTGATGGACGGCGTCCACGTAGACCAGCGCTCCCACTCGGTGGGCGGCCCCGGCCACCCGGGCGACGTCGACCACGGTGCCCAGCGCGTTGGACGCCGCGGTCACCGCTACCAGCCGGGTGCGATTGTCGAGCAGCGACTCGAGGTGCTCGTAGTCGAGCGTCCCGTCCTCCAATCGGATAAGGGCCCGGTCGACCGCCACCCCGCGCTCTTCTGCGGCCACCGCCCATGGGGTGACGTTGGCGTCGTGGTCGAGTTGGGTGACCACTACCCGATCTCCCTTGCTCCAGGTGCGAGCGAGCGCCCGGCTCAGGGCGAAGGTGAGACTGGTCATGTTCTGCCCGAATGCCACCGCCGCCGGGTCAGCGCCCACTAGATCGGAGACGGCAGACCTGGCGGCGGCCACGGTCGCCTCGGAGGCGTCGCTGCTGGCGAAGCCACCACCGAGGTTGCTCCCGCCCTGGCGCAGGTAGTCGGCCATCGCCTCGATCACGGTCTCCGGCACTTGGGTGCCACCCGGGCCGTCGAGGTAAGCCACCTGCTGGCCGTTGAGAGTGCGTCCCAACGCGGGGAAGAGGGGGCGTAACGTCTCAGGGTCCAGCGGCACGGTCACGCGTAGCGGAGGTCTGCCTCGTCTGGGTCGGCGACCGCAGCGCAGGTGGGGCACCACCAGCGGACCTCGAGAGGGGATCCGCATGCGCCATGCCGGGGGACTTCGGCTTCGGAGTGCTGGGCGCCCCACTGGCTCAAGGCCCGGAGCGCATCGGCCAACTCCTTGCCCGGTGCCGTCAGCCGGTACTCGTACCGCGGCGGTCGATCGGTGTATGGCTCGGTGAGGACGAGACCCTCCCGCTCCAGATGCTTGAGGCGCTGGGAGAGGATGTTGGGTGCGATGCCCTCCACCTGCTCGCCCAACTCGGAGAAACGGCGCGGTCCCTCGAGCAGGGCCTCCACCACCAGAAGCGTCCACCTGTCGCCCACACGGGCGAGCGCTTCAGCGAGCGGCGAGGAGGGATCGGCCATCGGGGTATTGACTTTATCAGTCGAGCTTGTACATTGTCACTTGCAAGTCGCTAGTTACCAGGAGGAGAGATGTCGCTCACCGAGATGCAGCAAGTGATCGTTTCGGTGGCCGACAAGGCGGGGGCGTCAGTGGTTGGGATCGGCCGCAACCGGCGTGGCACTGGGATAGTCATCTCCGAGGGAAAGGTCCTCACCAACGCCCACAATCTGCGGGGTGAGCAGGTGACCGTCTCGTTCCCCGACGGGCGCACCGAGACGGGGTCGGTGAGCGGCGCCGATCTCGATGCCGACCTGGCAGTGGTGGCGGTCGACACCGGTGACACCACGCCGTTGACTTGGGCGCCAAACGGAGGAGTCTCGTTGGGCTCGCCCGTGGTGGCGTTGGCCAACCCGGCAGGCATGGGGCTCAGGGTCACCGTTGGCTTCGTATCCGGCACAGGGCGCACCTTTCGAGGCCCGAGAGGTCGGGCCATCTCGGGAAGCCTGGAGCACACCGCACCGCTGCTGCCCGGAGCATCGGGGGGTCCGGTGGTCGACGTGGACGGACAATTCGTCGGGCTCAACACCAACCGCCTCGGTGAGGGGTTCTACCTGGCGATACCGGCAGACGACGAGTTGAGGAGCGCAGTTGAGCGGCTGTCGAGCGGGCAGACCTCGACACGACCCCGGCTCGGGGTTGGCGTGGCGCCCGCAGCCGTCGCCAGGAAGCTTCGCCAGGCCGTCGGTCTTCCCGATGCCGAAGGGGTCCTGGTGCGGATGGTCTTTGATGACGGCCCTGCCGCCGCAGCGGGCATACGCCAAGGCGACCTCATCACGCGCGTTGGGGGACAGGCGCTCACCGACCCTGACGATCTCTACCAGGTACTCGATGGGATCGCTCCCGGGTCGGTGGTCTCGGTATCGCTGTTGCGCGGTGTAGAAGAGCTGAGCGTCGAAGTCACCTTCGGCGAAGCTTGAGGAGGCAGACCGGGGGGGACAAAGGCGACCTTCGACCCTGACAGCGGAGCTTCGGTGGCCCTACGATCGCCAGAATCCGAACAAAGGGAGGACACGATCGAGAAGGACGTCACCCTCCATCTGCATCTGGCCGAGGATGAGACCGAGACCATGGCCCACGCCGTGCTCAATCTCCGCGGCGATCACTTCGAGTCGGTTGGCAAGGCGCGGCGTAACCCGATCGATCCGCCGCTTCCCGTTATCGGCGAGGAACTGGCCATCGCCCGCGCCCTCCAGGATCTCACGGGGCAGGTGATGCGCGCTGCTCAGGACAAGATCGCCGACTTCCTGATCAACCAGTAGTCGGGGCCTGCGCCCCTGAGCCGTCCGCGTCCAGTCCGCTGGTCGTTTCGGAGATGAGCAGGTCAACCACGGCACGAAGCGCATCGTGCTCGGTGGCGCCTTGCTGTATCGCTTTGTGGTAAGCGGCCAGTTGGAGATCGGCCGACGTCCCCCGCGCCGCGATGGTGCGGGTGTGCTCCAACTCGGGCACGCAACCGAGCTCGTCAGCATCGACCCGGGTCATCTCGATCATCTCGTCGACCAGGTCGGAGAAGGGGACGAGATCGCCCTTGCCAAAGTCCATCAGCGACCCGTGCACTCCGTATCGCTGCGCCCGCCAGAGGTTTTCCGAGATGAGCATCGTGGCGTACTGGCGCCACCGCTGGTTCTCGCTGCGGCGGCGGTAGAGGAGGTGAAGCAGTGATACGTACAGCGCCGCCACCGCCAGTGCGTCCTCGAGACGGGTGCACACGTCGGCCACCCGCATCTCCAGCGTCGGAAAGCGGGCACTGGGTCGTATGTGCCACCACATCTTGCTGGCGTCCTCGATGATCTTGTTGTCCACCAACACCTGCACGTGTCGCTCGTAGTCGGTCCAGGTGGAGAACTCGTCGGGTAGCCCGGTCCGGGGCATCGATCCGAAGACACTCAGCCGGTAGCTCTTCAGACCGGTGTCGTAACCCTCCCAGAAGGGGGATGAGGTGCTGAGAGCGAGCAGGTGAGGAAGGAAGTACTTGAGCTGGTTCATCAGGTCGATCCGGAGGTCGGGGTCTCCGATCTCTACGTGGACGTGCATGCCCCCGATGACCAAGCGGCGGGCCACCATCGCCAGGTCGCGCTCCAGCATCGCGTAGCGCTCCTTGTCGGTGACGAGCTGGGCGCCCCAACGACCGAAGGGGTGGGTCGACGCGGCGATCACCGCCAAGCCATGTCTTGATGCCACCTCGCGTACTGCCGACCGCAGCCTGATCAGCTCGTCCCGCGCCTCGGAGATATTGCGGCAGATGGTGGTCCCCACCTCGATCTGGCTGCGGAGGAACTCTGGAGACACCTGACCCTCGAGCAATCCCTGGGCATCGTCCATCACCGTGGGTGGGGGGTCGGCAGCGAGATCGCCGCTGGCTCGGTCGACCAGGAGGTACTCCTCCTCTATCCCGAGAGTGAAGCTGGGAACGGGGACGGGCAAAGGATGCCTCCCTGAGAGGGCGGCGGAACGTTACCGGCTCAGGCCCCGGTGAGTTCGCTCAGATAGAGGATGTCCGTGGTGGGCTGCGGTGACCCACCAGCCGGCTCGAGGGTGACCGCCACCGCCTCAGCCGTGCCCGGGTCGCCGTCGACGGCGAACGTGACCTCGCCGTCGGTGGGCGAGAACAGCCCGGCGGGCTGGGGAACGCCGTCGTCGATCAGCCACGCCTGGTAGGTCTGCGCCTCGTCGACGGCCGCCAGCCCGTCGCCGATCAGAACCCCCTGGCCGGTGGTTGGTGAGTAGGCAAACCTCATCGTTCCGTCGCCGGGGCCAGTGAGGGACACCACCGACCCATCGTTGGATGCGAGCACGGCACGCAGCTCGCCGGCGCTGACCAACTCCGACTCGGCCTCGGCGAGCCTCGCCTCGGTGGAGGCGAGTTGGCCCTCGGTCTCCTCCAACTGGGCTTCGGTGGCGGCGAGCCTGGTGCTCACGTCGTCGAGCCGCTGATCGAGCCGGATGGCGAGGAAGCCGAGCGCGGCCGCTCCCAGCACCAGCGCCACCACCGCCGCTGCTAGCCAGACGGTGAGCGCCCGCGAGGGCGGTGCCGCCCGAGGCAACGCCGCCGCCGGAGCGGGGGCAGGGGCCGGAGCAGCCGGGCGGAGAGGCGTGGGTCGGATGGAGACCTGCGGAGTGTCAGCGACCTGGGTCAGGACCCGATCGCGCAGACCGGAAGGTGGCTCCTCCGACACCGTCCCGGCAAGCTGCGCCGCCGTCTCGCGCAGCTCGGCGACCTCTGCGCGGCACTGCTCGCAGCCGGCGAGATGCACCTCGTATTCGGCCCGCTCGCCGGCGTCGAGGGCGTCGAGGGCGTAGGCGGCGGCAAGGTCGTGTTGGCCGTTCATGCCAGGTCCTCGAGGACGGGACGGAGACGGAGCAACCCATCCCTGATCCGTGTCTTTATGGTGCCAAGTGGGGCGTCCAGCGTCTCCGCAACCTGGCGGTAGGTCAACCCCTCGAAGTAGGCAAGCTCGATGGCTTGCCGTTGCAGGTCGGTGAGGGTGTCGAGCGCGGCACGCACCCGGCCGACGTTGTCGGACGTCTCCGCAGCCTCACCTGCCGGATCGTGTGC
>DATADW010000328.1:0-1838 GCA_036258335.1 Acidimicrobiia bacterium
AGGAGCAGGGCGCCGTTGAGCGAGGTGGTCTTGCCTGCAATGAGCTGGGCACGCAGCGATGTCAGGTAGCGGACGTTCTCGTCCTTCCATACCAGGAGGCCGTCCATCCCCGAGGCAGCCAGCGCTTCTTGGGCCCGCTGCACCCGGTCGCGCCTCAACCGGGAGACATCGAATCGGTCCTCCCAGTCGACTGTGAACTGTCCGCGCGCATATCCGCTCACTCGAACCTCCGTCTAGGGACGGACCCTGCACCATATAGGATCCAGATACAATCGCTTGCAGAGCTTGTCAACGGCGGTGCGGCCCTTGGTCAGCCCATCGGGATCACGGCCACCGCCTCGATCTCGACGAGGAATTCGGGGAGGGCAAGGCTGCTGACCACGAGGAGGGTGTTGGCCGGTGGTGGTGCGGTGAATGCCTCCAAGCGGGCCTCGTTCACCGGGCCTCGGGAATCGAGATCGGTGAGGTACACCGTCGTCTTTACCACGTCGTCGAGCGTCGCACCCGCCGCCTCGAGAACCCGACGCAGGTTGACCAGGGCCTGTCGTGCCTGAGCGGCGGCGTCACCGGCTCCCACCAGATTCCCGTCCTCATCGAGAGACACCTGCCCGGCGACGTGGATCGTCGTGCCCTGGGGCGCCACTACTGCGTGTGAGTAGTGACCGCCCGGCGGCGCCACTCCCTCGGGTTCCACGGATTGGCGGCTCATGGCTCTCCTATCTTGCCGAGAACCGCTACGGCTTCTGCGAGATCGGGGAGTTGCAGCGCATCTTCGGTGACCCATTTGTACCTGATCACACCTTGTGGGTCGATCACGAAGATGGATCGTTTGGCGATGCCCTCGTGACCCTTCCAACTGTCGTAGCGCACGCCGTACGCGTCCGCCACGGCGCCGCCCCAATCGGAGAGCAGGGGGAAGCCGATATCGAGTTGGGAGGCGAAGGCGATCTGGGAGAAGGTGGCGGTCACCGCGATGGCCGCCACCCGCCCCCCGTGATCCTCCACGTTCGATTCGATCTGACCCAACTGGATCAGCTCGCTGCTTCAGGCATGGCCGAAGTCGAAGACGTAGAAGGCCAGCAGGAGCGGCCCGTCGGCGATCAGCTCGTCCAGGGTCACCGTCTTCTCGAACGTCTGCCGCAAGGCAAAATCCGGTGCCGTTGCTCCAACTTCCATGGTGTCGGGAAGCTAGTGGGACGGGGGCGCGTGCCGTGACAACCGAGGAGACGATCGGCGGGGTGTCGTCGAAGAGAGCGGGCCGTGGAGCGGCGCTGATCCTGCTCCACTCGCTTCTCACCGACCGCGGCGTCTTCGATCGCGTCGTGCCGGCTCTGGCGTCCGAGTGGACCGTCCATGCCATCGACTTGCCCGGGTTCGGGTCGACCCCAGCGGTGGCGCCAACGATCGATGCCTACGCCGATGTGGTCGGAGCGGTGCTCGAAGACGGCGGCTTCGACCCGACGACCACGGCGATCTTGGGCAACGGGCTGGGAGCCTTTGTCGCCCTCGGTGCCGCGGTGCGACATGGCGACCGGTTCGACCGTCTCGTCCTGGTGGGGTGCGGCGCAGCCTTTCCTCCGCCCGCGGCCGAGGCTTTCCCGGCGATGGCCGCGGCAGCTGCCTATGGCGGGACGGATGCAGTCGCGGAGGGGGCGCTGGCGAGGATCTTTCCTCTTGACTACATCGAATCCCACCCCGAGGAGGCCGACCAGCGGCGCCGGGTCCTCCTCAACACCCGGCCCGAGGTGTTCGCCGCCGCCTGTCGAGCCCTCGCCGCGGTGGACTACTCAATCGCGGCGAGGTCGGTCGGCAACCCGACGCTGATCGTCGTCGGGAGC
>DATADW010000329.1:0-7651 GCA_036258335.1 Acidimicrobiia bacterium
CCGCCCCGTAGAACTCCTGGGCGAACAGAATCGCCGCCCGATCTGTGATGGGGAACTGCATGGCGATAACCGCCGGGATCCCCTGCTGCACCAGGCTCTGCGCCGCCCCGGCAAAAGGATCGCTCGCCGACCCCCGGGCGCCCTCGCAGGCGTTGAGCAGGGCGAGGCGGAGCGGCCGGTACCCGTGGAGGATCACCCCCAGGTCCTGACCCGACACAAGCCGGCCGCGGCCTTGGTCGTCCTCCAGCACCAAGGCCCATCATCGGCATGGGGCACGAACCCGCCGTGACCTATGAAGTGGAATACGTGGAAGTCGCCGGTTCTGATCATGCGCTGCAGTGCCGGCAGGGTCGCCTGCTCCAATCGATACAGCTCGATCATGCCCTGCTCGTTCAGCCCGGCGGTCGCCTCGGACAGCTTGGCCCACTCCTGGTCGACATCGAGCCCCGGGTAGTCGCTGGGGGCGGAGATCATGGTCAAGATCCGGAGAGGCGGCTGCACATCGAGGCCCCGAGTTCCCTCAGGGAGATCGAGATAACGCACCAGCGGGGTCTCCGGCGAGAGCGCCAGAAACCGGTTCATTGCCGGGTAGTAGAGGCACTCCCATGGCAGGCCGGCCAGCTCGGGGACGTCGGCGAGCCGGAGGCGGAGGCGGAGCCCGGCGCCGCGCCGCTGTACCTCGTTGATACTGGCTCGGAGGGCGGCGAGAACGTCGCCAGACAGCGCCGCATCAAACAGCCGCCCGCCAAAATCTCGAGCCGCTTCCCGTTCTGCCGACTCGAGGCGGCGCACTCCCTCGCGCAGCATCCCGATCGAGTTTGTCACCCGAAGGTTGAAGTTCTCGACCTCGAGCGGGCTGAAGGGCGCGTCGAACTCGGCGCTCGCCTCGCCCGCCGGAGAATCCTCTACGCGGGTCCGATAGCGCTCGCCGGAACGCTCAATCCGCAGATCGAAGTCGGCATAGGATGTAGGCACCCGGCGGCTCCCCCGTGGCCCGTGCCAACCAAACCTACTCCGAGAGCCTGATCAGGGCGCTCTGATAGCCCAAAGGTGCTTGCTTCGTAGCTCGGCGAGGTGAATCCGCCTACTACCTCGTCAGATAACCCCCGTCAATGGGGAGGTAGTCGCCGGTGAGGAAGTCGGGCGACTCGTCGCACAGCCAGCCGACAAGAGCGGCGACCTCTTGGGGTTGCCCGAGCCGGCCGATGGGGTGGAGCTGGACCAGCATCCCCCGGGTGGCGTCGTCCAGGTCGGCGTTCTCCAAGAGCGGCGTCTCGATGAACCCGGGGCCCACCGCGTTGACCAGGATGCCCGCCGAGGCGTACTCCTGGGCGGCGGTCTTGGTGAGACCGACGACGCCGTGCTTGGCCGAGACGTAGGCGCAGGCGGTGGCGAATCCCACCGAGCCGAGGATCGACGCCATGTTGACGATCCTCCCCCCGCCGCCATCGATCATCGCTGGGATCTGGTACCGCATCCCGTAGAAGACACCGCTGAGGTTGACATCGATGACCTTCTTCCAGCTGTCGATCGGGTACTCCCCGGTAGTTGCGGCCTCGCCCCCGATACCGGCGTTGTTGACCGCGGCATCAAGCCTGCCGTACGTGTCGGTGGCGAACGAGACCAATGCCTCGCTCTCCTCGGGTGATGAGCAATCGGCGCGCCGGAATGAAGCCGTGCCGCCTTCCTTCTCGATCAACTTGACGCTCTCCTCACCACCATCCGTATCGACGTCCGACACCACGACGGCGAACCCGCGGCCGGCAAGGTCGAGCGCACAGGAGCGCCCGATCCCGGACCCGGCCCCTGTGACAATTGCTACGCGTTGCTCCGGCACTGTGGAACCTCCTCTATCTGTTGCACGGTGATCATCCCCAGCCGGGTCAGGTTTCATCCAGGGACGATTGTCACAATCGGGCGATTGACTACCCCTGCCCTCCAATGGCAGGACGGGGTGTGGGTCGGCGCCGGTACCCTGATTACGTGACCCAGATACCTGACAAGCCGGTCCCGGACGGGCTCGAACCCAAGTGGGCGGAGCGGTGGGAGGCCGAAGGCACTTACCGATTCGACCGAGAGCGAGCGCGACCCGAGATCTTCAGCATCGACACCCCACCTCCCACGGTGTCTGGCGAACTCCACCTCGGCCACATCTTTTCGTACACCCACACCGATGCCATAGCCCGCTACCAACGAATGAAGGGCTTGGCCGTCTTCTACCCGATCGGGTTCGACGACAACGGTCTCCCCACCGAGCGACGTGTCCAGAACTACTACGGGGTGCGCTGCGACCCCACCCTCCCCCATGACCCCGGGTTCACCCCGCCCGAGCAGCCATTCGACCCACCGGAACTGGTGAGCAAACGCAACTTCATCGAGTTGTGCGAGCGGCTGACGTTGGAGGACGAGGCCGTGTTCACCAACCTGTTCCGGACCCTCGGGCTGTCTGTCGATTGGTCGATCAATTACCGGACTATCGACCAGCACGCCAGGCAGGTGGCACAGCGGGCATTCCTGCGCAACCTCGGTCGGGGAGAGGCATACACCGCCGAGGCACCTGTTCTCTGGGACATCGACTTCCGGACTGCGGTGGCGCAGGCGGAGCTCGAAGATCGGGAGGAGCGAAGCGCCCTCCATCGCATCGATTTCCACCTCCAGGATGGGTCGCCGATCACGATCGAGACCACCCGACCCGAGCTGATCGTCTCCTGCGTGGCACTTGTGGCGCACCCCGACGACGATCGCTACCGGTCGCTTGTCGGGACGACCGCCGCGTCGCCGCTGTTCGGGGTCGAAGTGCCGGTGGTGACCCATGATCTTGCGGCACCCGACAAGGGCACCGGGATCGCCCAGATCTGCACATTCGGCGACACCACCGACGTGGTCTGGTGGCGAGATCTGGACCTCCCGACCAGGGCGGCCCTGCAAAGGGACGGGAGGCTCGTCTCCGAGGTTCCTGAGTGGATCACCACCGATGGGGGGCGTGCCGCCTTCACCGAACTGGCAGGTAAGACGGCCAAGCAGGCGCGGCGCCGGATGGTCGAGTTGCTGGCCGAGTCGGGCGATCTCCGGGGCGATCCTGAGCCCATCACCCACGTCGTCAAGTTCTACGAGAAGGGCGACCGCCCCCTCGAGATCGTCACTAGTCGGCAGTGGTACATCCACAACGGAGGCCGCGACCCCGCGCTGCGTGAGGATCTGCTGCTCCGCGGCAAGGAGATCCGCTGGATCCCCGATTTCATGCGGGTTCGCTACGAGCACTGGGTGAACGGGCTCACCGGCGATTGGCTCATCAGCCGTCAGCGTTACCTGGGAGTGCCCATCCCGGTTTGGTATGCGGTCGGGGCAGATGGCGATACCGACTACGACCATCCCATCGTTCCGTCCGAGTCCGACCTTCCCATTGACCCGGCTACATCGCCCGCCCCTGGATACGAGGAGTCACAGAGAGGCCGACCCGGCGGGTTCGTCGCCGATCCCGACGTTATGGACACATGGGCGACTTCGTCGCTGACTCCGCAGATCGCCGCCGGGTGGGAGGACGATCCCGATCTGTTCGCCCGTGTGTTCCCCATGGACCTGCGACCGCAGGCCCACGACATCATCCGCACCTGGCTCTTCGCCACCATCACCCGTTCCCATTTCGAGCACGACTCGGTGCCCTGGTCGAACGCCGCCATCTCCGGATGGATCGTCGATCCCGATAGGAAGAAGATGTCCAAGTCGAAGGGCAACGTGGTGACCCCGATGGCCCTGCTCGAGCAGTACGGCTCGGATGCGGTCCGCTACTGGGCGGCGAGTGGGAGGCCCGGCGCCGACACCGCCTTCGATGAGGCGCAGATGAAGGTGGGACGGCGGCTGGTGATCAAGGTGCTCAACGCCTCCCGCTTCGCCCTCGGGCTGGGAGAAGGCGCCGCGGGCGATGTCACCGAAGCGCTCGACAGGTCGATGCTGGCAGGGTTGGCCGCGGTGGTGGAGGAGGCCACATCCGCCTTCGACGGATTCGACTACGCCCGGGCGCTGGACCGCACCGAGTCGGCCTTCTGGGCGTGGTGCGACGACTATCTGGAGCTGGTCAAAGGACGGGCATACGGGGACGGTCCCGGTGCAGGATCCGCCCACCGCGCCCTGCGATCTGCTTTGTCGGTCTTCCTCCGGCTCCTCGCTCCGTTGCTTCCGTTCGCCACCGAAGAGGTTTGGTCGTGGTGGCAGCAGGGAAGCATCCACCGCTCCAGTTGGCCGGCTGCCGCCGAGTTCGCTGGGCTCACCGGCGATCTCGCGGTGCTCGACGCTGCCTCATGGGTGCTCGGTGAGATCCGCAAGGCGAAGAGCGATGCCAAGCTGTCGATGCGCACTCCGGTGGAATCGGTCGAGGTGAGGGCTCCCGACGAACGGGTTGCCGCCCTCGAACTCGCCAGAGATGACCTGTCCCATGCCGGCGGCGTCGAGCGGCTGGAGATGAAGATCGATGGGGAGTCTTCGGTCGGCGTGGTGCTGGCAGCCACCGCCTGACGCGGCTGCGCCGCCCGAAGGCGGCGCAGCGATCGACCGTATCTCTGTGTTCAGGGCGCTTTGCGTACCGCAGGCATGGGGATCAAGCCCCGGTCGATCAGCTCCTGGCGCAGCTCGGTGTCGGTCATCGCCTGCTGCCGCAGCAACTCAGAGCTCACCGCCACCGCCGACCCGGGGATCAAACCCCGCTCGGTCAGCTCCTGGCGCAGCTCGGTGTCGCTCATCGCCTGCTGCCGCAGCAGCTCAGAGTGCACCGCCACCGCCGGCATAGGGATCAAGCCCTTCTCGGTCAGTTCTTGACGCAGCTCGGTGTCGGTCATCGCCTGCTGCCGCAGCAACTCAGAGCTCACCGCCACCGCTTCGGGCGCCGCCTGCCGTCCGCTCCAGACGGCGGTCCCGGCCACGGCCACCACGGCCACCGCCACCACTCCAGCCGCCCATGGAATCCACCGCTGGGGCGACCGCCCAACCTGAGTCGTCGAGACCCGATTCGCCCGTTCGGTCGTCGTAGCCATCGGAGACCTCCTCGTCTCGTTGCCCGTCCGGGTTTCCGTCCCGGGCGCCCTCGGCTCGAGGACGTGGCACCAACCTGAAGCCCGCGACTTACCCGGGGCTTGTCCCGACTTAAGGGCGCCTTAAGTGGGCGCGGTCATTTATGGGATGAGTCGGTTTCTAGGATTTGCGCCGCTTGGAGGTGGGTCGGAGTGGAATTCAGTGTTCTCGGATCACTTGAGGTCCGCAGAGACGGCTCGAATGTGCCGCTGGGCTCGTTCAAGCAGCGGTCGCTTCTCGCCCTGTTGCTGATCCACGCCAACCAGGTGGTCTCCACCGACCGGATCATCGACGAGCTGTGGGGAGACGACCCGGGGACCGGTCACCAAAACGCCCTCTGGGTTCACATCTCGCATATACGCACTGCGCTCGAGCCTGATCGCGAGAAGCGGTCGGAGGGGACGGTGCTGCTCACCCGGGCACCCGGCTACCAGCTGCAGGTCGGACCGGCGGAGCTTGACGCTTGGAAGTTCGAGCAGCTGATGGCCGAAGGCCGGGGTCTGCTCGTATCGGACCCAGGAACGGCATCGCTCGTCATCGGCGAGGCTCTGGCGCTCTGGCACGGCCGTCCCTACGCCGACGTCACCTATGAGTCCTTCGCCCAGGCCGAGATCGGACGGCTCGACGAGTTGCGTCTGGAGTCCGTCGAACTCCGGCTCGACGCCGATCTCCGTCGGGGGCTCGCATCCGAGCTGATCGGCGAGTTGGAAGCCCTCGCTCGCCAGTACTCCACCCGCGAGCGATTCACCGAGCAACTGATGCTCGCCCTATACCGGTCAGGCAGGCAGGCGGACGCGCTCCGGGCCTATGGCCGCCTCCGGAGCCGCCTCGGTGAGGAACTGGGGATCGAACCATCGGCGTCCGCCCGGGCGCTCGAGGAGCGCATCGTCGTCGGCGATCCGTCGCTGGACCGCGATCACCAGGGGGTGGGCGCTGCCGCCCGGCTTGCGGTGCGGGGCTACGAGATGCGCGAGCACATCGGCCAGGGCCGATTCGGTCCGGTCTATCGGGCGTTTCAGCCCTCGGTCGGTCAAGAAGTCTCCGTAGAGGTGGTACGGCCCGAGCTCGCCGACGACCCGGGATTCATCCGTCGCTTCGATGCCCAAGCAGAGGCGGTGGCCAAGCTGCACCATCCGAGCATCGTCCCGCTTTACGACCACTGGCGGGAGCCGGGAGCGGCTTATTTGGTTACTGCGCCAATGGTCGGGACGAACCTGGCCGAAGCGGTGCGCGACCAACCGATGCCCCTGGTCGAGGCGGCTCGATTGGTCACCGATCTCGGCGGTGCCCTCACCGAGGCACGTCGAAACGGGTTATCACCCAGCAGGGTCACGGTTGGGAACGTGGTGGTCGACTCGGAAGGGAGGGCTCACCTGGGCGATGTCGGCATGTGGCTAGAAGACTCCACAGGGCCGAGACCCGCCCAAACCGGTACGGCTTCCCATGACACCGCGAACCTCTCGGACCTGGCAGATGTGCTGACGTACGCCCTCACGGGGGGTTTGGCGCAACCCGACGCATTGGTTGCGGCATCCATGTTCGAGGTCGTGGAGAGGGCTTCCTCGCTGGACCGCGGTTACGCCGATCTGCGCTCCTTCGTGGCTGCCGTGCAGGCTGCGGCCGGACTCACGACCCAGATCGTCGAGCCGGCGTCCGACAACCCATACAAGGGCCTCCGGCCATTCCAGGAAGCCGACGCAGCAAACTTCTTCGGTCGGGAGCGGGTCGTCGAAAGGCTGCTGGCCTGGCTCGGCGAGTCGAGGAGCAGAAGCCGGTTCGTCGTGCTCGTCGGGCCGAGCGGGAGCGGAAAGTCGAGCGTGGTCAACGCCGGGCTGCTCCCCGCCCTGCGCCTTGACGCTCTCCCCGGATCGTCGGACTGGTTCGTCGCCGGCATAACTCCGGGCAAGAGTCCCTACGAAGAGCTCGAGGCGGCGCTGTTGCGGGTGGCGGTGAACCCCCCTCCCAGCCTGCTCGAGCAACTGACCGATGGCGAGTCCGGAATCCGGAGGGCGGTACGCCGCGTGCTCCCCGACGATCAATCTCAGCTACTGCTGGTGATCGACCAGTTCGAGGAGTTGTTCACCCAGTCTTCGACGAGGACGGCGCAGGCATTCCTCGACGCCATCGCCGCCGCGGTCGACGATCCCGTGAGCCGGCTGCTGGTGGTCGCCACGCTCCGAGCTGACTTCTATGACCGCCCCCTTCGACATCGAACGATCGGCGAGTTGGTCCGCCGCGGCACCGAAGTGATCACGCCGCTCTCCCCCGCCGAGGTGGAGCAGGCGATCACGAGGCCAGTCGAGCGGGAGAGCATCGGGTTCGAGCCGGGGCTGGTCGCGCAGATCGTGGCTGACGTCGCCGAGCACCCCGGCGCGCTCCCGCTGCTCCAGTACGTCCTCACCGAACTGTTCGAGGGGCGGCGCGATCGGCTGATACGGCTCGACGACTATGTCCAAATGGGCGGACTCGCCGCGGCTCTCGCCAGGCGCGCTGAAGCCCTCTATGGCGAGCTCGCACCCCGGGCGCAGAGAGCGGCGCGTCAGGTGATGCTCCGGTTGATCGCGGTGGGCGAGGAGGCAGACGACGT
>DATADW010000330.1:0-2443 GCA_036258335.1 Acidimicrobiia bacterium
CGGCTTGGCGCTGACCGGCGCCGACGAGGTCCCACCGGCGCTGGGCTGCGTGGGCCACGGTCACCCGGTCCTGTTCGAGCAGCTCCAGGAAGCTCGACGCCAGCCGCCGCCCGGCGTCGCTGAGCCGGCCCCGATCCAGCCGACGTACCCCGCTCTCGGCGGCCGCGAGCGACCCGTCGAGCCGTGCCGGCTCTTCCGAGAGCCCCCCGGCCGCAGCCGCCCTGGTCACCGCGACATCTGCCCTGTCGTGGGCGTCGAGCGCTCGCCCAAAGGCGGCCGATACCTCCATCTCGCACTCGGCGATAACGGTCGCTGGGTTCGGTTCGGATGCAGGCGCCGCCGATGGCCCGCTCCGCACCGCGGTCCCGGCCCACAGGGCGATCCCGACCACCAAAATCGCCCCGGTCCACAGCGACACCCGCTCGGCGACGCTGGGGCGATGCGCCCGACGTGGGCCCGATGAGCCGGGGCGCGTCGCAGTCTGCGGAGGCGACGGCGGGGGCGGGGCGGTGGCGCCCGACGCCGGCGTCGATGCGGCGCGCTGTCGGGCGAGGATCGCCCGGTAGGCCTGGTTGATCGCCTTGGCCTCATCCTCCCGCCCCGGAGCAACATCTGGATGGACCGCCCGGATGGCGCGCAGGTAGGCGCGGCGCACCTCCTCCGGTGGCGCCGCCTGATCCACCCCGAGGGTCCGGTACGGATCGGGAACCCGGTCGTTGGTCACATCGCCATCATCGTCGCTCCTCCCGGCGGTTGCGCCAGACAGGGTGGCGCCAGAGGATGGGCAGTAGCGTTGCCCCCCATGACCGCCTACCGGATTGCGGTGATCGGAGGTGACGGGGTCGGGCCCGAGGTCACGGCGGTGGCGCTCGAGGCGATGCGTGTCGCCGGTAGCAAGTTCGGGTTCAACATCGCCGACGACCCGTACGACTTGGGCGGGGACCGCTACCTGCGGACGGGCGAGGTGCTCCCGGATGGCGTGGAAGAGGAACTGGCCGAGCACGACGCCATCCTCCTCGGGGCGGTGGGCACACCCACGGTCCCACCTGGCGTTCTCGAACGGGGGCTACTCCTCCGGCTCCGGTTCGACTTCGACCTCTATGTCAACCTCCGCCCAGTCAAGCTCTACCCGGGGGTCGCATCGCCGATAGCCGGCTTGACACCGCAGCAGCTCGACCTGGTGGTCGTCCGAGAGAACACCGAGGGCCCGTACGCCGGGGCCGGGGGCGCCCTCCGCCGAGGAACTCGTCTCGAGGTAGCCACCCAGGAATCGCTCAACACCTATCACGGGGTGGAGCGGGTCATCCGATACGCGTTCGGTCTCGCCGAGCGGAGACGACGCAAGGTGACCCTCTGCCACAAGACCAACGTGCTCACCTGGGCCGGCGACCTGTGGTCACGGACAGCTGCGGAGGTCGGGGCCGACCACCCCTCGATCGAGCTCGACTATGTCCACGTCGATGCCGCCTGTCTATACCTGGTGACCGACCCGCAACGGTTCGACGTCATCGTTACCGACAACCTTTTCGGCGACATCATCACCGATCTCGGCGCCGCCATCCAGGGCGGGATGGGGGTGGCCGCCTCGGGAAACATCGACCCGAGCAGAGCAAACCCGTCGATGTTCGAACCGGTACACGGTTCGGCGCCAGACATCGCCGGCAAAGGGTGGGCCAACCCGGCGGCGGCGGTGCTGTCGGCGGCGATGTGTCTCGACCACCTCACCGAGCCAGAGGCTGCCCGCGCCCTCGAGTCAGCGGTAGCTGCGGTCCTCCCAACCCTCGACGCCATGGGAGGCCCCGAAATGGGAGCCAGCACCGCCGAGATCGGCCACCGGATCGTTACGGCAATCGAAAGCGGGCCCTGACGTAGACAGCAGACGCTTCACCAAGCCTGATAACCGGGGTCCGTCTTCCGTCTTCCGTCTTCCGTCTTCCGTCTTCCGCCTTCCGTCTTCCGTCTTCCGTCTTCCGTCTTTCTCAGAGATCGAAGGCCCTCACCAGGAAGCTCGCCATCTCGGCTCGGGTCACCGGCTGATCGGGGCAGTACCTGGCGGCGCCGCAGCCGTTGGTGACACCGGCGCCGGCAATGGCATCGATGGCACCCTCGTGGGGGGAGCCGTCGTCATCGTTGAAGACATCTGTGCCGGGGTCGCCAAGGCCGAGGGCGCGGGCGAGGAAGCTGGCCATCTCCGCTCTCGAGACCACCGACTCAGGGCAGTAGCGATCGGAGGCACACCCCCGTGTGATCCCGGCCTCGGCGACGGCATCGATGGCCCACTCGTGGACCGAACCATTGTCGTCGGCGAAGGCGTCTATCCCCGGATCGCCAAGGCCGAGTGCCCTCGCCAGGAAGCTCGCCATCTCCGCCCGGGTCACCGGCTCTTCGGGGCAGTAAAGCCCAGAACCGCAGCCGTTGGTCACTCCAGCGGCGGCAAGCGTGT
>DATADW010000331.1:0-14040 GCA_036258335.1 Acidimicrobiia bacterium
CCCACCACCACGTCCTCAACGGTGACACCGGCCCGCGCCAGCGCTTGTCGCCCCCGCTCGCCTGCCTGGACCGCCACCGCCCTGGCCTCCCCCTCGGTCCATGAGGCGAGATGATCCACAGGGGTGGCCGGGACCACGAGCACCACGCTGGCGTCCTCGCTGCGGGTGAGGTCTCCCAGGGCCGCCGCCAACTCGGGGCTGTCGGCGGTCTGGTGCGCCACCACCAGGTACCGGGGCATGATGGGCAAGGCTACAGAAGCGCCAGCCCAGGGTTGGTAGGTACCGCCCAGGTAGTCCCCAGCCCAGGGTTGACGGCTACCGCACAAGTAGTCCCCAGCCCAGGGTTGGCCGTGGTGTTTGCCTCAGGCCAACTCGTGGCTGCGGTCGACCACCCGTTCCAGTAGTCCGGCTGCGGCGCCGCTGTCGATGGCCTCCGCTCCGATGCCCATCGCCTCCTCGAACCCAAACGCTGTCCCCGAAGCGACAAGAGCGGGGGCGGCGTTGACAAGGACCACGTCGCGCGCCGCTCCGCCGCGGCCGGAGAGCACCTCGCGGATGATCCGGACGTTGTCCTCGACGTCGCCTCCGGCGAGATCGGCGAGCTGGGCCCGCGGCACTCGGAAGTCCTCGGGGGTGAACTCGGCGTGGGTGATCTCGCCGTCTTTGAGCCGGTAGATGAAGGAGGTGCCGGTGGTGGTCAGCTCGTCGAGACCGTCCTCTCCGTAGAAGACGAATGCGTACTCAGAGCCGAGCAACCTGAGTGCGCCCACCATCCGCTCCGCCATACCGGAATCGGCAACTCCCAGCGCCTGTCGGCGCGCCCCGGCCGGGTTGGCCAAGGGCCCGAGGAAGTTGAAGACGGTTGGGATCCCCAGCTCGCTCCTCACCGGACCGGCATGGCGCATCGCCGGGTGGTAGAGAGGGGCGTGGAAGTAGCCAAAGCCAGTCTCCCTGACGAGCTGGACGGTCGCTTCGGGGGCGAGGTCGATGACCATTCCCAGACCCTCGAGCACATCGGCGGAACCACAGCGAGACGAAGCGGAACGGTTGCCGTGCTTGGCCACTGTCACCCCGGCGCCCGCTGTCACCAGGCCCGCGGCCGTCGAGATATTGAAGGTGCCCAACTGGTCACCGCCCGTACCGGCGGTGTCGATCACTGGTAGTCCGACGTCCACGGTCACCGCTGCCCGACGCATCGCCTCGACCAGCCCCGTCATCTCCTCGACCGTCTCCCCCTTGATTCGGAGCGACACGATCAGGGCGGCAACCTGGGCGGCGGTGGCACGTCCCGCCATTATCTCCTCCATGGCGGCCCTGGCGGTCGACCGCGACAAATCCTCACCCCTGGCTACGGCATCGAGCACCGGCGGCCAGGAAAAGTCGGGGGTGGGCTCCATCGACGGCCATGTTGGCACAGCATCGACCGGGCACGTCATGGTGTGGTGTTGTGGTTGCTAGCCGAAGGCAGCGACTCGCAACGCTAAACTCGTCGTCCCGCGCTCGACGGAGGAGGGTTCGGTCACGCTGTACTTCGCCTACACCGCCATGCTCTCGCCGCAGCGGCTGTCCGAGGTGGCACCGCAAGCCGAGTTCCTCTTCATCGCCCACCTCCCCGAGACCAAGCTCATCTTCCCCCTCGGCAACGGTACGTGGACGGGGACGCTCCCCTCTGTCGTACCCGAGCCGGGCAACACGGTGTGGGGCGGTGTCTTCGAGGTCCCGAACGCCCAGATGGCGGCGATCGACGCCATCGAAGGTGCCGAGGGCCGAGCCCCGACCCGGTCGTTCCAGGCCGTGGATCGTGAAGGCAAGCGGCACGCGGTGCTCACCCACGTCCACCAGGGACCAGAGGTCAATGGGTCGCTCGGCGATCCATCCCGCGACTACATGAGCTTGGTGGTGGCCGGTGGCCGTCACTGGGGGCTCCCTGCCGGGTGGGTCGCCGGGCTCGAGGAGTACGTCGAGGACCCGCTCTTCTGACATCAGGTCGCTCCGACCCGAGCGGGCTACGAGACTCGACACCGTGTTCCTGACCACCCGCTGGGGCGCGGTGCTCCTCGGAGCTGTCGCCGGGAGCCTGGTCGCGGCAGTGGTGGCGCTGATCGTATGGGGCATCCTCTCCGCCGTCGAGCCCGCCATCTCGGTGATGGCGGGGACAACAGCGGGGGTGGTGGCGGCGCTTTTCGGCTCGGGCTGGGTCGCCGGAAGGGCGGCGTCATTTCATCCCGGGTTCCACGGGGCGCTGGCCGCCATGCTGTTCTCGACGGTTGTCGTGGTGTTCGCCGTGCGCGGCGGTAGCGCGGCATCACCGGGAACGGTCCTACTGCTCGCCATCATTTCCATCGGGCTCGGGTTCGGCGGTGGGGTGCTCGGCGGCCGCCGCCGAGCCGCTGTGGAGCGTGCACGACGGCCCGAGGTTTGACGCCAAAGCCCTCGATCGGCATGCCAGAACTCCGACGCTGGTTGTACCCTCAGGAAGGCGAGCCCGCCGGACGGCCGCGGTCGGCACCCCAACCGATCGAGGAAAGTCCGGACTCCGCAGGGCAGGGTGCTGGGTAACTCCCAGGCGGGGTGACCCGACGGAAAGTGCAACAGAGAGCAGACCGCCGATGGCCAGGCCCCGCAGGGCCAGGCACAGGCAAGGGTGAAACGGTGGTGTAAGAGACCACCAGCGCCCCGGGCAACCGGGGTGGCTCGGCAAACCCCACCCGGAGCAAGGCCGAGCAGGGACAGGGTGGCCCGCCCGTCACGTCCCGGGTAGGCCGCACGAGGCACACGGTGACGTGTGTCCCAGAGGGATGGCCGTCGCGGAGCCGGGAGGCTCCGTACAGAATCCGGCTTACAGGCGGGCTCGCCCCCTTTTAACCCTGCGGTGCCGTGTCCTCGAGTGAGGCGAAGAGGTCTACCGAGTTGCCGTCGGGATCGAGCACCGTGGCGTACCTCTGCCCCCAGAAAGCGTCCATCGGCTCGAGATGCGAGGGCGCGCCGGATTCGACCAATTGCGCATAGACGGTGTCAACGTCCGTCGGTGAGTCGCAGGCGAATGCGAGCGCAATTCGGTGCCCGCCCCCTCGTTGAGGTGGTGTCCAGTCGGAGAAGCTCTGCATTATCTCCTCGGTGTCGAACTGGATCCTCACACCACCGGGCAGCTCCACGGCAACGTGACCCTCGGACCCTGCGTCTTCGGGAATGGACATCCCAAGCCGCCTATAGAACCTCAGGGACGCCTCCATATCGGTCACGACGAGCTCGATCGAGTCGAATCTGGCTGCCATTTCTCACGACCTCGGTTGCGGGTGCTGTCCGACCCTACCGGGAAAGAGGTTGAGCTATACGCTCAGCGGGTATGAGTCCCCGCCTTGACTTGGAGGTTGGACACGTGAACACGAACACCATCTGGTGGATCGCCGGGGTGCTGCTGGTCATCGTCCTGGTGATCGTCATCATCCGAATGATCTGACCGGCATCTGAGAAGCGGGGCGGCCGGACATTGGCCGCCCCGTTTTCATGGGAGGTGGAAGCCGAGGCGTGCGAGGACCCCGCTCACCTCTCCTTGTTCCGTAGCGCTCCCGACCAAACGCTCCCAGAACCTCGGTCGGATCGCGCCGCCGGCCCCGCTCATCAGTCTTCGGAGCGGACGGGTGCCCGTGCTACATATGCGTCCGCACTGGAGCGCTGGGCGGATGCTGTTCCCGACTCTCAACTTTGCCATCTTCTTCCTGGTGGTCTTCACCGCCAGCTGGCTGTTGATGCCGCACCGCACCGCCTGGAAGTGGTTCATGCTCGCCGCCAGCTGGTACTTCTACGCCAACTGGGACTGGCGCTTCGTTGCCCTGATCGCGGGATCGAGCCTGGTCAATCAGATATTCGGTGTCGCCATATCCCGTACCGACGAGCCCGGCCGTCGCAAGGCCTTGGTCACCGGCGCAGTCGCCACCAACCTGGCTGTGCTCGGTGTCTTCAAGTACTACGGGTTCTTCGCCGAGTCGGTCGCCGACATGTTGGGGACTGTGGGGGTCGAATCACCGATTCCCTTCCTGCGGTTCATCCTCCCGGTCGGCATCTCTTTCCTCACCTTCCACGCCATCAGCTATGTGGTCGACATCTACCGCGGCGACCTGGCGCCGGCGCCGGCGCTCGACTTCTTCGTGTACATGGCGTTCTTCCCCCACCTCGTCGCCGGACCGATCGTTCGGGGGAGCGAGCTGCTCCCACAGTTCCGCACCAAGAGGAACCCGCGCAAGATCGAAGCGAGCCTGGCCTTCTGGCTGATCATGGCCGGGCTGGCGAAGAAGATCGTCATCGCCGACTTCCTCGCAACCAACATTGTCGATGGTGTATTCGCCACCCCCGGCCGCTTCTCCGCCGGCGAGGTCCTGGCCGGTCTATACGGCTACGCCGTCCAGATCTACTGCGATTTCAGCGCCTACACCGACATCGCCATCGGGGTGGCGCTGCTGCTCGGTTTCCACTTCCCAGAGAACTTCAACTCGCCGTACGCAGCCACGTCGATCCAGGATTTCTGGCGGCGCTGGCACATCACGTTGTCGCGCTGGCTGCGCGACTACCTCTATATCCCACTCGGCGGCAGCCGGGGAAGCCAGACAGCTACGTACCGAAACCTGATGCTCACCATGCTGCTCGGGGGCTTGTGGCATGGGGCCGCCTGGAACTTCGTGTTCTGGGGCGGGCTGCACGGCGCTTGGCTGGTTTGGGAGCGACGGCGGGCGGACCGGCGCACCGACCAGGGGCTGGAACCGCTCCCCGACACACCAGGTCGGCGCTTGGTGCGTCGAATCATCACCCTTAACTTGGTCATTTTCGCCTGGATCTTCTTCCGGGCCGACTCGATGTCGACGGCATTCCAGATCCTGGGCCGGCTCACCGATTGGGGCCCGGCCCCCGCCGTCACCCCAGCGATCCTGCTGGCAATCGCCGTAGGGATCGGGGCGCAGTATGTTCCCCGAGACTTCGTCGTCCGGCTCCAGGCGGGCTTCTCCCGCTGGGCCCCGGCTGTCCAGGGTTTGGCGCTCGCCGTCGCACTGGTGGTGATCGACTCTCTGGGCAGCCAGGGTGTCGCCGCCTTTATCTACTTCCAGTTCTGAGGCCGTGTGACCGAGCAGATCACCCCAACCCGAACTCCCCGCCAGGTTCCCGCCGGTTATGTGCTGGTGACGATCGTGGTGGCGCTCGGTGTCGCGCTGTTGCTCAACGCAACCCTGCTCGAGCAGGGCGCCCGGGCGCAGCCGCCCAGTTGGACGCGCTCGCTCTCATTGGCGATCATCGAGCCCATTGCGGGTCTTGCCCGGTTCCTGGGGTTGGACCAGCCCCGTGAGGCGATCAACAGCGCTCTCGGGCGGGAGACTTCGACGCCACCGAGCGAAGAAGCCGTCACCGCCACCCCGTCTAGCACAACCACCGCTTCGCCGCGGGAAGGGACCGGACCCCGGACCACCGGCACCGGGCGCAGGTCGACAACCGCCCCGGCCACCAGCACGCCCGATGTCGCCATCGGTTTGCCCACCCCCACTGCCGACCAGCCGCTCACGGTGTGGATGATGGGGGACTCGATGGTGGAAACGCCCGGTCCCCAATTCCTCAATGTCGCCGACGCCACCGGCGTGGTCGACGCCGAGGTTTTCTTCAAGTACATCTCTGGGCTAAATCGGCGTGACTACTTCGACTGGCCCGCCTATTTCGCCGAGGAGTTGCCCAACATCGATCCCGATGCGGTGATCGTCACCTTCGGGGCCAACGACGGCCAGGATGCCTTCACCGACGATGGGGTCCTCGAAGCATGGTCGCCGGAGTGGTTCGATTGGTACCGGCCCCGTGTCGAGGAGGCAATGGACGTCATATCCGAGAACGTCGACGGGGTCGTCTATTGGATGGGGCTCCCCGTGATGGAGAACGACACCTTCACCGAGCATGCCAGACAGCTCAACGAGCTCTTTGCCGAGGAGGCGGCGGAGCGCCCCAACATCGAATACGTCGATATCTGGGATCTCTTCTTGGACGAGACCGGCAACTACAACGACTATCTCCCCGACCCCGACGGTGGCGTGACCCAGGTGCGCTACCCCGATGGTGTCCACTTCACGCCTCAGGGCGGCCTGCTGCTTGCCGAGCACCTGATGGGTTTGATCGCCGAGGACGCCGGGTTCGAATACGACCCGGACGCCTGAGCAGGTGTGCGGCCGCTTTGTCCTCGCCGCCGGGATCGACCGCTACGCCGAGTGGTTTGGCGTCGACGAGATCAACACCGAGCCATTGCCCCCCAGTTGGAATGTCGCCCCGACCGATCAGGTCTATGGGGTCGTCGACGTCGAGGGGAAGCGCCTGCTCGGCTCGTTCCGCTGGGGATTGCTCCCCCACTGGGTGGGACGGGCGGACGCCGGTCACATCAACGCCAGGGCAGAGACGCTGCTGCAGAAGCCGGCGTTTCGCAAGGCGGCGTTGACCCGACGGACCCTCATCCCCGCCGACGGCTTCTACGAGTGGCGGCGGCGTGATGGCTCCCGCACCGCCCACCACATCACGTTCCATGACGGCGCTCCGATGGCCTTCGCCGGCATTTGGTCTCGCTGGCGCGCTCCCGACGGCGGGCGGCTGGTGACCTGCGCCATCGTCACCGGCGATCCGAATCCCGTGGTGCGTCCATTCCACGATCGGATGCCGCTGGCGCTCGACCCAGGCGTGTGGGACGAATGGCTCGACCCGATGCAGAGGGATCCGATCGCCATCCTCGACCAGCTTCGACCATTGCCGGCCGAGAACTGGGTTACTTGGCAGGTGTCCGACAGGGTCAACTCGGTTCGCAACAACGACCCCGATCTGGTCGCTCCGGTGTGATCCATACCCGTCACTACCCTCCGCAGCTATGGCGCGCCTGCTGCTCGTCCGTCATGCGCCCACCGCCGAGACCGGCACCCGGCTCACCGGTCGGCTTCCGGGTGTCTCGCTGAGCGAGGACGGCCGGCTGGCAGCCAAGCGGCTGGCGGAACGCCTCGCCGATCAACGGGTGCGGGCCGTGTTCACCTCACCGCTGGAGCGCACCATCGAGACTGCCGCCCAGATCGCCGCCGCCCACCGGCTGCAACCGGTCGTTGACGAGCGGCTGCTCGAAGTGGACTACGGGAGGTGGTCTGGTCGAACACTGACCTCTCTCCGCCGGCTCAAGGCATGGCGGACCGTGATGGTCACGCCGTCGCGGATGCGGTTCCCCGACGGGGAGAGCTTGCTGGAAGCCCAGACACGGGCGGTCGCCGCCTGCGAGGACATCGCCGCTCGCAAGGGGACGGTTGTCGCGGTGACCCATGCCGACATCATCAAGGCGGTCGTGTCGCACTATCTGGGCCAGCCGCTCGACCTGTTCCAACGGATTGCGGTGGCACCGTCGTCGGTGACCGTGCTCGATCTCCCCAAGGGTGGCCTCCCCATGGTCCTGGCGGTCAACACAATGGGAAGCCTCCCGTGAGCCGGCTCGAGCTGGGGCCGGCCCAGCGGTTCGCCGCAGGTGCCGTCGGCCCTCCCGGGCAACGGCGCTTCTTCATCGAGGTTGATGCGGGGGGAGAAAGTCATCGCTACCTCCTGGAGAAGGGTCAGGTGGTGGCGCTCGCCCAGCGCAGCCTCGAGCTCCTGGCAGAGAACGGTGTGATCCCCGACCGGGAAGCCGTCGAGATGGTCCAGCAGCGGGGGCTCCAAGTCGAGGAGAGCGACGAAGTCGATTTCCGAGTTGGCGATATTGCCCTCCAACTGCAGCAATCCGAGCTGGTCTCGGTGATGCTCGACCCCGTCGAGGAGGGCGGCGAAGGGGTCTCCTTCGTGGTTGCGCCAGAGCAACTTCAGGCGATGGCGGCATCCGCCCTCGAGATTGCCGCTCGGGGTCGCCCGATCTGCCCACGCTGCAGGCTCCCTATGGACCCCGATGGTCACGATTGCCCGGCGGTCAACGGTCATCGCACCGGTGGCTGAACACCGGGGGCCCCGGGTCACCGAGGTGGTTGGTCTCCTCCCATACGCCTCCAATGCCACGCTTCTGGGCCGCGATCGAGACGGCCAGCCGGTGGTCTATAAGCCGGACCGCGGCCAGCAGCCGCTGTGGGACTTCGACGCTGACTCCTTGTCGGCGCGGGAGACCCTGACTTACGAGGTTTCGGCCGCAATGGGGATCGGAGTCGTCCCCGAGACCTGGCTGGCCGATGGGCCATTCGGACCGGGTTCGGCCCAGCGCTGGGTGGACGAGGACATCGACGCAGACCCCCGACCGCTCCTCCGCGGGCCCGATGAGCGACTCTGGCCGATCGCCGTTCTCGACCTCGTCTGCAACAACGCCGACCGCAAGCTGGGGCATGTGCTCACCGACAAGGACGGCCGCCTCTGGGCGATCGACCACGGCCTCACCTTCCATCCGCTCCCCAAGCTGCGCACCGTGCTCTGGGGGTTCTCGGGGGAACGGCTGCCCCCAGAGATGGTGCAGGCACTCCAGCGGCTGTGCACCGGGCTCGACGATTGGCTCGGCGCCAGGGTGGCCGACCTCCTGGGGAGTGGTGAGGAAGTTTGCTTGCGTCGCCGGGTGGACGAGCTGCTCGCCATCCCGATTCACCCGACGCCGCCAACGGATCGCCCTCCCGTGCCGTGGCCGGCGTGGTGAGCGTCACCCTTCGGCTGGGCGGCGGCCCGCCGTGCCGATCAACACGCCGACCAAGACAAGTCCACACCCGGCCAGCTGGGCAGCCGAGGGTCGCTCGCCGAGGATCCAAGCGCCGAGCATCAACGTGGCGAGCGGCTGGAGCACTAGCACCATCGAGGTGACAACGGCGGGCAGACGCGGAAGTGACACCACGATCAGCAGCCAACCTGCCACTTGAGCGGTGAGAGCGAGCAACACCAGCCAACCCTGCGCCGGCCAGCCTGGTGTCATGTCGAGATCGCCGATCAACAATCCGGCCACCATCGAGGCGACCGCGGCGACGGCGGTGGCATCGGTGAGCGGACCGGCGGGTCGTCGCAGGTCCTTTGAGCTCTGCCTGAGTAAGAGGATGAACCCGGCGTAGGCGATCGATGTCGCGATCCCGAACACCACCCCCAACAGCGGGTCGCTTCCGTAGGCGCCCTCCCCGACGACGCCCGAGATGAGAACCACACCGCTGAGCAGGATGGGGATCGCCAAGAAGATCCGCCGATCGGGACGCTCCCCCAGCAACCACCAAGCGACGAAGGCGACGACGACCACTTGGAGATTGGCCAGCACCGTGCCCAACCCGGCGCCGACGAACTCGATGGCATAGTGCCACGCCACCAGGTCGGCGGCGAAGAACACCCCGGCGGTGGCTGCCAGCAGCCTATTGCGCAGTGGACGCGGGCCATATGCCCGGTCCTCTCGATAGGCGAGCACTCCGAGGATGGGAAGTGCGTAGAGGCAGCGAAAAGCAGCCGCCGTTGCCGGGCTCACCGCCGCGAGCGCGACGAAAATCCCGGCGAAGGCGATGCACATTGCTCCACCGACCCCACCGAGCAGGGGGTGCCGATCAATCAGCGCGGGTCGGCCGCCGGTCAGGTCGAGTGCCGGTTCGGGCTGCATCCGGCTCGGTACGGTATCGGGGTCGGCAGCGGTGGCGGGCTGGCGTCCTGGTTGTGACCCGCTCGGTCAACCGTGGCTCGAGCGGGTTACCCCCGCCGGGTCACGTAATCGCGGACGATCATCTGACCCAGCTCGATCGAGTCGACCGAGAACACCCGGCCCCCGACCAGCCGGGCGAGGTGATCAACGAATCGGGTCAACCCCGGCGAGCGCTCCAACATGAACACGTTCATGGTCGCCCCGTTGCGGCAGAGCCGCGCAGCCTCGGCGAAGGTCTTCTCCAATGTGCGCTGCACCGGTGGCCACTGGAAGAAGACATGCTCACCCTCGAGGTGGGCGGTCGGCTCACCATCGGTAACGAGCAGCACCTGCCGGGTGGCGTCGCGGTGCTTGGAGAGGAGCCTGCCCGCCAAACCGAATGCGTGTTCCATGTTGGTCCCATATACGGGCTCCCAGTCGAGCTGGGCGAGCTCGGTGGGTGACATCACCCGGGCGTAGTCGGAGAAGCCGATGATGTCGAGGTGGTCCTCGGGGTACATCGTCGAAATCAGAGTGTGGAGAGCGAGCGCCATCCGCTTCGCCGGGAGCCAATGGCCTCGGAGCGGCATCGAGCGGCTCATGTCGAGCAGGAGGACGGTCGCCACCTCGGTGCGGCGCTCGGCCTCCTCGACCTCGAAGTCGTCGGGGACGAGCCGAATCGGCCCTCGGACCGGTCCTGACCGGACCACGGCGTTGTGCACCGTGCGGCGGATGTCGAGACGGAAGGCGTCGCCGAACTGCCACGGTCGGACTGCACCGGTGGGGTCACCCTCGCCCCCGGCCGCAGGTAGGTCATGGGCGCCCTGCATGTCGAGGGTGAGCCGCTCGAAGACCTTGGCCAGGGCGCGCTCGCCGAGCTTGCGGACGCCACGAGGTGTTAGCTCCAACCGGCCCGCCGCCCGCACCACGACGCCCGCCTTCTCCAAGGCACGCTCGATCTGTCGGAGCCGGTCGAGGTCGCGGCCCGCCTCCTCTCCGAGAAGCTGGCGTAGCCGCTCGGCGTCTATGTCGGCCAGGCTGGCTCCCGGGTAGTCCTGGCCAAGCGCTTGCTCCAACTGCTCGAGCGCGGCGAGATCGTCGATTGCGGCCAGCCCCTCGGCCAGCCCGAGGGGCTCGGCGCCGTCCATGTCGACCGGTTCCCCCCATGCCAGGCTCGGGGCGAGCATCCGCAGGTTGGCGCCCAACCTGTCCATCTCGAAGGCGAGGTCGACATCATCGAGTAGGCCCTCAGCGAGCTCCATCAGCTCGGCGCGCTGCTCTGGCGTCAGCGAGGCCATGAACCTGCTGAAGGCCGCTGCCCGAGTTGCCAGCGCCTGCAACAGCTCATCGAGGTTTCTCGGTCGCTCGGGGAAGAACTCGCCGTGACGGCGCATGAAATCGTCGAACTGCTCCTGAGTGGGCTCATCGCCGGTTGCCCGCCGCTCGAGCATGGCGTTGAGATCGGCCACCATGTCCTTGAGCCGGGCCATCTGCTCGGGGTCCGGGTTGCGCATCGCCTCGGTCATGCCGCGCATGTGGCTGTCCAGCACCTGCCTGCGGATTTCCTCGAGCAGCTCGGCGAACGCCTGCTCGGCCTCAACGGAGGCGAATTCGTAACGGCGCAATTCGTTGACCTGGGCCGTCGGGCTGTCGGGAAGAGCATCGAGCAACATCTCGGCAAACCGGGCGTCGTCGTCGTCGCGATCGGCCAGCGCTTCCCGCTCCAGTCGCTGTACCTCTTCCAGCCCCTGGCGGAACTGCTCCAAGGGGTCGGAGATCCGTCCCCGCCTCTCCTGTTCACGGCGGAGCTGCTCGAGCCGCTCTCGCAGCTTCTCGAGCCCACCGAACCGCCCGGGCAGCCCTTCCTCGAGGAGCCGACGGAGCGCCCACTCGGCGTCCCATCCCTCGAGGAGGTGCTCGTTGAGACGACCAACGGCCTCGTCGACAGGTATGTCGGGACCGAACGGGTCCTGGGAGCCGTCCCAGCGGGCGTACCGGTTGGTCATGACACCGCCAGCCCGGACGCCGGTGGACGCCGGGGAAGGTCGGTGCTCCGGCTCCGAGAGGTCATCCCCCGTAGCGGGCGCCGCCCGCGGTGGTCGTCTTGTTGAGCCGCCGGGTGAGGTGGAGCCCCTCCAGGGCGAACTCCAGGGCGCTGGCGGTGTGCGCCGGCGACTCGGCCTGGACCCCGAGCCGTTGCAGCAGCGGGGTGATGTCCCCCAACCGCTCGGCCTGGCGGAGCATCTCATCGGAGCCGACAAGGTCTCCGCTGGTCACTTCGAGGCCCTCCTCGAACTGCTCCAGCCACCGACGGAAGTCGAAGCCCGACAGCCGCTCGCGGAAGATCTCGAGCACCGCCGACGCCAGCAGCCTGCGAAGGATCTCCACCTCTCGGCCCTCCTCGAACACCTCGAACTCGACCCGTCCCATCGAAGACTGCACGGTGGAGGGCAGGTCGGAAACGCGTGGCACGGCCACCCCCTCGCCGGTGCGGAGGGCTCGTCTGACCGACGAGGCGACCATCGTTTCCTTGTTGGCGATGGTGAAACGCACGCTGACCCCGGATCGCTGGTTGACGTGGCTCGAAGCCCGCACCTGCCGGGTGAACTCGGCGAGGACGTCCTCGAGGACGTCGGGGACCGTGATCGGGACTTCGGGAGCAGGCGGCCGGGCTTCCTGCTGCATGATCTCGATCTCGTCGGCGCGCTCCCGGGGGTAGTGGGTTCGTATCTCGGAGCCGAACCTGTCCTTGAGCGGGGTGATGATCCGCCCCCTGTTGGTGTAGTCCTCGGGATTTGCTGAGGCGACCAGCATCACATCGAGCGGGAGCCGGATGGTGAACCCCCTGACCTGGATATCCCGCTCCTCGAGAACATTCAGCAGGGCGACCTGGATCCGGGCAGGGAGGTCGGGGAGCTCGTTGATGGAGAAGATCCCTCGGTTGGTCCGGGGGACGAGGCCGAAGTGGATGGTGTGCTCGTCAGAGAGGTATCGGCCCTCGGCCACCCGGATGGGGTCGATGTCGCCGATCAGGTCGGCGACCGATGTGTCCGGTGTCGCCAGCTTCTCGGCGAATCTGCGCTCCCGGGGGAGCCAGGCAATCGGAGTCTCCTTGCCCCGCTCGGCGAGAATCCGACGACCCTCCACCGAGACCGGCCGCAGCGGCGAGTCGTTGAGCTCGGTCCCGGCTATCACCGGGATCTCGGGGTCGAGCAGCTCGACCAACCGTCGGATGAGACGGGTCTTCGCCTGACCTCGCTCTCCGAGGAGGATGATGTCGTGCCCGGCGAGGATTGCCCGCTCCAACGCCGGGATGACCGTGTCACCGAACCCGACGATCCCTGGGAAAAGATCGGCACCGGTGCGGAGGCGCTCCACGAGGTTATGGCGAAGCTCTTCCTTGACGGTGCGATCTGCCCATCCGGAATCCTCGAGTTCGCCGAGCGTGTTTGGCTGCTCGACCGACGTCGGATTCACCATGTCACGGTAGGCGTCGGACGGAGGTAGGTGAGCAAACCCGGCTTCGGTGTGTTGGCGCGCTGGATACGCTGAGCATGGCGACGGCCGAAGGGCCAGTCGAGCGCCCAATGAGGACGGGGGCGAGGGTGGGAGTCGAGGCAGACCAGGACGGCAGGGTGGAGTCGAGCGGGGATGCGACCGCCCGACGTGGGTCGCTCCCCACCGGCACCGTCACCTTTCTCTTCACCGACATCGAGGGCTCCACGCGCCTGCTCGACGCCCTCGGCGACGACTACGGCCAGCTTCTCTCCGACCACAGGCGCATCTTGCGCGACGCCATCAGCGCCGGGGGCGGGACAGAGGTGGGCATCGAGGGGGACTCTTTCTTCGCCGTCTTCCCCACCGCTCGCGGCGCGGCGCTGGCAGCGGTAACAGCGCAGCGGGGTCTGGCGCGCAACGTGTGGCCACGCGGCGTATCAGTCAGGGTGAGGATGGGGCTGCACACCGGGACGGCAACCGCCGTGCCCGACGGCTACATCGGCATGGATGTCCACCGGGCTGCCCGTATCGCCGCCGCCGGGCACGGCGGACAGGTCCTGCTCTCGGCAGCCACGGCCGAGTTGGTGGAGGACGCCCTCCCCGAAGGTGTGACCCTTACCTATCTGGGGACCCACGCCCTGCGCGACGTCCCCCAGCCGGAGCGGCTCTGCCAACTGTCGATCGACGGCCTCGAAACCGAGTTCCCCGCCATCAGAGCCGTCGGCGTCGGCACCGGCAACCTCCCCGCTCCCCTCACAACCTTCGTCGGCCGCGAGGAGGAGTTGGCTGCGCTCACCGCCCGGGTGGTCAGCCGTCCACTCGTCACGCTGGTGGGGTCGGGAGGCACCGGGAAGTCGCGGCTCGCCATCGAGGTGGGGCGGACCGTGGACGCCGAGTTCAGCGACGGCGTCTGGTTCGTCCCGTTGGCCGACGTGAGCGAT
>DATADW010000332.1:0-2134 GCA_036258335.1 Acidimicrobiia bacterium
GTCTTCACCACGTTGGGCCCGGTGACGAACATGTAGCTCACCCCGCGGACCATGAAGATGAAGTCGGTGATGGCGGGGCTGTACACCGCGCCGCCGGCGCAGGGACCGAGGATGGCGCTGATCTGCGGCACCACGCCGGAGGCGAGCGTGTTGCGCAGGAAGATGTCGGCGTAGCCGCCGAGCGAGACGACGCCCTCCTGGATCCGCGCGCCGCCCGAGTCGTTGAGCCCGATCACCGGCGCGCCGTTTCGCACCGCCAGGTCCATCACCGTGCAGATCTTCTCCGCGTGCGCCTCGCTGAGCGACCCGCCGAACACGGTGAAGTCCTGGGAGAAGACGTACACCAGCCGACCATCGATCCGGCCGTAGCCGGTGACGACGCCGTCGCCGGGGACCACGTGCTTCTCGAGGCCGAAGTCGGTGGAGCGGTGAGTGACGAACCGGTCGAGCTCGACGAAGCTGCCCTCGTCGAGGAGGAGATCGAGCCGCTCGCGCGCAGTCAGCTTGCCCTTCTTGTGCTGCTGAGCGATGCGGGTGGGTCCCCCGCCCTGTTCGGCGAGCGACTGGCGATGGTGGAGTTGTTCGAGGAGCTGCCTGGGGTCGGGCATGGGTGACAAGATAGCGGGCGCCGGGTCGGCGGGGCAGCCGGTGACGCAGATCACGCCGAATCCTCACTCGGGGCGGTATCGACATGGCGTTCAAGGGCATCGGGCTCCGGCGTGACCTCGGCCACGCGCCCGGTGCGATCCCTGCTCCCGCTGGTTCCAGCCGGACCGGGCTATATAGGCCGCGGTTGGTTTACCGAGGAACGCCAGGAGGACAACATGATTCGGAGCATCGGCGTGGCGCTGGCCCTCGTCGGCGGCACGGTTCTGACGATTCCCCGCGGCACCGACATACCGGTCACGCTGGACGAGGACGTGCCGATCCAGCAGGAACGGGTCGGGGACAAGTTCGAGGCCCACGTGACCCGTGACGTGGTGGTGAACGGCGAAGTGGTGATCCCGGCGGGCTCGCCGGCCGAGGTCAAGCTGGTGAAGAGCCCCGCGAAGTCGGACGCCGCGACGTTGCGCCTCACCGGCGTCAACGTGGACGGTCAGATGCGCTCGGTGAGCACCGACGTGGCCAAGGCCGACAGCGATAAGAGCGGTCTGAACACCGCCGAGAAGACGGCCGTGGGCGCCGCGGCGGGCGCGGTGGTAGGTGCGGTCACCGGCGCGGGCGTGCTCGAGGGCGCGGTCGTTGGCGCCGGCGGCGGTCTCGCCTGGGGCCTGCTCGACGAGCAGGGGCGCGAGGTGCCCGACGATACGCCGCTGAGATTCTCGCTGGAGGAGAAGCTGGACCTGTAGCCGACCACTTGTCACCCTGAACGCAGTGAAGGGGACCATGGCAGCCATGGTCCCCTTCGCTTTGCTCAGGGTGACAGCCCTTACTGCTGACTCGTCGCTTCCTCTATTATCACCGGCTTGGCGGGCGGGATGATCGGCTCGTCCGGGTAGTTGGTCACCATCAGGACGATGCGGTGATGGATCGGGTCCACCTCGAGCACCTTGAGGTCCACGGCCTGGCCTTCCTTCACCGCGTCGCCCGGGTTCTCGATGTTGGCGATGCCGAGCTGCGACATCGGGACGAAGCCCTCGATGTCGTTGCCCAGATCAACCACGACCCCCTTGTCCATCAGACGGACCACCCGGCCGCGGAGCTCCATCCCGATGGGATAGGTCTCCCCAATCCGGAGCCAGGGATCCTCCTCCGCCTGCTTGAGGCCGAGGGAGATCCGCTTGTTCTCGCCGTCGATGTTGAGGATCACCACGTCCACCCCGTCGCCCTTCTTCACCACCTCGGACGGGTGCTGGACCCGCTTGGTCCAGGACATGTCGGAGATGTGGATCAGGCCGTCGATGCCCGGCTCGATCTCTACGAACGCGCCGAAGCTGGTGAGGTTGCGAACCTTGCCCTGGATCCGGGTACCCACCGGGTACTTGAGCGGCAACACCATCCAGGGATCCTGCTCGGTCTGCTTCATGCCGAGCGAGATCTTCTCCTCCGCCTCGTCCACCTTGAGCACCACGGCCTCGATGGTCTCGCCGATGCTCACGATCTTCGAGGGGTGCCGGACGTTGCGGGTCCAGCT
>DATADW010000333.1:0-3218 GCA_036258335.1 Acidimicrobiia bacterium
GCGGGCGATGCAGCGCCCCTCAGGGGCGACGAGCGGAGTCCGTTCGCTATCGGTGACCGTATCGAAGTCGTGGCCGTCGCGGGATGGCAGGGCTTCGGCATCAACCAGGCCGACCTCGCGGCCACCCGGTCCGACCCGGGCTGGTCCGTGATTCGCTCGATACTCGACGATCACGGGATCTCGCATGTCGAAGTCGAGTTCCTCAACGAGTGGTGGACCGACAACGAGCGGAGGCGATCCTCCGACGCGGTGCGATTCGAGCTCCTGGCGGCCGCCGAGGTCCTTCGCGCCGATCACATCAAGGTCGGCTCGGAGTTCAGCGGCGCGCCCGTTGAGCCCGACCGCTTCGCGGCAGAGTTCGACATCCTGTGCAACCAGGCGGCCGAAGCTGGAACTCGTATCGCCCTCGAGCCGATGCCTTTCTCGTCTCTGCCCACCATCGAGTCGGGAGCCCGATTCATCAATGAGGTCGGCAACCCTGCCGGTGGCCTGTGTATCGATAGCTGGCATGTCTTCCGTGCCGGCACCGATCCTTCCGAGCTCCCCACGATCCTGGCCCCGGCCATCATCTTCGCTGCAGAGCTCAGCGACGCTGATGCCGAGGTGGTCGGAACTCTTTTCGAAGACACGATCAACAATCGCCGGCTATGTGGTCAGGGAACGTGGGATCTACCCTCCCTGGTACGGGCCATGCGTGCCGCCGGCTTCGACGGCCCGTGGGGGGTGGAGATCATCTCCAACGAGCAACGTGCCCGACCGCTCGAGGAAGCGGTTCGCCTCGCCCGGGAGACGACGCTGCAGGTCTTCGCTGCCGCGGAATCCGGGGAGTGGCCGGATTGAAACCGTTAGCGGGTGTCAGGAACGATCATTCGTGTCGACCTCGACGCCGAGAGGCTTGGATCCACCAGGGTCTTTATCCGTTTCGAATGACCAGCGGCCAGCGGTTCGATGCCCTCGCCAACCAGTTCATCCAATGAGAGAGCGGTTGGAGCCACATCAGACCACGGCTCGCTTCGGCTGGCGAGGACCCGGAGGGCCTCTGGGAGGTCGGTCGAGCAGACATGGGCGTTGGTACCGATGAGCTCGAGCTCTCGAAGTGACAGATCTCGAGCCTCCAATTCTGCGGGTTGCCCTTGAAGCCCGACCGCCACGATTCGACTACCTCGGGTGGCGACATCGAGGGCGGTTCGCAGTCCGGACCCCGACCCCGACACCTCGTAGATCACCGTGGGGACCGCCCCGTGGTTGGCCAATGCGTCGGCCAGCCCCTGTTGCCGTGGGTTCACCGTCACCGCAGCACCCATCGACCCGGCGATCGACAACCTTTCCTCATCCAGGTCAGCCACGACCACGGTGGCACCCAACTCATAGATCGCGTAGGCCAGAAACATCCCAATTCCTCCGACACCGATGACGACGGCCACCTCACCGCTCTGGAGACGGCCACGACGCATCGCATGCACGGCGACCGCCATGGGCTGCCCTAGTGCGGCGCTGTCACCGTCCAGGCCGTAAGGCTCGGCCCTGACACAGATCGAAGCAGGCACCGAGCAGAACTCGGCCAGACCGCCGTTCCTCTGCAGGCCCACCGTCGCATAGGACTGGCACAAGTTGGTCAGCCCTCGCTGGCACCAGTGGCACACACCGCAGGAGATACCGGCACCACTCACCACCAGATCTCCTACCGAAAACCCATCCACCTCCTCGCCCAGCTCCACCACCACGCCGGCTAGCTCATGGCCCGGAATCATCGGGCCGAGGTGACCGGTTTCAGGGTGGCGCCGCTCGATGGGGAACATCGCCGGACCGTGGGAGAACTCATGGGCATCAGTTCCGCAGATCCCCACCGCACGGACCTGGATCAGGAGTTCGCCCTCGGCGACCACGGGGCGGGATACATCCTCGATTCGGATGTCACCTCTCCCGTGAAACACCGCTGCCCGCATTCGTAAAGGGCCTACCTCAGATGCCGGCTCATGCACGGATTCCCATACGATCTTGGATCGGACCGGGGAGACCTTAGGACGGACCCGCAGGCGCAGCCGTTTCAGGCTTGCGGGGGATTACCACCAGGCCTCGCTCCAGCCGTGATCGAGCCTCCTCGGCTATCGGTGACACGCCCGGATTGCCGATGACCTGGGCCGCCGTCGAGCTGTCCGACGTGACCCTCCTCGCCGACCGGGAGCACCGATCCGAACACCTCACCGCCGATGAGATTGGGCTCCCCCGTTTCGGTGGGGTGGCCGGTTGGGCAGCACCGACAAGCATGCCGTCGTGTTCGGCCCCACCGTCGACAACCGCAAGGGCAAGCTAGTTGCCACCAACGCATCCACCGCAAGTTGCGGCCAAATGCGGCTGTCCTCGGCGCATCGTGGACAAAGACTAGGGGCGGCCCCTCACCGACCCGCTCGTAGGCGATCTTGAGCCCGACCGCCTCGACAAACTCCACAATTGAAAAGGTACTCCGGCCGAGCCGGTGTGCACGCTCGCAACGGTTGCGCCACAGCCGCCACCTCTGCCAGCAACGGTCGGACGCGGCAACACACCCTAGGTATCCAGGCGCTCTCGAAAAATGCCCCCTGACCCGGGCTTCTACCCCCTCTGCAACCCTGTTGCAACCCCCCAGCGGCTCGCCCCAGAGCGGAGGGGATTGCGGGGCGACGAATGCGCTCGTCGTGGGCGAAACGATGAATCTACGGGACCGGGACGGGGCGTCGGGCGTCGGGACTGTCCGAAGGTCCAGCGTTCGACGACTACCTCAGCGGCTGCGGGCAGTACGCCGATCAAGCGCTGCGGCGGCTGAGCGATCGGCTGCGGGAGCGGCGACGGCCGACGACGGGGTTATAGCCCGAGAGCGCATAGGGAAGCGTCATGGGCAAGACCTTCGTCATTCTGATTCACCGGACGCCGGGGGTTCAGCGTGCGATCGCCGGCGCAGTCCCCCTTCCGACAGTGGGCATGGTGCCGTCGTGTCTATTCAATGTGATCAGCCAGAACGGTGCGCATGGGCGTTGCGAGTACTTCCAGCAACTGTTCCCGCGTGCCGGGGTCGAGCGACTGTGACCAGGCCACACGCTCCTCGTTCGACTTCCAGTCGTAGATACCGATGACGGTGTCTTCATCCTCGATGTTCCGACAGTGCTGCGCGGCGATGAAGCCCGGCGCATCGCCGGCTGACATATGCTGCAGCGTGCTCAACAGCTCGTCGCGCCTTCCGG
>DATADW010000334.1:0-2258 GCA_036258335.1 Acidimicrobiia bacterium
CGGAGCCTGATTCGCCGACCACACAACGGTCGTTATGGAGACATCGCTTTTCGACGATCTGGGCGGGCTTGGGCGGTTGGCGTTGGACAGCCCCGATGTGATCGAGCCGGTCGAGATCGTGGGCACCGTGCACCCCGGGACCGGTGAGTGGGCCAAGGCCGACCGAACGGAGGACGGACGGTTCATCGTCCAATACAACGTGGACGGCGTCTCCTGGGGTTACGAGGGGAACCTGGACCCAGCTGCCACCCGTCTCGAGTTACACCGGCTGCTGTGGGGGGGTGACCCGCTCGCTGCCGGGGTTATCGGGCACCACCACCACGACCACACGACCGATCGGATCGCGGTTTCCTTCTCGTCGGCAACCACTCCTGCCCAGTTGGCCGTGATCGACCAGGAAGCAACCGCCCTGGTCACGCGGAACCGGATCCTCGGAGTCGATCCCGACCTCTTCTCACCGGGCGAGGACTGCTCATACGTCAGCCACGACGGTCTGAGGGTGTCGGCTCGGCTCTACCTTCCCGCAGAGCGGCTCGGGTATGTGGGTCCCCGGCCCGTGGTCCACTACGTCCACGGCGGTCCGCAAGGGCAGGAGAGGCCCGATTTCACCTGGTTCTCCATGCCGTTGATCCAGTACCTGACTCTGAACGGATTTGCCGTGTTCGTCCCCAATGTCAGGGGGTCCACCGGTTACGGGATGGCATACGTCAAGCATGTCGACCGCGATTGGGGCGGTAAAGATCGTCTCGACCACGTCGCCGGTGTCGACCACCTCAGGTCCGACCCGAGACTGGATGTCACTCGGATCGGAGTGACAGGGCGCTCCTACGGGGGATACATGACACTGATGCTTGCCGGGCTCCACCCCGAGATCTGGAGCGCGGCGTGCGACATGTTTGGCCCCTTCGATCTGCCGACCTGGATAGTCGCGCTGCCCGAGGCGTGGCAGGTGTACTTCCATCTGGTCTTGGGAGATCCCGCCACCGAGCGGGAGGAACTCGAGGCTCGATCCCCACGCACCCACCTCGGGTCGCTGGCCTGTCCGCTGCTCGTCATCCAGGGCGCCAATGATCCACGTGTCATGCGGTCCGAATCAGATGAGCTCGTCGCCGAACTACGGGCAGCTGGCAAGGACATCGATTACCTGGTGTTCGACGACGAAGGGCACGACCTCACCCGATTCGCCAACAAGGTGAGGGGTTACCAGGCGATCACGGACTTCTTCGCCACCCACCTGCGACCCTGAATCCCTACCCTCGGATCGGTCCGCTGAAAGAGGTGTTTTCATGCCGCGTCGAGTCGTCCCCACCCCGAACGCACCCACACCGATGGGTCCGTATTCACCCGCCGTCGAAGGGGCCGGGCTCGTGTTCTTCTCCGGTCAGGTGGGTGCCGACCCCTCAACGGGCAAGTCGGCCGGCGAGGACGCTGGTGCCCAGGCGCGACAGGCCCTGAGCAACCTCGGTGTAGTCCTCCAGGATGCCGGGTTGGGTTGGGGTGACGTGGTCAAGGCGTTGATCTTCCTCACCGACATGGCCGACTTCGCCGCGGTCAACGAGGTATACGCCGAAGTGGTGGGGTCGGCGCCCCCAGCGCGGTCCACGGTGCAGGTGGCGGCCCTCCCCGGCGGCTACAAGGTAGAGATCGAGTTGGTGGCAGCGCGCTGACGCTGCCTGCGGGTCGCCCGAGAGGTCACCTCATCGAGCGACGCGCCGAGGAGAAGACGCCGACCGGACTCGGGTGGTCGACCACGGGCCACTCGCACCTTCTCCCTGAGGCGCCCCCATCCGGTACCGTTGCCGCATGATCGCCAAGGATGAGATTTTCAGACAGCTGGGGATAAAGCCCCGAGCTTCGGGAGGATTCGCCGGGCGCTGGTTGGAAACAGGGGGGAGCGACCTCACCGTGTTCGACCCTGTGACGGGTGAGCCGATGGGTCATGTAGCCAAGAGCTCGGCCGACGATTACGAGACCGTCGTCGCCAACTCCGTGGAGACGTTCGACCGATGGCGCGAGTTGCCCGCCCCGCGGCGTGGCGAGTACGTGCGGCGTATCGCCGACGAGCTCCGGGAGCACAAGCAAGCACTTGGCGCATTGGTGTCATGGGAGATGGGGAAGATCCGCGCCGAGGGCGAGGGCGAGGTTCAGGAGATGATCGACATCGCCGACTTCGCCGTCGGGCTGTCGCGCCAGCTCTACGGGCTCACCATGGCCTCGGAGAGGCCCCGGCACCGCATGTATGAGCAGTGGCACCCGCT
>DATADW010000335.1:0-4951 GCA_036258335.1 Acidimicrobiia bacterium
ACATGATGGTCGTCCGTCTCCGAATGATGGATCTAACGAGACCCTCCCTACTCACCGTGGCAGCGCTCTCATCAGCGCTGTTGCGGTGGGCGTTGAGGGACTCGAACCCCCGACTTCTTCCTTGTAAGGGAAGCGCTCTAGCCAACTGAGCTAAACGCCCGGAGCGAGAAGCATGGTAGGACCGAGGCGTCAACACGGCTCCCGGTACGCGAAATCCCAGGCCACGGAGGGGGTCGTCGATACGATCCGCGTCGTGGAGAGATCACTGGTGACCGGGTGAGGGGGCGCCGCGGGGGCCATGAGCTGGAGGCGGGTGAAGACGCGGTCCGCGTCTACCTCGACGGGATCGGCACTTTCACCCTTCTCACCCCCGGTGAGGAGGTCGAGCTTGCCCGCGATATCGAACGGGGCCGTCGCGCCCGGTCCATCCTCGAGGAGGGTGGACGGCTGACCCCGACACAGCGGGCTGAGCTGAACGACGCCCTGCAGCGCGGCGAGCAGGCTCGCCAGCGCTTCATCAACGCCAACCTCAGGCTGGTTGTCTCCATCGCCAAGCGGTATGGCAGCACCGGCCTACCGCTGCTCGACCTCATCCAGGAGGGGAACCTCGGGTTGATCCGAGCCGTGGAGAAGTTCGAGTACCGCAAAGGGTTCAAGTTCTCCACCTACGCCACCTGGTGGATCCGCCAAGCCATAACCCGCGCCATCGCCGACAAGGCGAGAACGATCCGGGTACCGGTCCACATGATGGACACCCTCAGCCAGGTCCGTCAGGCAGAGGCGATCCTCACCAAGCGGCTGTGCCGGGCACCCACCCACGAGGAGCTGGCCGAGGAGGCGGGAGTGCCGCTGCGCCGGGTGCGCGAGGCGTTGGCCGTCGTATCCGAACCGGTGTCGCTCTACGAGCCGGTGGGCGAGGACGATGCCGTGCTGGGCGACTTCATCGAGGACGAGGCGGCCAACATCTCGTTCGACGAGATGCTGGGCACGGTGGATCGCAACCAGCTCGACCATGTGCTGCGGCGGCTCAACGAGCGGGAGCGGACCGTGCTCGTGATGAGGTACGGCCTCGACTCGGGGGTCCCCCGCACCCTCGACGAAGTCGGGCGGCACTTCGAGCTCACCCGCGAGCGCATCCGCCAGATTGAGGCAAAGGCACTGGCCAAGCTGAGGCACCCCTCCACCCCACGCTCCCTCCAAGGACTACTCAGCGGCTGACCGCGGGTACCTTCGACAAGGTGCGGTGCATCCATGTGATCGAAGCGACCGTAGACCCGGGCCGGATGGAGGACTTCATCCGCACCGTCCAGATGTGGGAGCGAGACGCCCTGGCGCACCCCGACGGACCGGAGCATCACACCGTGCTGATCGACGGCGAAGACCCCTCGCAAGTGGTGTTGATCTCGCAGTTCGAGGACGAGGACAAATGGCGCCGGTTCAAGGGGGCCGAGCTGCTCGGCACGCTCCAGGCCGGCGTCGACACCTGTTGCCAGGTGCCGACCACCAACCGGAGCCTGCTCGTCTATTACGCCGCCGGAATGACCGGCCCCCGAGCCATCTTCGGTGAGGCGCCCCATTGAGTTACGGCGGAACAACGGGAACTGGTGTTGCGGTCACGCCGACTTGACCAGCTCACGAAGGTCGTCGCGGCTCGCCTCCAAAGGCAGGTTCTGGTCGTTCCGCCGGGGACGCCCACGGCCACGCTTGCGGTAGAAGGAGCGACCATCGATGAAGATGACACCACCCCACACACCCCATTCCTGGCCCTCGTCCAGTGCCAACTCGAGGCAGGCGAGCCGCACCTCACACTCCATGCACAGCGCCTGCGCCGCCGCCAGTTCGTCGGGTCGCTCCGAGAAGAAGAGGTGGTTCTTCCCGGAGTCGACACATCGGCCTCTGTCGTATATCTGGTCCACTGTCGCTTCTCCTGGTCTCTTGGCGGCCAACAGAAAGGCCGCCGGTTCGGATCTCGGCGGCCTCGGTGGCGGTGACCTGGTGCGTCAGTAGACGTGAAGCCGCACGGAATTGGTGATCGGGTCGGGCGTTCCCTCGGTGAGGGCCCCGTTGAAGGGGCCGGTGGCGACCGCTGGGGCCCGCTCCCTCATCTCGGGGAACCCTGCTGTCGCGCCAACGCCGCCAAGCCCGGTGAGGGCTCGCATCCCGGCGTTCATCTCGAGGCGCTCAGACAGCATCACTGCATTCCGTTCGACGGTAAAAAGGTAGAACACGGCGTCGGGACCGTCAAGGGAATAACCCACAGCGGCGCTATCCACGACGGGAACTCTCAGCGCACCTGCCAGTGGTGACCGCGCCGGTGTGGGAGGGAATCGGCCTGCTCGGGACCGAAGCTACCAGCCGTGTAGGGGTGGACGTCGAGGCCCTCGGAGAGCAGCGGGGTCCATATGCGCCAGGCCTCCTCTACCTCGTCGGTGCGAACGAAAAGGGTCTGCTCCCCCACCACAACGTCGTAGAGCAAGGTCTCGTACGCCTCCGGCATCGGGCCGAATGCCTCCTCGTAGCCGAAGCGGAGGCCGTGGGTCTCGAGCGCCATCTCGTCACCGGGCCGCTTCACGTCAAAGCGCAATTCGAAGCCCTCGTCGGGTTGCAGGGTGATCCTGAGGACGTTGCCGTGGACTTGGCACGCCCCCGACTCGTCGAATAGGCAAACCGGCGGGGGCCGAAAGATCACATCGATCTCGGTGACCCTCCTTGGCAGTCTCTTGCCGGTCCGTAGATAGAACGGGACGCCCTGCCACCGCCAGGTGTCGATGGTGAAGGTGACCGCCACGAAGGTCGGGGTTCGGCTGTCGTGGTTGCCCACCTCCTCGGCGTACCCGGGGACGGGGACACCACCTACTTCGCCCGGGCCGTATTGCCCTAGGACCGCTGAGTCGGGGTCGACCGGCCAGATGGCCCTGAGCAGCTTCACCTTCTCGTCCCGAATCTCGTTGGCGCCGAGCCGCACCGGCGGCTCCATGGCGATCAGCGCCAGCAGTTGGGTGAGATGGTTCTGCAGGATGTCGCGGACAGCACCAGCCTTGTCGTAGTAGCGGCCCCTGGTGCCAACGCCTCCGTCCTCGGCCACGGTCACCTGTACCGCAGCGATCCGATCGCGGTGCCAGGAGCTTTCGAAGAGGAGGTTGGCGAAGCGGAACACGAGCAGGTTCTGCACCGTCTCCTTGCCTAGGTAGTGGTCGATTCGGAAGATCTGCGTCTCGTCGAACCAGCGGGCCAGCGACGCCGTCGCCTCGCGGCTCGAGGAGAGATCTTCTCCGAACGGCTTCTCAACGACGATTCGCACCCATCCCGGGGATCTGCTCAGACCCGATTCGCCCAGTCTTGTGACCGTTTCGTCGAAGGCCTCGGGCGGAAGAGCCAGGTAGAAGACCCGGTTGCCAGGGAGCGACTCCTCCTCCTCGATTCGCCCGATCCGGTCGACGAGAGCGTCGAACCCCTCGCCTATCGGCTGGTAGTGGAGCGCCCTACCACACCATCGCTGGGCGTCTTCGTCGGGGACTCCCGCCTCGATCAGAGCCTTGAGCGAGCGGTCGCGGAACTCGTCGTCGGTCAGCTCCGACCCGGCCACTCCGAGCACCACACTCTCCCCCAGCCTGTCCTTCATCAGACGGTGGAACGCGGGGAGCAGCTTGCGTTTGGCGAGGTCCCCGGTCGCCCCGAACACCACGAAGAGGTGAGGCTCCACCTTCTCCATCTTGAGACGCCTGGTCACGAGGAGACCTCCAGACCGAAACCCTCCAACCCGGAGCGCAGCTGTTCGGGTGACTCGAACTGGATCACGTTGAGCCCGACGTCAGCCGCTGCCTCGACGTTTATCGCCCGGTCATCCACGAACAGGGCGTCGGCCGGAGCGGTCTGCGTGATATCGAGCGCGGTGTGGAAGATCGCCGGATCCGGCTTGCTCTTGCCCAGGAACGACGAAGTGAAGAAGGCGTCGAAGATCTCTTGGAGACGGAACCGCTCGATGCGATGCCGGTTGAGCTCGCGCGACTCGTTGTTGAGCGTCGCCATCAGGTAGCGCCGAGAGGCGCGCAGTCCCTCTAGCACCGACCGGGTCCCCGGAAGCTCCTGGGACTCGTCGAGGATGGCATCGACGAACTGCTCTCTGGTGAATGAACGGGACCGGTAGAAGACGGTCCGGTCGAGATAGCTGTCGAGCGTGATGCCACCCGCCTCAAACTCATGAGCGACAAACACATGACGGTCCTCGAACTCGTCCCAATCGAGGTCGAACTCCTCGATCACCCGGCGGCGGTGGTGTCTGTCCCATCCATTGGTGAGCAGCACTCCGCCGATGTCGAAGAAGATCGTGCGGATCTCACCCATCGATGGCCTCGGCAAGGTGGTCGAGACCCGCGCCAGGATCGTCGCCAAGGTCGACCCTGATCACGCGGCGCTCTCGGTCAACCAGGGCAGCCAGATCACCGTCCGCCTGTCCGGCGAGGAGGCGGCCAAAGCTGAAGCCGAGCTCGGGCACCTCGAGGTCCTCGCTCGGAGAATCGATGAGCTGCATCGCAACCACCGAGTCCGGACCACCCTTGTGGAGCTGACCGGTGGAGTGGAGGAACCGCGGTCCCCAGCCCAGCGTGGTGGCGACACGGTGCTTTTCGCGCAACAGATGGCGCACCCGCTGCAGGCGCGCTTCGAGCTCATCGCTCGGCGCCAGGAAGGCTTGCAGCGCCAGGTAGTCGCCGGCGGCGATTGTGCCGGTCCACCCCTCCAGGGCGCCACGATCGGTGGGAGCAGCGGTGGGCATCTCCCCTTTGGGAAGCTCGCCGGCCATGGCCCGCTTCGCCAGGTCCTTGGCCAACTGGACGTCGGGTTGGTCGAAGGGGTGGATCCCAAGGATCGACCCGGCGGCGGCCACGGCGATCTCCGCCCGCAACATCTCGGCGCCGAGATCGGTTGCGTCAGCGACGTCGATCCTCACAAC
>DATADW010000336.1:0-3933 GCA_036258335.1 Acidimicrobiia bacterium
GTGGCCAACCAGGTCGCCTACTTCGGGAGGCTTCACGGGTTGGGTAAAGAGGAGGCCTCGGCCGCCGCTGGTCGGCTCCTCGAGAGGCTCGGCGTCGTGGTGGCCGTGGTGGTCGTCGTGCCCGCGGGGGTTGTCGTGGTAGTCGCCCCAAGCGTTGTGGTCGTGGATACCCCTGTCGTGGTGGTGGCGTCCACGGAAGTGGTCGTTGTCGGCTCGCCAGGTTCTGCCGGCGCGGTGGTGGGTGCGGCTAGCACAGCCCCGGCGAGGATCGGGCCCGGGGTGGGGGTGCCCCCGGCAGCGGCAACCGACTCACTAGCGACTGCGGTAGTCGTCCGTTCGACGGCCGTCTGCTCTGAGCGAGGCTCCTCGGCGCTGACGACCGTCCCCTCGGTGTCGCCGGCGATGATCTCCCCCACGATTAGGGCGAGTCCCGTCGCCACTGCCCCAGCCACGACCAGAGCAGCGATCAGTGCGGTCCCGGCGATGCGCGGTTTACCCACCATGCCCCCGTAGAACGATGCGCGCCTGCATCTTACGACAGTTGCGGCTTTTCGGTTCTCGTGGCGACGTCGTACCGTCGGTCCATGACCAGGAGATCCGCCTGATGCTCGAGTTGCGCGACATAACCAAGTCGTACGGCGAGATCGTCGCCGCTGCCGGTGTCAGCTTCCGCCTGCATCCTGGGGAGATGCTGGGATTCGTTGGCTCAAACGGCGCCGGCAAGACCACCTGTATGCGGATCGTGCTCGGTTTGCTCGAGCCCGACCGTGGCGAGGTGGAGTGGAACGGCCGGCCGGTAGACAGCAACACCAGGCGCCGGTTCGGCTACATGCCCGAGGAGCGCGGTCTCTACCCCAAGATGCGGGTGGCCAACCAGGTCGCCTACTTCGGGAGGCTTCACGGGTTGGGTAAAGAGGAGGCCTCGGCCGCCGCTGGTCGGCTCCTCGAGAGGCTCGGCGTCGAGGAGCGCGCCGACGACCGCGTAGAGGCTCTGTCCCTCGGCAACCAGCAGCGGGTTCAGCTTGCCACCGCCATGGTCCACGACCCGGATGCGATGATCCTCGACGAGCCGTTCTCCGGGCTCGACCCGGTCGGTGTGGATGTGCTCACCGAGGTACTGCGGGATCGGGTCGAGGCGGGAGTGCCAGTGGTCTTCTCCAGCCACCAGCTCGAGTTGGTGGAGCGGATCTGCGACTCGGTGGTGATACTCCACAACGGCCGCGTGGTCGCCGAGGGCCCGGTCCACGAGGTGCGTGCCGAGAGGAGCGACCGCACCTTGAGGGTTGAGGTCGATGGTGCTCTTCCCGGGTGGGAGGCCTCGATACCAGGTGTCCAGGTGGTGAGCCGCTCCAACGGCTCGGTGCTGCTCCGGCTCGGCGACGGAGTCGATGACCAGTCGGTGCTGGCGGTCGCCCGTGGTGCCGGTCGGGTGACGTACTTCTCCAGCGCCCGACCATCGTTGGTCGACCTGTTCCGCAGCGTCGTCGGCTCCGACCGAGGCACCGAGTGATCAACCCGACGATTCTCGTTGCCCGTCGTGAGATAACCGAGCGGGTCCGCGACCGCTCCTTCATCATCTCGACGATGGTCGGCGTCGTCCTGCTTGCTGCATTCGCACTCGTCCCCCGACTGCTCGGATTCGGGGAGCCGGAGGAATGGGTGCTCGGAGTGGTGGGCGAAGACTCCGCCGCCATGGCAGGCGCCGTGGAGGCGGCAGCGCCGAATTTCGGGATCGTGGTTACCGCCGAGCCGCTCGAGGCTGCCCGTGTCGAGTCGGCATTGACCGATGGCGATGTCGATGCGGTGATCGTCGACGGTGACCAGATCGTGGTCGATCAAGAGCTCGACCCCACCCTGCAGACCGCGATGCAAGCGGCTTCGGCGCAACTCGAGGTGACGGGGGCGCTCAATGAGGCGGGGCTCAACCCCGACGAGGTGACCGAGGTGCTCACACCCGATCCGCTCGACGTGCGGGCGCTCGACCCCCAACCGGGCGCAGCCGAGGGCGCCGGCGCCATCGCCTTCTTCGCCGTCTTCCTCCTCTACGGCCAGATCTTCGGGTACGGGTTCGCCGTCGCCTCCGGGGTGGTGGAGGAGAAATCGACGCGCGTGGTGGAGGTCATCCTCTCGACCGTCTCCGCTCGCCAGCTGCTGGCGGGGAAGGTGATGGGCATCGGCGTGGTGGCGATGTTCCAACTACTGCTCACCGTGAGCGCCGCCCTGGCCGCCGTCCTGCTGACCGGGTTCGTCGAGCTACCAGAGGCTGCCTGGCCGGCGATCTGGTCGGTGCTGGGCTGGTTCCTGTTGGGCTTCACCTTCTATGCCGCCCTATTCGCCGCTGCCGGGTCGCTCGTGTCCCGCCAAGAGGAGCTCCAGAACGTCACCACCCCTCTCACCATGGTCGTTCTCGTGGGCTTCTTTCTGGCGTTCGCCGCCCTCAATGACCCGAGTTCGACCCTGGCCCGGGTGGCATCGTTCATCCCCCCGGTGGCGCCGATGGTGATGCCCGCCCGGATCACGCTCGGTGAAGTGGCCCCGTGGGAGGTGGTGGCGTCGGCTGCGGTCTGCCTGGCCAGCATCGCGGTGTTGATCCCCCTGGCGGCAAGGCTCTACCGCGGCGCCATCCTTCGGACGGGGACCAGGGTGCGACTCTTCGAAGCCTGGCGGGCCGCCGGCACCGGGGAGGGTTGAGGTCCGACCCATTCGGGTGACCGAGGTACGGTGACCACGTGGACTGGAACGCACTGGGTGAGCCGATCGGAGCCGGGCCATATCTCAACCGGGAGCGGTCGGCCCTGCTCGCCCTGATCGCCAGTTTCCAAGACGAGGACTGGAAGCAGAAGACGGTATGCCCCGGGTGGGATGTCCATGCTCTGGTGAGGCATGTCATCCACAACGACCTGAACCGGTTGTCGGCACAACGCGACGGCCATGTGATCGACCGGATCCCGGTGGACAAGCCGCTCGAAGAGATCGTCGCCGAGTTGGATCGGCGCAATCACACCCAGGTGGATGCGACCGAGGTGTGGAGCTACAAGCTGTGCCTCGACCTGGTCAGCTGGCTTGGTCCGCGCACCGAGCTTCATCTCAGGATGTTGCCCCCCAACCGGCCGGGTTGGGTGGTCTCGTGGGCGATGGCAGGCGAACCGGCACCGGCCTGGCTCGATGTCGCCAGAGAACTGGTGGAGCGCTGGGTCCATCAGCAGCAGATCAGGCTGGCCACCAACCGGCCGACGCTCACCGATCCCCACCTGGCGAGGCTGGTCCTCGACACGATGATGCGGGCACTTCCTGCCACCTTCCAAGGCATAGACGCCCCAGCCGGTACCGAGGTGCATGTCGTCGCCGGTGAGCCGATAGACCGGCACTGGGCGGTGGCCTCCACCGGGACCGGGTGGTCGATGGTCAAGCGCGGTCGCCACCCCGCAGCCGTGGTGCACGCCGATCCCGACTTGTTGTGGCGGCGGGCGGTTCGGATGACCGGTCGCGCCGATGCCTTGTCGATGTCGCGGCTCGAGGGCGACCGGGTGCTCGCAGAGCGCGTTTTCGATCTGCGGGGCGCTCTTGTGGCCGGGGAGTGACCCCCGCTCAGGCGAGCAGGGTTCCTCCGTCGACCACGAGGAGCTCACCGGTCACATAGCTCGCTGCATCTGACGCCAGGAACACGGCCGCGGTGGCGATGTCATCGGGCGTCCCAATCCGCTTCAGAGGGATACTCTCAATGAAACCGGCCATCATCGCCTCCATCTGCTCCGGCGTCAGTCCGCTGCCCTCCAAGGGACGCGATGCGCCCTCGGTGGCTATCCCGCCGGGAGCGATGGCGTTGACCCGTACACCGTGCGGCGCCAGCTCGAGAGCGAGGTTCCTGGTGAACATGAGCACGCCTCCCTTCGAGGCGTCGTAGGCAGCGAGACCAACCATCGAGGGGTGGAG
>DATADW010000337.1:0-4828 GCA_036258335.1 Acidimicrobiia bacterium
CGAGCCGGTGCAGGAGACGTTTGAGGCGCCGTCGGCGGTCGGCCCTATCGCGGTGGAGACTTGGCTCGTCGAGGAGGAGGACAGCGCTGTCGCCTTCGCCGTCAACGACCTTCCGGAGGAGTCGACCGCATCAGGGCCGGAACCCGTCCTGCAGGGCGCCGTGAACGGTGCCGTCTCCAACCTGGGCGGGACGGCGGTGTCCGACGTGGCGGTCGAGGGGCTCGACTACCCGGCCCGCGACGCCGAGATCACCGCCACCAGCGAGGGGACCGACGTGGTGGTGTTTCTGTGAGCGGCATTGATCGACAACCAGTTGATCCAGTTGCAGTCGCTCGGCCCGACAGACAGCCGCGATGAGATAAAGGCCGCATTCGATCGGCTGGTCGACAGCTTCGCCGTCGGCGGATAGCCGCCGCCTGTCAGCTGTCGAACGGGGGACCGGCCGGACCCTTCCTGACAACGGCGTTCCACACCGTGTCGTAGTGGTCTCGGTCGTATGGATCGACGTGGGGGAGGACCATAAATTCCCAGGCTTGGCGGAGCGGGTCCGTTTCGCTGGCATAGATCATCAAACCGGCGGGCACCCGGTCGAGCACGGTGCGCAGGCTCATCGGAGTCTCCACCCTCGTCCCCTGGTCGGTTGTCCTGAACGATGCGTTCACCTCGACCGCTAACCGGGCGAGGGCTTCAACGAACGGAGCCCGCAGCGCCGGATAGCGAACCTCGAGCATCGATGTGATCTCGTCGGACGTTGGGAAATCCTTCTCCCAGATGACCCAGCGGTCGGCGAAGGCCTTGTTCAGGGTCTGCGTCCCGGCGTAGTCCCGCAGATCGGTCGGGTTCATCGTCCCGAACAGGCGAACGTCACCCCTCAGTTGGACGGTCTCCCCGTTGGGCAGGTCGAGTGCTGCATACCGGTCGAGGAGCCCGTGGAGGGCGAACAGCGTCTCGGCACCGGCGGCGTTGAGCTCTGAGAGGTTTACCAGCGCCGGGCCCCTCAGCGCCCTGGTGATATCGCCGTCCTGCCACCGGCTCTCGGTGCCCCCCTTCCCATCACCGTGGAGCTTGGTCGACCCGATCAGGGTGACGTCCCGAACCTCGCCGGTCAGCGGTATCCGGTAATAGGGGAGGCCGAGCATGGCGGCGAACTGCTCGATGTCGTGGTCCTTCCCTGTGCCCATGTGACCACGAACCGCCACATGGAGTGGGGCGAACCCGGCCGGATCCTGACGCCGCACCTCTTCCAGCCGGGCAAAGCGGTAGAGCATCCCTAGGTCCACGTAGTGGGGGTCGTGCTCGGGGATCTTCCGGAGGCGATGGTCGGCGTCCGACTGGTCGCCAGGCAGCGAGAATCGCTCCAGCGAGATCGGCTTGCCGACGCCGGCGGGATCGTTGAAGGTCACGTTCATCGGGTTCCTCTCATTGATCGATCAGGCCGCGCTCGGGCGTGCGACTGGCGCGCTGCCACCAGGCCTCCATCCCCCATATGGCCAGACTGCGGCGCAGCGCCTGCCTGGTGCCGTCAACGATGGCCCGGGTGAGCGCCTCCGGCTGGCTGACCACCTCGCTGCGACGGTAGGCGGCTTCGACGGTGGCGTCGCCGATCCCGATGCCGAGGACCGTGGTCCCACCGTGCTCGACTCCGTTCGCCGCAGCGGCAAGTGCCTCGACAGAGCCGCGTGTCATGCCGTCGGCGAGTACCACCAGCACTCGGACCGTGGAGCCGGTGCGGGCCATTCGCTCGGCGGCATGGATCACGTTGAACTCGTCCACGTTTGCCGCCTTCTCGAACATCGAGACAGGTGGGCTCGAGTTGGGGTACCGCTTCGCCTCGATCGCGGCGTCCGCCGGTTCGGCGGCTGTCCGGAACAGCCCGGCAAGGACGTCTTCGGCGTCGCGCCAGCGTCGCCCGAACGGCTTCACCAGGTAGTGGTTCACCGTGGATATGAGCCGCTCGGCTGCGGCGCCCTGGGTCTGGCGGAGTCCGGCCGTGGCCCGGGAGCGGCTCTTGGTGTACCTGGCCTCGGTATCGGTGCGACGGGCGGCGAAGGAGCGGTTGAACAGCGCCACCTCGAATTCGATCTGGAGCTCGTCGCACAGCCTGGCCAGTGTCCACGCGCCGAGAAGTGCCGCGGCCATCCCCCATGGCGACCTGCCGGTATCGCCGGTTGCCCGGGGCTGGAGCATCGAGGCGGAGGCGTCGACCAGCAGGCTCACCGCATATGAGCGGCGGTTGGGTAGCGCCCTCCGTTCGTAAATCCGCTGGTACAGCCCGGCACCGATGAAGAGGGCGGCGTGCGGAGAGAGATCGCCGGCGTCGTATCCCGAGCGCAGGCCGCGGCGCTGATTGGCCACGAACAACGGGTAGAGCTCGCCAGAGACATGCCGTTGCGCCACTTGCCACCGCAGGGCGAAGCGGTCGAGGGCGTCCCGACCCTGTTTGCCGAAGCTGCGGAACTGGTCCGGTACCGGGGTGACCAGGAGCCTGCCCCGCATACCGTTGGGCAGGTAGATGGTGGGGGCCTGACTCACCCTGAGCAGTTGGTCGACGCCCTCCTGTCCGGCAACCTCGCTGTCGGCGCGGCGGGGGGCGTCGCCCGCACGCGACTGTGCTGACCTGCGGGTCTCCTCGTAGCCCTCGGCGTCGCGCAGCACCGGGCTTGCCAGCCTGACCCGGTCAACGCCGTCAGAGACGGCGCGCCGGTCGTTCTCCTGGCGTTCCCTGCGCTCCATGACCGTCTCGGCAGGACTGCCCTGTTGGACCAGCCCGTGAATAGTCGCCACCTCGAGCAGCATCAGCGCTGCCTCGGCGACGGCCCAGGGGTCGGCCGCTCTGGCGGCTTGCTCCACGTACGGCGCTGCGTCGGCCAAGGCGACCGCGACCCGCCCGTCGACACGGCGCTCCAACCGATCCCGCTCTTCGTAGCCGCCGGTCATCAGGAAGCAGGCAAGGGCGAACTGACCCAGCAGCCTGGCCTGTCCCAGGTGGACTTGGGAAGCGGCCGAATAGATGTCGGCCAGGACCGAGCGCGCCCCCGGGTATACCGCGAGATTGACCCGCTCCTGGCGGGCGTCCTCGAGGGCAAAGAAGAGCGCCTCGAGGGCGGAGCCACCTGCGGCCCGAAGCACACCGATCAGGTCGCTCTCCCCGGTCACCCCGTGGGGGGCGAACACCTCGGGGACGGGCCGGCGCTCGTCGAGGTCCGTGGCCACCAGGTGAACGACTTCATGGAGCGCGGAGGCGATGGCCACCTCGTCAGGCGTCACCGGCGCCGACACCGCATACGCCGCCTGGAAGACCCGAGGGTCGCACACGATCTCGTCGGCGCCAGCCGAAGATTCGGGCCCGAGCCGCACTACCAATTGAGGGTTGCCGGAGAGAGTACGGGCGAACCGGGTCACCGCCGGCGCTACTCGCTGGTAGCGGCTCACCACCTCTTCGATGGCGCGTTCCTCCGGGCGGACAAGCTGGGTGAGGCTGGAGCGGTGATCCAGCGGGCGGGTCGCGGGCATAGCCGCCCATTGTCTCACTCCGCGCCGCCCCCTGCCGACGGTCCGGCGACTCGCTGACGCCATCTCCGTATCATCCGCTCCATGCACTACGCACTCACCACCCTTCCCAATGGGCTCCGGGTGATCACCGAGGCGATCCCAGGTCTTCGTTCCGTGGCGGTGGGCTGCTGGGTGGACACCGGTACCCGGGACGAACTGCCCAACGAGGCGGGCGCCTCGCACTTCCTCGAGCATCTCTTGTTCAAGGGGTCGGAGACGCTCACCGCCCGACAGATCTCGGAGACCTTCGACGCCATGGGCGCCGAGTCGAACGCATTCACCACCAAGGAGTACACGTGCTTCTGGGCACGGTTGCTCGACGAGGACCTCCCCAGAGGTCTCGGCGTCCTCGCTGAGATGCTGCAGCGGCCCGCCTTTCGTCCCGACGAGATCGACTCGGAGCGTCAAGTGGTGATCGAAGAGATCAACATGAACGACGACGACCCCTCCGATGTGGCCTTCGAGGAGTTCACTTCGGCGCTGTTCGACGGCCACCCACTGGAGCGCCCGGTGTTGGGGACGCGGGAGTCAATCCGGGCGATGACCCGTGACGACCTCCATGGCTACTGGCAGCGGCGCTACCAGGTCGATTCGGCGGTGCTCGCCCTCACTGGGTCGATCGACCACGACCAGGTTGTGGAGCTTGCCGGGTCACTCTTCGAATCCTGGAGCGGTCCCCGGGTTGACCATGAGCTCTCGGCGCCGCTGGTCGAGCCCCGGGTCAGGGTGGTGCGGCGTCCGACCGAGCAGACCCATCTGGTGATCGGCGGCGAGGGACTGACCCGCTCCGACGAACGGCGCTTCGCCCTCGAGGTGATGAACCATGTCCTCGGCGGGGGTCTCTCCTCGCGGCTCTTCACCACGATCCGCGAGGAGCGGGGGCTGGCTTACGCGATCTACAGCTTCCGTCTCCCCTTCGCCGACTCCGGCGCTTGGGGGGTCTACATCGGGACGACACCGGACCTGGTGGCCACCGCCATGGAGCTGATCCTCGCCGAGCTGGAGCTCATGTCGGCCAAGGGGGTCACCCAGGACGAGCTCGACCGCGCCAAGGGGAACATGCGGGGTGGTCTCGCCATCTCGCTCGAGGACGCCAACAGCCGGATGACCCGGCTGGGCCGCGACGAGTTGATCGGGAACCCACATCTGTCGGTTGACGAGCGGATCGAGCGGATCGAGAGCGTCACCCTCGAGGAGGTGCGTGAGGTGGCCGCACAGGTCTTGGGCGGCCCCCGAGTGATCGGCGCCGTCGGCCCCTTCGACCCCTCCGACCTCG
>DATADW010000338.1:0-2734 GCA_036258335.1 Acidimicrobiia bacterium
CGCCCAGAACCGACCGGGGAACATCTCGGCGAGCGTGGCGATGGCCTGAGCCACTATCACCGGGTGGTACCGCTGCCCGGGGGCATTGACGACCCCGAAGGGCAGGGAGGTGGCCTGAAGGGCCGCGCCCAGCCATGACCAAGCGAAGCCGGACTGGCCTTGGCGCGCGCTCCAGGGCGCCAGGTGATCCGAGCACATCGCCGCTTCGAACCCTGCCGCCTCAGCGGCGACCACGGCACGAAGCAAGACACTCGGCGGAAGCTGCTCGTGAGAGGCGTGGAACCCGATGAATGCGGTCAACTGTCTGCTTCGATCAAGGTTCGGTGCCCAGCGGATCCATGCCCAGATCCGCCGGATCCACTCCGCGCTTCGACATCTCGGCCACAACCTGGTCGAGCGATGCGTTCCCGCCTTCGCCCTCCGCGCCAGAGGAGTGGGGATTTTCCGAATCGGCTCGTACCAGCCGGTATTGGTCGATCAGCTCTTGGTCGGACCATTTCCCGACCGACCGCCCGCCGCCGTCGTCTGAGGCGTCCACGTCTTTCCTCTCGGTAGCTGTACTGAGGCAAATGGACCGGCTGCATTCTGACCGTCCTCCAGGATTCGACAACCCGACGAAGGGGTAGGGACGGCCAACACGATGAAAGGAACGGTCTTGCCCATCGAATTCGGGCTAACCCTGTCGAGCGAGGAGCACCCTCCTAGCCGGCTCGTCGAGATGGCCACCATGGCCGAGGAGGCGGGCTTCGATTTCGTCTCGATATCCGACCACTACCACCCTTGGATCGATGCCCAGGGGCACTCCCCGTTCGTCTGGAGCGTGCTCGGTGCCATCTCGCAGGTCACCGACGAGATCGACGTGTGTGTCGGCGTGACCTGCCCGACGACACGCATCCACCCCGCCATCCTCGCCCAGGCCACCGCTACCACCGCCAACCTGCTGCCCGACCGCTTCATTTGGGGTGTGGGCACGGGCGAGGCACTCAACGAGCACATCCTGGCCGACCGGTGGCCACCTGCGGAGATCCGGCTGGAGAAGCTCGAGGAAGCGGTGGAGTTGATCAGAGAGCTTTGGAATGGGGTTAGTGTCAACCATCGAGGGACGTACTACACCGTCGAGGACGCCCGCATCTACGACCCGCCTCCCGGCCCGATACCAGTGATTGTGTCCGCCTTCGGACCCAAGGCGGCCTCGGTGGCGGCCAGGATCGGGGATGGTCTGTGGATCACGGGTACCGACGATGAGATCGTCGACCAGTTCGAATCCGAGGGTGGATCAGGACCTGTCTTCTCCCAACTCAGCTTGTGTCACGCCTCGTCGAAGGAGAAGGCCGTGGAGACCGCCTTCACGACCTGGCCGAACACGGGTGTCCCTGGCCAGCTGAGCCAGGACCTCCCCACCCCGGCTCACTTCCAGCAGGCATCGCAGAACGTCTCCCCCGAGATGATGGCCGAGTCCATCCCATGCGGGCCCGACGCTGCGCCGATCCTGGAATCGGTGGATCAGGCGATCGAGGCGGGCGTCGACCACGTCTACTTCCACCAGATCGGTCCCGACCAGGAGGGCTTCATCGAGCTATGGGAGAAGGAGCTCGAGCCGGAGCTTGCCTCGCGCCGCGGATCCGGCTGATCACTCGTCCGGGGCCACAACCGACCGAACTCAGCCCAATGCAGCTCCAGCAGCTGCCGCCCTGATGCGATCTACGGCGACGGCGTCGGTCTCTGCCTGGCTGGCGCGCCGCCGCAGATCGTCGATGTCCCAGTCGGGGTACGAATCCCTGGCGAGCTGGGTCATCGTCAGCCACAACCTTCTACGGCCCTCTATTGCCAGGACCATCGCCTCGAGTTCCAGCACCGGTGTCAACGGTGACTGACCAATCAATCGACCGTTGAGCTTGAGCCGGCCGAGACGCTCCGCCAAAGCCACTACTACTTCTTTTGGGCGGTGACGGGTACCTCCCACCCGGCTCAACAAGTGCAGCAGCGCCCGCTTGTCCTCCTGGATGTGACCAAGGACGACGCCGACCGTTGATCCGATCTCACCGTCTCGCCGGGCGAGCCGCTTGGCAAGGGCGACGCCTCCTACCGACCCTGCGTGGTGGTCGGCCAGGTATATGCGAAGAAGTTCGTGCCCTCCGGGCCCGGACGAGTCGGGGACAGGCCCAACCGTGGAAGCGGCTTTCTCTGGGTCGGTCATGGTTTGGCTCCGTTCATCTAGTCGTGTCTCGACCGACCGTTCCCAATCCGCCCGACGGGCAAACGGAGCGCAAGTGGCCCACTCGTGTCCCGTCGGTCGGCGTGCGCTTCACCCATCTAACGTGGGGAGCCAGATGGCGCCGCCGCTCCAAGGGTTGATGCAGCGGCATCCGCTCGACGTCGGGATGGTGCTCCGCCGCGCCGCCACCGTCCACGGGCAGAAACAGGTGATCTCGGTTGAGCCCGGTGGGGCGCACCATCAGACCTGGGCCGACACCGCGGACCGGGTGGGGCGGCTGGGCAACGCCCTCCGCTCCCTGGGGGTGAACCCCGGTGACCGGGTTGGGTCTTTCGCCTGGAACACCCACCGTCACCTCGAGCTCTATTACGCGGTGCCCATGTCGGGGGCGGTGCTGACAACGCTCAACATCCGGCTCCATCCCTCGGACGTGGCTTGGGTGGCCAACCACGCCGGCACCGAAATCGTCTTCGTGGACGCCGGTCTCACCGAGACGTTCGCCGCCGTCCGCCGTGATCT
>DATADW010000339.1:0-9199 GCA_036258335.1 Acidimicrobiia bacterium
CGCTGCTCCGCAGCGGGTCCCGTCCTCCCTTCCCCCCTTCGGGGGGGACGTAACGGCTGATGACCACGACTGACTCGCCACCCCTGGCACGCAGCACGCTTGCGCTCCTCACCGATCGCACTTTCGGCCCGTATTTCTTCGGGAACCTCGCCTCCAACATAGGAACGTGGTTCCAGCAGGTGACGGCCGCAGTAGTGGTGTTCGAGCTCACCGGATCGGCTCTGGTTGTGGGCCTGGTCGCCGTGCTCCAATTCCTCCCCTCGCTGCTGCTGGCCCCATGGAGCGGAGCGGCGGCCGACCGGTTCGATCGGAGGCGGCTCTTACTGGTGGCACAGACTCCGGCAGCCCTGGCGGCGGCGGCGCTGGCCGCCACCACCCTGACGGTCGGTCTGGACGACTTCCCTTATGCCTGGCCGGTGCTCGCCGCCGCCGCCGTGATCGGTCTCGCGCAGGCTTTCTCGGTCCCGGCGATGCAGGCGTTGGTCCCCGGTCTGGTCCCTGAGGCCGACCTGGCCCAGGCGGTTGCGCTCAACTCGGTCACCTTCAACCTGGCGCGTGCCGTGGGCCCGGCGCTCGGTGCTGTCACCCTTGTTGCCCTCGGACCCGGTGTCGCCTTCTCGGTGAACGCCGCCAGCTATCTGGCGTTGATCGCTGCCCTCAGCGTCATCCGCTCCCGCCCGGTGGCGCGGCCGGCACGGGCATCGGTGTGGGGAGGGTTCCGCCATCTCCGCGCCGATCCGGTGATGGGGGCGCTGCTGGTTGGTGTTGCGGCGCTCGGGTTCGGTGCCGATCCGGTGATCACCCTTGCCCCGGCGCTGGCCGACGGGCTGCTGGGTCCCGCCGGCACCGCGGCCGGGCGGGGGGCGCTGGTGGGCGGGTTGGTCAGCATGTTCGGGGTCGGGGCGGTGCTGGCGATGCTGGCGGTGCCGGCCTCCCGGGATCGGCTCGGGCACCGGGGCACAGCCATCGCCGGGCTGTGCGTGCTCGCCGCAGGCATGATCTCCGTCGCGCTGGCGCCCTCCCCGCCGTGGGCCATGGGGGCTATGGCGATAGGCGGTTTCGGGTTCCTCCTTGCGGTGACCGCTCTCACCAGCCTGATGCACCTACGCATCAACGAGCAGATAAGGGGCCGGATGATGGCGCTGTGGGGGATCGCATTCCTCGGATCGCGGCCCCTGGCAGCCTTCCTCGACGGTCTGGTCGCAGATGCTTTCTCCCCGGAGCTGGCTGCCGCCGTGGCGGCGGCGGTGGTGCTGGGCTGCGGTTTGGTGGTTGCGAGATTCGTCCCTCGGGGCGCTCAATGACCAACGGGAGGACCAAATGATCACCGACGTCCACGCCCACTGCATACCCGCCGAGCTGATCAGGTTGCTCCGCACCGAGGGACCCGACATCGGGATCGAGGTGGTGCCCGGTGAGAGCGGGGAGGACGTGTTGATCGCCGGACGGGTCCGCAGCGGGCCGCTCCGTCATGTGCTCAGCGACGTCGCGGCACGGCTGGCGCATATGGACGCCACCGGCGTCGATGTACAACTGCTGAGCGGGTGGGTCGACCTCACCGCATATGCGCTCGAGGGCAATGCCGGAGCAACCTATGCCAGACGGTTCAATCAGATACTCGCTGACGAGGCGGGCCGGTTCCCAGATCGGTTCCGCGCCCTGGCGACGGTCCCGCTCCAGACGCCCGGAGCGGCTGCGGAGGAGCTGGCCCACGCCGTCGCCGAGCTCGGGATGGTCGGGGTCGAGATAGCCACCACGGTTGACGGCATGGATCTCGACCAGGCCGAGCTGGACCCATTCTGGGCAGCGGCCGAGGAGCTCCGCTGCCTGGTGCTGCTCCACCCCTACGCCCCGCTGGCCGGGGTCGACCTCAGCAGGAACTTCCTCGACAACATGGTCGGCCGGCCCGCCGAGACGACGGTTGCCGTCGCCCACCTTTTCTTCAGCGGGGTGCTCGACCGCTACCCCGGGCTGGTGATGTGTGTCGTCCACGGCGGCGGGTTCCTCCCCTATCAACTTGGCCGGATGGAGAGAGGCCACACCGCCGTCCCCCACCTCACGGCCCGTCACATCGGCACTTCCCCACGGACCATCGCCCGGCGCCTCTACTACGACACCGTGCTCCACTCACCAGAGGCGATCAGGTTCCTCATCGACACGATGGGGGCGGATCGGGTCCTCCTCGGGTCCGACTACCCATTCGAGATGGGCGACCCCGACCCGGTGACCACGGTCGATGCGGTCCCGGGCCTCGATGATGACGAGAGGCGGGCGATCCTCGAAGGCAATGTCGCCGCGCTCCTCGCAGTGGTCGGGCGTCAGGCTGGAGCCGGGTCGGCCGCAGGTGGCGGAGGGGCACGTCCGGGACCACTGCGGTAACGCCAGAGCTCGGGCATGAAGCGGGCGATGGCGAACGCCCCTACGACGCAGAGCACTCCTCCGGACACGACCGAGAACTGGGGGGAGGTGACCGCAGCAACCGCTCCGGCTTCGAGGTCGCCGAGCCGGGGTCCGCCGCTCACCACGGCGCCATGGATGGCAGAGAGTCGTCCCCTCAACTCGTCGGGGACGGTCAACTGGAGGATCGTGTTCCTGAAGACAGCGGATATGACGTCCGCCGCCCCGGCGACCGCCAACAACCCGAGCGCCAGCGGGAGCCATGTGGTCAGCCCGAAGGCGGCGATTGCCAGCCCCCAGACGATCACCGATATGACCACCACCCGGCCCCGCCGGCGGACCCCGCCCACCCAGCCGGCGGTGGCCGCGGCAAGCATGGCGCCGACACCGGGGGCGGCGAAGAGCAGCCCCACCGTGGTTGCATCGCCGCCGAAAACCACTGTCCCGATGGCAGGGAACAGGGCGCGGGGCATCCCGAAGATCATGGCGTTGAGGTCGATCAGGAAGCACGATTGGATGAGCCGCTGCCCCTTGAGGTAATGGAGTCCCTCCTTCACCGACGACCACCCGGCCGCGGTGCCACCGCCCTCGGGTCGAAGCGGCCGGATCCCGATCATTGTCAGTGCCGAGAGGACGAACAGCACCGCCTCCAAACCGTAGGTGGCGGCGAGGGAGAACTGGGCGATGAGCAACCCTGCCAGCGCCGGGCCCACCGCTCCCCCAACCTGCGCCACCGCCTGGTTGAGGGCGAACCCGGCGGGGAGGAGTTCCCGTTGGAGCATCGATGGGAGGACGGCCATGCGGGCCGGGATGTCTATCGCGGAGAGACCGGCGTTGACCCCGGTGAGCACATAGATCACCCACACCATGGGCTGGTCGATCGCCGAGTTGACCGCCAGCCCGACTGCGGTCAGTGCCAGCCCCATCTGGCTGATGACCAGCAGCTTGCGGCGGTCGACCGCATCGGCGATCGAGCCACCCACCAGCGACATGATGAGCAGTGGGACCACCTGAACCAGACCGAGGGCGCCGACAGCGAGCGACGACCCGGTGATAACGAAGATCTGATATGGCACGGCGACCACGGTGACCTGGCGGCCGAGGAAGGCAAGCAGGTAACCGAGAAACAGCCGTCGGAACTCCGGCGACACCCGCAACGGGGTGATGTCGACGACGAGTTGCCGCCCGCCTTGTCGCTTTGGAGGATCGGTCACCGCACCACTCTGCCCCGAACGGGAAAGAGGAACACCACACCGGCGAGCCCGAGGGCGGCGAGAGCCCCACGGATCCCGATGCTCAACTGTCGGCCCTCGTGGGCGCTAGGGCGCGACACGATGCCGGACCTTGGATCTGGCCATGCGCAATCGCCATGCACAATCGATTGTGGCAGCCCTCGAATTCCCTGAACTGGCACTAGCGCAGGTACCAGCGTCGGCATCAGCCCCGGAGCTAACGTTTGCATTCCCGTCCCGTGGAGCAGTTGTGTCGGTTGAAGACAGCGATCTCCCCTTCGCCCCCAGCGAAGACCCATTCGTCATCGAGCACGGTGGCTTCTACCGCCGCTGGCTGTCGATGATCGACGACCTCGACGAGTTGCGCTCGGCTGTGGACCGCCTCACCGCGACCACCGACGATGTCTGGGTCCCGGTATGGCGTCAACTCGGCAGCGCGCATGAGGAGCAGGGCGACCGCCTCGATGGCAAGGGCGACGGGGAGGGCGCGAGGAGGGAGTACCTCCTGGCCAAGACCTATTACAGCATCGGCCGCTTCCCCGACGCGTTGACTCCCTTGAAGGCCGAGGTCTCGGCCGACTGCGTGCGCGCCTACCTCAAGGCGGCCGCCTACCTCGACCCGCCGCTCCAGCAGGTGGAGGTGGTGTGCGACGGCAAGGCGATCCCCTGCCACTACCGGGTCCCCAAGGGAGCATCGCCGAATGCGCCGGTCGCCGCGGTGCTCATCATGTGCGGCGCCGATGTGTTCAAGGAGGATCGCGGCTGGGCGGCCGAATACGCCCTGGCCAGCGGTCTCGCCTCGCTGGTGATGGACGCCCCAGGCACCAACGAGAACCCCTTCCCCTACGAGCCGGAATCGGTCAAGGCTTGGATGGCGGCTGTGGACTGGCTGGCCGACCGGCCCGAGGTGGCCGAGGGCCATATCGGCGCATTCGGGATCAGCCGGGGGGGCTACTCGGTGATGCAGCTCGCCGGCACCTACCCCGAGCGGGTGGCGGCTGCGGTGGCGATCGCCGGCAATCACTTCGGCTACCGGATGTCACCGGAGGAGGCCGAGGAGTTCGTCGAGATGCAGAACGTTCGCTCGACCTACGTGTTCGGCGCACCCGGTGATGGCCCGACGTTCAAGCCGACGACGCTGGAGGGGCAGGAGGAGCTGTTCCGCAAGTGGTCACTCACCGACCTCGGGCTCGCCGACGCCATCGTCTGTCCCGTGTTGATGATCAACGGTAAGCGCGACCACCTGGCGCCCATCGGCAACATCTACTCGATGCTGGAACACGGCCCGGCGACCGGGCGCGAGGCCCGGGTTTATCCCGACGACGGCCATTGCGCCTTCAAGCACCGCCCGGAATGGGGCCCCGAGGTGTTCGACTGGCTTGCTCGCAAGCTGGCCTAGCCGTCACCCCATTGGGTGAACAAACGAGCTCAGGCCATGCTGGCGATCTGTATGAGGTTGCCACAGGTGTCGTCGAGCACCGCGGTGGTAACCGCACCCATCTCCGTGGGATCCTGGGTGAAGCGGACACCCAGTGCCGCCAGCCGCTCATGCTCGGCGCGCACGTCGTCGACGGCGAACGAGGCGGCGGGGATCCCATCCTGCACCAGCGCCTCCTTGAACGGCCTCACGGCAGGGTGACCATCGGGTTCCAGCAGCAGCTCGGTGCCGTCTGGTTCCTCGGGTGAGACCACGGTCAGCCAGCGGGCCTCACCCAGAGGGATCTCGGTCTTCTTCAAGAACCCGAGCACGTCGGTGTAGAAGCCGAGCGCCTTGTCCTGGTCGTCCACGAAGACGCTCGTCACGTTGATCCTCATCTCCTCATCCTTTCAGTCCGCTCCAATCCACCGCTCGGCGATCGCCCGCAAGGGCCGGGTGTCGAGATGGTGGAACTTGTACCTTCCTTCACGTCTCGAGCTCACCAGCCCGGCCGACTCGAGCACCTCCAAGTGCTGTGAGACCGCCTGGCGCGACAGCCCCAATCCGTGCTTCACGGTCAACCGGGTGCACAGTTCGAACAGGGTCTGGCCGTCACGCTCCCTGAGCTCGTCGAGGATCGCCCTCCTCGCCGGCGCCGCGATCGCATGGAAGACATCGCCCACAGCAGCCAATAATAGGCAAGTCACCACTTGCCTGTCAAATCCCCGTCGGGGGAGGCCCCGCTGCGAAGCCGCGGGTAGGGGGCTGTCGAACTTCCAAGGGAGATCGGCGGAGCGAGCAGAGGGGATGACGGGGGCGGGCAGCAGATCACCCTCCCCCAACCCCTCCCTTCACCCGAATGCTCGCTCAGGCTTGAGTGGCATGTGCGGTTGGTGATCACTCAATCGGTGAAGTCGAGGTCCTCGACCACGCGATCGAGGGATCTCCTCTGTCAGTCCGCCGAGAAACACCACTCGTGGTCTTCGACCATGAAGCGACATGGAAGGCGAACACTTGAGCCCGTGCCATACTCGGGAAGCGCTGTGATCCACGTCTTCATCGGAACAAAGGCGCAGTACATCAAGACCGCGCCGGTACTGCGGGATATGGACGAGCGAGGCGTCCGGTATCGGCCCATCGACTCGGGGCAACACGCCAGTCTCAATGCCGACTTGCGACGCGAACTCCGCATCCGTCCCCCCGACGTGTTGCTCGCTGGCGCCGAGAACGTCGCCTCGATCCCCCAAGCCCTTGCGTGGGCCGCCCGGGTGGCCGGTCGCTGCCCTAGCCTTGGAAGTCCCCAGCCGACGATGACACCATCGCGATGTCCCGAGGAGCGCCGAGCCCTGCGACGTGATCCGCTCGTGGCTGTCAGAGCAATCGCCCTCGGAATGGGGGGTCCGACTGCGGTGAACCCGGCACCACAGTGACCGCCGAATCGCCGACGGTGTCAATGTTGCCGGCCGAGAGGCCCGAATCGACTTGGTCGCGTCTGCTCACCCTATGGGGGCTGTTGGGGGTGGGCATGATCCAGCCCCTACTGGATCTCTACGGCAAAAACCCGGAGGTCTTCATCGCGGCCCGTGCCGGTGCCCCGCTCATAGTGCTGTTCGTGGTTGTTGTCACGTTGGCGCCGGCCCTGCTTTGCGGGATCGTGCTGTTCGTCACCGGCCGGTTCGGCCGGCGCGCCGGCGACATCGCGTACCGAGTTTTGCTCTCTCTGACAGCGTTCGTGGCCGCCTCAGCGGTGATGCACCAGATCATGCCCGGCGCCAATGGAGCTCTTGTGTTGGCGGTGCTCGTATCCGCCGGAGTCGTGTGGCTCGAGGCGACGATTGCCTGGGCCCGCTCTTGGTTGCGGATCCTCGTCCTGGTCGCTCTCGCCGCCCCCATCCTCTTCTTGGGCTTCTCCGACGCCGCCGAGCTGGTCTGGAAGCCGGAGGCCGAGGTTGATACGTCCGTCTCGATGGTCGCCGACACTCCGGTGGTCATCATCGTTTTCGACGAGCTGCCGCTGTCGTCGCTGCTCACCCGAGAAGGCGAGGTCAACGCCGCCCTCTTCCCCAACTTCGCCCGGCTGGCCGACGGGTCGCACTGGTTCAAGAACGGGCAATCCAACTCGATCGCTACTAGCGATAGCGTGCCGATCCTGTTGACCGGCCGCATCGCTGAAGGGGCGCTGCCAACCTCGCGCGATCACCCCCGCAGCCTCTTCACGATGCTCGGGGACTTCTACACGATGGATGTCCAAGAGACCATCACCAGCGTGTGCCCCAACTTGGTTTGCTCGGGCGAGCGCCGATTGACGGCCGCAACGGATGACGGCGTCGACGAACCGGGGATGTCGTCGATGTTGGCCGACGCTGCTGTCGTGTGGGGCCATCTCACGCAGTCGCCACTGGTCACCGAACAAATACCTGCTATCGACGGGCAGTGGGGCGGTTTCGTCGGTGGCGGAGCCGCGGGCCGCGAGGCCGATACCGCCGGCCTACCGCTGGCTCCTCCCGGGATACGTCTGGCTTGGGTCGACAAGATGCTCACCGCCGCCGAGAACCTGGCTGACGCCGCCCCGAACACCCTGCATTACCTCCACGTCGTCGCTCCCCACGTTCCATGGCAGGCCAATCCGTCGGGCACCCAGTACGACCGCCCGGAGGACGTCGGGGCCTTCGTGACTGGGGTCGAGGGCGGCTACTGGATCGACGCCCCGTCCCGTGCGGTGCAGGGCTTTCAGCGTCATTTGTTCCAGCTCGGGCTTGTGGACAGGCTCCTAGGGCGAATCATCGACGCCATGGACGAGAGCGGGATCTGGGATGACGGAATCGTCGTGGTCACCGCCGATCACGGGGGGTCATTCGTACCCAATGAGCATCGCCGCTGGGTGACGCCAACCAACCTCGACGCCCTGTATCGAGTACCACTGTTCATCCGGGTCCCCGGCCAGACCGAGGGCCAGGTGCACGGCGGCAGCGCGTACGTCATCGACATCTTGCCGACTCTGGTCGACCTGCTCGACGTCGAGCTCGGGCCGGAATGGAAGCTGGAGGGCCGATCGCTTTTCGATCCAGACCTGCCCACCGGGCGACCCCACGTATTTGACCACTTCACGGGTCATCGTGAGGCACTCGGGGGAACGTTGACGGGCGTCGATGCCGAGCTAGTGACGACATACCAGCTCATCCCTGACCAGACCAGCTGGGCTGCGGTCGCCGCCGTCGGGCCCTACAACGACCTCGTCGGGGAGGCGATGGCGGCGCTCGACCCGGTCGAGGCGCCAGACGTAGTGGCTGAGTTCGACCAAGCCGAGCAGTTCACCGACCTCGACCCGTCCGCCGGCCTCGTCCCGACAGTGCTCACCGGCCGGGTGACCATTGGCACAGACGCGGCAGCCCCGGACGTACTGGTGGCGGTGAACGGAGAGGTGGCGGGGGCTGGGTTCATGATCCGTGCCGGTGGGACCACGTCGACGTTCCAGGCCGTGGTCCCCGAGGAGGCCTACCAGCCGGGGTCCAACGAGGTGGCACTGGTCATTCCCGGAGCCGACGGCCGCTGGATCGCCGCCGGAGAGGGCACGGTCGCAGCGCTGGTGCTGCGCGACGGTAATGGCGAGGAGCTCGCTGTCACCCCCGCCGGCACGCGTCGGCTCGTGATCGACCAAAGCGTCGTACTCGGCGACCGGCTCGTGCTGAGCGGATGGTCGGCGGACCCCTCCGAGAAGGTGCTGCCCAGCGAAATCCTCGTCTTCTTCGGGGATGTTTTGGCATTCAGCGGTCCGCCCAACGAGAGCCGCATCGACGTGACGCGATGGTTCGACAGCGAGGACCTCGCCGAGTCCGGCTTCGAAATCGAAATCCCAAGTGCCGACCTTCCGGAAGGCACCGAACGGGTCACCGTCGTAGCCCGATTCGGCGATGAGGCTGTCGTTGAGTACAGCACAATCACCCGCTGATCGCCCCCAAGAACGGTCCTGGATCATCTAACGCCGGCGTCGTTCTGTCCCAACGACCCCGCTCCACCAGTGGGTGACACCGGCGGAGACATTCCGAAAAGAATCGAACCTCACCGCAATGTGATCTTGACGCGGGACCACTCTCAAGTTTTCGACTTGCGGTCTGAAGGCCCCCAACCCCCGGCCCTTCGGCCGACGGTACCT
>DATADW010000340.1:0-2028 GCA_036258335.1 Acidimicrobiia bacterium
TGGACGGGCTCTGGGTCAAACTGGAGTTCCTCAACCCGTCGGGATCGGTCAAGGCCCGCATCGCCCGCTACATGGTGGAGCAAGCCGAGGATGCGGGACTGATTCGGCCCGGCGACACCATCGTCGAGGCCTCAAGCGGCAACACCGGGAACGCCCTCTCGATGGTGGCGGCGGTCAAGGGGTACCGGATGGTGGTGGTCATGCCGCGCGGGCTGAGCTCGGAGCGGGTGGCCATCTCTCGCGCCTTCGGCGCCGAGCTCGAGCTCACCGGCGACTTCCACGTCAACGAGGCGCAGACCAGGGCGGCGGAGCTCGCCGAGCAGGATGGGTGGTGGGGACCGCGGCAGTTCGACTCCGAATGGAATGTCGAGGAGAACCGGCTCTGGCTGGGACAGGAGATCTTGGAGGGCCTGCCCCACCCCCCCGATGCCCTGGTCATGGGGATCGGCACCGGTGGCACATTGATCGGAGTCGGTCAGGCGATGCGCGCTGTCAACCCCGAGGCCGTATTGGTCGGGGTTGAACCCGACGAGTCGTGCACTTTCCTTTGCGGTGAGATCGGGCGCCACGCCATCGAGGGAATCGCCGACGGGTTCGTACCCGGGATCATGGCTCGACACGGCGCCATGGTCGACGAGTTCGTCCCTGTGGAGAGCGATGAAGCGCTCGAGGCGATGCGATACCTGGCCAGTCGCCACGGGATGTTCGTAGGACCTTCATCCGGGGCCAACTACGTGGCGGCGCAGCAGCTCCGGCGACGGCAGCCAACGCTGGGGACAATCGTCACCCTCTTCTGCGACGAGGGCGAAAAGTACATCTCGGAACACTTCTCTTGACGGTCGACCTTCGGTCGACCGTCAGCTAGTAGCGAGCGGCCTTCGGCCGCGCTCATTTGTGCTGGTCGGGCCGTACATGCCGGCCCGACCAGGACGAGGGGGGCTGGCTGAGCCGCCCCCCTCGGGCACCCCCCACAAACACGATCCACGTCACCTGGGTCGATCCCTTCCAGCTTTGTCTTTTCTGGCTGCCGTCTTCCGTCTGCCGTCTTCCGTCTGCCGTCTCGGGGCCCACCTACCACCTATCACCTACCACCTACCACTAGAGTCTTTCCCCAATGCCCAAGCGGACACCCACCCGCCGGGGCGTAGCGGGGCGGAGTCGGGTGTCCACCAAACGTAAGGCCGGGGCGCGCCCGGCCGCAAAGAAGGTCGCGCGACGTACTCCGGTCGCCCTGCTGGTGGCGTTCCGGGAACGGGTGCGGAACCGGTTCGGTCGTCAGGCCGACGACATCTGGGGCGTGGTGCTCCTCGTCGTTTCCGTCCTGATCGGTCTCGCTTTTATCCGACACGCTGGCCCGGTTGGCAGTGGCATCGTGGCCGCCCTCAGCGTCCTCGTGGGAGTGTGGGCTTATGCCGTGCCCGTTGCTATCGCGGTGCTCGGGGTGCTCCTCATCGCCGGTCGGCGCCGCGACGACTACGGGCGGATCGCCGCCGGGCTGCTGCTCACCTTCGTCGGCACGCTCGGCATCTTCCATCTGATGACAGGAGCGGTCTCGCTGTCCGCCGGGTTGGAGGCCGTCTCGGAGCGCGGCGGGGCGGTCGGTTCGCTGATGGCGTTCCCGCTGCAACGGTTGATCGGGCCATGGGGAGCCGGGGTGGTGTTGGTGGCGGTGAGCGCCATCGGGATCCTCGCCGTTGCTCGCAGCTCGATCCGAGAGTTCGCCCTCGGCTTTGTCGAGTTGGTGCGCCGAGTCCGTCGCTGGGCGCGGGCCACGGCGCCGACACCCCAGCAGAGCACCCGCGATCAGGGGAAGCACCGCGTCGTGCAGCCGTCACCTGCCAATTCCACCCGGCCCAAGCGTCAGGCGCCAGCAAACCGGGAGAGCAGGGAGCGTCCTCCGGCCAAATCCCCCCGGTCGCGGCCGGCTGGCGGAGATGGATATCAGCTACCGCCGATAGACCTGCTTGCGCTGGGCGGAGGTGAGGAGCAGAGCAGGCGATCTCTGGAGGAGACCGCCCGGGTACTGGA
>DATADW010000341.1:0-5995 GCA_036258335.1 Acidimicrobiia bacterium
GGGATGTCCCGGCGCCTCTATGTGGTCGATCCCCTCCCCGCCGCCGCTGGCCCTTACCGACGTCGCCACCTCCAAACGGCGAGACCCGTCCATAGATAGCGCACCGACCCGAAGCTGTCCCAGACCAAGCAGTTCCACCTCCTCCGTCCGCCATGCCGGATCGTTCGGGCTGCCCACGGTGGTATCGACTCCGGTCGTCATCGTCAGGTCCACCGGGTCGGTGAGCGCCTCGGCCTCCACTTCGAGCGCCACCAAATGGGGCTGCTCCATCGAGGCCAGCCGGCGGAAGCGGAAACGAACGACGCCGCTCTCGGCGCCCTTCCAGAGGATCGTCCGCTCCAACAGACCGTGCCGGAGGTCGAGCACCCTGCGGTACCCGGCAGGAGGGCGGACTCCAAGGTCGAGCGGCTCGCCGTCCACCGTGATACCGACGCGGGTCCAGTCGGGGACGGCCCCGAGGAGGGGCAACTCCCCCGGTGGGGTCACGAACAATCCGTTGATGAAAGTCGCCCGGGTCTCGCCGGCGATCCCCTCTTCGAAGCTGCCCCTCGTGCCCAGGTACCCGTTCGAAACCGTGAACAGCGACTCCTTCCACGGGAGCAGCGACGGGACGAGGGAATCCTCGGTCAGCTCCCAGCCGGTCATCGTCGGTGCCTTCTCCGGTAACGGTGCAGCTCCGACCGTGCCCAGGGCCGCGGTGAGTTGATCACATCTGCTCCGCTGCTCGACCGGATCACTAGCTCGGGTCGCACCAGGTCGTGGCCCGGATCGGCCCATGGGTCCTCGATCCGGTGGACGAGGTGCTCGACCAGCAGCCGGCACACGTCGCGCAGCGGCTGGCGCACGCTGCTGAGGCCGAGTAGGGCACCGGCCGGGGTGTCGTCGAACCCGGTCACGGCGAGATCGACGCCAAGCTGGAGTGCCATCGATTGCGCCTCCAACAACACCCCTATGGCGAGCTGGTCCTGGACGGCGACTACCGCAGTCGGTGGAGAATCGAGTAGAGAGAGCCGGCGCCACGCTTCTTTCCCCTGATCCACACCGTTGAGGCAGCGCACTTCCAGACGAGGATCCGGCGTCACACCAGCACGGGTCAACGCTCGGCGGTAGCCGGCTACCCGGTCGTCACCGCTCTCCGATCCCTCGGGCCATGCCACCAGTGCGATACGCCGATGACCGGCCCCAAGCAGATGCCGCACCGCATCGCCGATTCCGGTAGCGCCATCCACGTCTACCCAGGCGAAGGGATCTCTGGCCAGGCTGCGACCAAAGGAGACGAAAGGAAATCCCACGCCAGCCAGCAACGCAATCCGCGGGTCGTCGTAGTTGGTCTCGGAGAGGACGAACCCGTCCACACCACCCCGTCGGATCAGATCGCGGTATCCCTCGAGCTCGGTCTGGCCGGGTTGAGGAGCGAACAGGACAACCTCCAACCCGTGCGGCGAGGCTGTCGAAACGAGTTCGTGGAGAAACGAATCGAGAGCGGTATTGACGTTGAGCTCGCGCGCCGGCAGCAAATAGCCGATCAGGTAGGTGCGCCGCGCTTGGAGGCCCCGTGCTGTCCGGTTGGGTCGATAGCCGAGCTCAGACACAACCTGGAGCACGCGCTCCCTCGTGTCTGGGGCGACCCGGTGAGGAGCATTCAGCACGTTGGACACGGTGCCGACCGAGACGCCGGCCCTCTCCGACACGTCCTTGATGGTGGTTCGAGCCACCTCGGCCCCCGAGACCGGTGCGGACGACGGCGTTGAAACGTTTCAACCGGTCGCTGGAACGGTTTGTAACACGGCCCTCACCATGCGTCAATGGGATTGAGAAACCGAGTACTTAGTACCGAGTACTGAGTGCCTATTTCCCATAGCCGAGGTGCATCAAGAGGCGGTCGAGCAACTCGACCTGGGCGGGGTTCAACTTGTTTCGCGCGGAGTTGGGGTCGAACCATGCCACGCGGTCCACCTCGGGGAAGTCGGCGAACCTGCCCGATCGGGGTGGCCATTCCATTCGGAAAGTTCCCGGAACGACCGAATCCGGGTCTACCACTCCTTCGACCGCCCACACCTCGACCACCTTGCCTGCCTTCTGGGTGATCGATCCCAGCGGCGTTGCCGGGCCCGACGGAGGGGTCAGCCCTGTCTCCTCCTCGAATTCGCGTCTCGCCGCGGACAAGGGATCCTCGCCATCAGCGATCTCGCCCTTCACCACCGACCAGGCGCCTTCGTCCCGCTTCTGCCAGAAAGGGCCGCCCGGGTGGGCCAACAGCACCTCGACCTCTCCAGACCCCACGCGGTACACCAGCAGCCCTGAGCTCCTCGGTGCAGACATCAGAGGTGGGTGAGCAGCATCCCGACGGCGAGCGCCACCACGCCCCACCCGAGGAGACGCAGCGGGATCTCCCATGTGGCGAGGAGCTCCTCGCCATCCCATCCCGATGTGCCCTGATCGAAGCTTGCCGAAGCTTCGTCGGTGCGGCGGCGAACAAACCGGGCGGGGGTGCTGAGCGCCCGCTGTGCCATCGAAATCAGCGTGCAAGCTGCGGCGACACCGAGTGAGGCGGCCGAGAACGACATTGTCTGCGCCCAGAAACCGGCCAGCACTGGAAATGCACCCCAGGCCAGCCCGAACCCGACGAGGGAATGGAGTGCCGGGATCCATTCCAGGCTGTAGGCGGCCGAGATGAGGATTCCCGCCGCAGCCCACACCAGGATCCAGGGCGAGACGATCACGGCGCCGGCGACCGCCAGCGCGCCAACCACGATGAAACCGGCGACGGCGAGGCCCAACAGCTGACCGTCGCTCAACCTGGTGCGGAGCGGCCGATCGTTGAGCTCGTCGAGCGCATGGGCGGATACCCCGAGGCCGACGGCGAAGGCAAGCAGCGTCCCCGCCAGGATCCGCCAGTCGATCGCCGGCGCCAGGGCGGCACCCATTGCCACGTACGCGAGGTGCCAGGCGGTGTAGGGGATGTGGAGCAGCGTGACCAGGTCGGCGGCTCGACCCCCGCGTTGGGCGTACCAAGCAGGTGCCCGTCCCGTCATCGGGTCAGAGCCGGCAAGGTCATTTCGAAGCCCACATGAGCAAGCCGCCACCGAGCGACGGTCTCTCGACGGTCACATCTCTCAACCCGGTTCGGCGCCAGGCCTCGACGAGACGCTCGGTGGGCCATTCCTTGGCGAAGCGATCGATGCTTGGCCCGAGAAAGCTCCCCACCTCCTTCCAACCACCCCCGATCATGGTGCCCGCAACAGGCAGCCCGACACGGGTGTACAGCCACCACGGCGGTCCCCAGACCCCGCCCGGCCGGCCGAACTCGACCATCCCAATGCGACCTCCGGGCCGGAGAACCCGGGCCAGCTCAAGCAGGGCAGCGGGGACATTGGCGACGTACCGCAGCAGATACCCGAACGTCACGCGGTCGAATGACTCATCGGGGAATGGGAGCACCTCGGCGGTGGCTCGCACTCCCGTTGCGCCCCTTGCCACCGCCTGCTCGAGCATCTGGTCGCTCTGGTCGAGCGAGACCACCCTTGCGCCCTTGGCGGCGACCAGCCGGGTAATCGACCCCGTCCCGGCGGCGACGTCGAGCACCCGATGGCCGGGCCCGACATCGAGCGCTTCGACCATGGCCTCGCGCCACCGCCCATCCTGGCCCATGCTCAGCACCGACGCCCATCGCTCGTAGCTCGACCCCAACGGACGGAAGAGGCGGAGGGCGACGGGATGAGCGGTCGTCGTCACCCGGGTGACGCTAGCCCGACGGCAGACGGCAGACGGATAACGGAAAGGAACCGCGGGAGAAAGGTCAGCGGACGGTGACCAGCTCGCGCTCGCCGGTGTTGTCGGTCTCCTCGTCAGGCCGGACCCGTCGGAGGAGGAGATCGCGCTTGCGCCAGAGCAAAACAACGGCGCCGGCAATGGCCGCTCCGGCAACCGCTACCAGAATCGGGACCTCTCGGTTGCTCCGCAACACCGAGGCGAGAGCGGATCGGGCGGGGGATGCTCCCCCACCGGGATCGAGAAGCCACGCGGAGAGGCTGGTCACGATCGTGAAGGAGACGCCGGCCAGGACCAACTTCCAGCCGAGGCTCTTGAGCTGGGCCCGTCGGTCGTCGCTCAAGACGACCGCACCCGCTCCTAGCAACACCACCAAGCCAGCCGTAACCAGGGCGGCGACCGTCAGCCCTTTCTGCACCCCGGCGACTGCGGCTGCCGGGCCCTCGGGGTCGCCCGGATCGATCACCAGCGGCTCGACGGACGCCAGCGCGGCCTCCACCTGACCGGCATCGACGCTCATCCCATTCTCTTGGAGCACGGCTGCCACCTCGGGAGCAAGCGGCGTCAGCTGCGCCGCGGGGTCCACCGTGACCGGAGGACCGAGCGGGGACATCGAGGCGGATATCACCTCGCCGATCAAGCCGTGCAGCGCTTCCTCGACGCCAGGGGCTTTTCGAAGGTCATCGACGAGCTGACCGGTGGCAGCGCCCTCCGTCCCCGCCAGGGCGCCGACCCAGCCGAGGAGGCGATCCTCGACCGCGTCGAGACGACCGACGGCGGATGCGGCCTGGGTGACCGTCTCCTGATCGGCGGTGACTGCCCGGCCCCACACACTGATGACGAACCCGGTGGTTGCCAGCCCAAACAGGTAGAGAACGACGGCGAGCGTCCGCGTGCGCAACTGCTTCGAGGAACGCGTGATCCCGCTCATATCAGCGGATGACCAGTTCGGGTCGGGTCCGCACCCGCGGCTTGCGACCGACGACCGCAACGGCCAGGTCCGAGAACGCCCGAGTCGCCTCAGAGCCGGGAGCGGCCAGTTCGACCGGGACCCCGTCATCGGCACCTCTGCCCATTTCAGGGAGGAGGGGGATCTGACCGAGCAGCGGCACCCCGAGCTCTGCGGCCAGGTCGGTGCCACCACCCTCGCCGAAGATCTGATAGCGGGTGCCGTCCTCACCGGCGAACCAGGACATGTTCTCCACCACCCCAATGACCTCTTGGTTGACCTTCTGCGCCATCAGCGCCGCCCGCTTGGCCACCCGCTGCGCGGTGGGTTGGGGCGTGGTCACCACGATCACCTGCGCTCGGGGCAGGAACTGCGACATCGAGATGGCGACATCGCCGGTGCCGGGCGGCATGTCCACCAGAAGGAACTCGGGATCGTCCCAGAAGACGTCCTCGAGGAATTGCTGGATGGCTTTGTGCAGCATGGGACCGCGCCAGATCACTGCCTGGTCGTCGCCGACGAAGTAGTCCATGGAAACGGCGCGCACCCCGTGAGCGGCCGGTGGGAAGATCGATTCCTCGATGACCACGGGCGGGTGGGTGATCCCCAACATCCGGGGGATGGAGAACCCCCACACGTCGGCGTCGAGAACACCAACCGAGCGACCCGTCTCCGCCAGTGCAACGGCCAGGTTTGTGGTGACCGATGACTTGCCCACCCCGCCCTTGCCGCTAGTGATCGCCACCACCCTGGTGCGCGAGCCCGGCTGTCCGACCTTGGGGGCGCCGTCAGGGCGGACCCGGCTCATCATGGCGGTCCGCGCCGAATCGTCCATCACGGAGAAGCTCACTTCGGCGGAGGAGACGCCTTCCCCCGCCAGGGCGGTACGCACTCGCGCTTCGAGCTGGTCGAGCAAGGGGTAGTTGGGGACAGGCACCACGAGATCGACGGTGGTCCGGCCCAGGAGGCCGGCGTGCACCTTGCTCACCATGCCGAGATCGCCCAGCGGGCGGAGCAGGATGGGATCTTCGACCCGATCTATGGATGCTCTGAGAGCGGACGCGTCTGCCACAATTTCCCTACGGGGGTGGTGTTTAGAGGGACCCGGCTCACTATAGTTCTGCCTGGTCAACAAGCTTCCGGGACATCGACATGGACGTAACCCAACTCGACCGGAGCATCGGCGATCTCACCTCCAGCCTCGGCGACCCCACCCGGCGCGGCATCTACCTCACGGTCCGGGCGTCCTCGGAGCCGCTGACCACGTCGGACATC
>DATADW010000342.1:0-14644 GCA_036258335.1 Acidimicrobiia bacterium
ACCAGAGCCCGTTCCACACCTGGGGGCAACCCCGACGGAAGCGACGGCATCCACAAGGTGGACAAGCGGAGCAATGCCCACACGATCAACAGCACCGCACCGCCCACCACAGACAACTCGGCGATCTCGGGGCGGCGTCGCCTGAGCAGCGGCGCCGCGACCGCGCCACCCACCGCCAGTGCCGGAGGAGCCCAGATGAGGAATTCTCCACCGGCGCCCGGGGGCGAAACTGCGAGCAACGAGAAGGCCACCACGAGGGCTGCAACGCCGGAAACTGAGATGGCGATCACCCCGGCGAGGAACGGACTCGCCCTCCACACGAAGAGGACCGGTACCGCGGCCACGAGACCGATCGCCAATGCCGGCAATGGGGTCACCGCCGGGGACCATTGGAGGGTTCCCATGACCTCGGCGGGCTCGCCGTCCACGACCACCGGGACGGTCCAGTCCATCACCTCGACGGGTTCTCCCTGCACCACTGGCGGCGGTTGATCGGGCGTCATCCAATGGATCCGATGATCGTGCCAGGCGTAGTGACCACCCGTCGCCACCTCCACCCATTCGGGAGGAGCATCGGCGACAGCATCCGCCGGCGGAGTGACCAGCCCGTAGCGGTCGTCGTTGACCCACCTCGTGGGTGAGCGCTCGTTCACCAGCACAGTGCCGTCGGCCTCGACCCTGATATAGGGCTCTTCCTGGTAACCGGGGATCTCCACGGTGTGTCCCGGCTCCACCGTCACCTCGAGAAACGAGTCGCCGCCGACCACCCGGAAGGCGGCGGGAAGGCCGGCCGGGTCCACCCCGGTGACCTCCGACCGGAAGTTCGATGGTCGCGCCGGATCCGCCCACGCCGGACCCGCTCCGACGACGAGCACCACGAGCGCCAGCCCGCCGACGGTGATCCACCGCCTCACTGCTTGTTGCGGCCTCGGGCCAGCGCGAATGCACCGGCGGCCACGACCGCTGCCCCTCCCACCGCCAAGGCGATAGGCAAAGCCCCGCCACCGTCGGACGAGGCGGCTGTGGTCGGCGGAGATGGCGATGTCGTCGCTGGGGCGACAACGGTGGTGCTCGCAGCCGGGGTGATGGTGTCCGGGGCGGCAGTAGTAGGCGGCTCGCTGCTGGTGGAGGTCGCCTCTGCCGACGTTGTCGTTTCGGTGGTGGACGTTGTCGCCTCCGTCGTCGTCGCGGTCCCGGTGGTGGTGGTGGTTGCGTCGGGGTTGTCGACCAGCAGGACCGCCGGAGCCGGTTCGGCCAGCTCCTCCGGATCCTGGCCCTCCGCCGGGATCTCTGTCCATCGGACCTGGTTGTCAGGCCCGCAGCGCTGGATGGTTGGGAAGTAGAGCGTGGTCCCTGCTCCGGCGGGGAGATCCAGCTCAACGGGGTACTCGGCCTCGACCCCGTCAGGCACCGCCGGGCCGGACCAAACGATCACCTGCCCGTCGTCGGTTTCTTCGATGGTGGACTGCCAACCCTCCGGGCCCCCGATCGAGTTCACTTCCACCCCCTCGGGGAGCAACACTTCGAGCCCATCGGTGGCAAGTCCGTCGCATCCGTGTTGGTAACTGAACAGCAGTTCCTGCTCGCTCGATTCGGGGAGCTCGGTGGGGCTCACCTCAACGTGCGCCAGTGCTGGGGCGGCGATCAGCACAAAGCCGGCAATCAGGAGACCGCAGGTGCCGATGCGTCTCATGGGTTGACCGTGACCGCCACGTTGGCAGTCGTGTCCTCGAATTCGGAATTGACAACGACCTCGATCTCCCATCTGCCTGGAATCGCCAGCTCGGGCCCGACGTGCAAATAGTGCCCGGTACCGGCGTGGATGGGCTCTCTCTCGATCGGCCCGACGTCTTGATCGGGGAGCGAGAACACGAACTCGACACCCTCCCCTATGTCGGCTGGTCGACCGCTGGGATCGATCAGGTAGGCGTGGACCTGGTTGGGTCCAGCCCGGTTGGGATCGATCACCAGGTTGACCTGACTGCCGTCGCTGCCCAACGGGACATAGGTGGAAAAGGCGCCGGTGACGCCAGCGGCCTCGGCCGCCGGCTGCAGGTTGACCAGCACCGAGGTGACGGCGACCACAAGCCCGAGCCCGACCAACTCCCAGGTCATGGTGCGGCGCAGCCTGGTCCAAGCCGCCGATGGCTCACGCGGCAGCTCGGGGGGATCGGCGCTCCCGCCGCCGACCGACACTGCCACCGGCGCGGCGACCGCCGACCGCTCGACTGAGGGAAGGAGAGCCCGGTTGTTGTAGGCACCGACGGCGATCACCGTTCCGCCCAAGGCGATCTTGGCCAGCAGCACCCGCCCGTAAGTCGTGCTGATGAGTGCATCGAATGTCCGAACCTCGAGCCATCCGAGCACGGCACCGGCGACCGCAAGGGCGACGACGCTCCACGTAGCCATCTTGGAGAATGTCTTCACCCCCTCCGCCGCACCTAGGGGATCGTCCTCGGCACGGAACGACCGGAGCGCGACGAGCAGGGCGGCGAGGCCACCGGTCCACAGCGCCGCCGCCCCCAGGTGCACCGTGTCGGCGGTCATTACCAGCCAGGTCGGCTCGGTGGTGACGGTGTGCCCTGTCAGGAGGTCGGCGACCAGCACGATCGCCGCCGCCGGACCGGCCAGCGCCACGGGGAGGCTCTTCGACCTTCCCAATGCCCAGACGGCGATCATCAGCGCCACCAGACCGGCGATCCTCACCATGGCGGCCCGCCCCACCCCGCCGGCGAGCACCTCGGAGAGCAGGTCGGAGGCAGATATCACGGACCAGCCGAGACCGCTCACTTCAGCCCCCTGGACGGGCACCGACACGACGGACCCGATCACCCCAGTGGTGGCGGCGATGAGCACGAGTTGGCGTATCGCGAGCCGGGCCGTCTCCACTCGGAGCGAGAAGAGCATGGCAGTGGCGCCAACCGCCACCAACGACCCGGCATAGGTGATCCACCGCACCGCGACCCCTGCCGTCCTCGCCCCGGAGGCATCGGCGCCGCTAAGGATCGAGGCGATCAGGTCGTCGTCCGCGACCGGACCGCTCCCCACCTGGAAGACGAAGGCGCCACTGATCGGGTGGTCATCGAGCGACACAACATCCCAGGAGACGATGTAGGCGCCATCTCCGAGACCTGACGTCAGCGATGTGCTGAGCATGGTCGATCCCTCGGCACCCTGGACCGATCCCTCGTCAACCCGCTCACCGGCGGCGTCGAACACCCGGATCGCACCCGGTAGCGCCGTCACCTCCTCGGTGAAGGTGAGGACCACCTCGGTGGGCGGTTCGTCCAGCGAGGCGTGGTCGCCCGGCTCGGTGGTGGCCAGTTCGGCGTGCGCCAACGCCGGCAGCGGCTGAAACACGACCAGCGCGGTGACCGCAAAGACCACCGCAATAGCGGCCCGAAGGATCTTCAGTGCCACACCATCTCTGAGGTCCATGCTCGGCATCTCGGATCGCAGTCTGATTGGTCTTTCGATCGGGATGCCGATTTCGGTTCCAATCGGCGGGGAGGCGGACGTAGCGAGGACTGTACCGAGGGCGGTAGTCAACCAACACGGAGGCGGAAGTCCGAAGAGTGACCTCCCACAGCATCGCACCACTTCCCCAACCCAGGGTTGGCAGCTACCCACCCGGTACTCCCCAACCCAGGGTTGGCAGCTACTTAGCTTGGCTGCCGTCCTCCGTCTGCCGTCTGCCGTCTCTTTGCTTCAGCGCCCGGTGGCGCTGAAGTGCTGATAGTCCTTGAGACTCACCCAGTTGCCGCCCCACTCCCAGCCGATCGAGGCGAAGGCGTCGACCACCTCGTCCCCGTCTATCACCATCCCCTGGCGGAGGTTTGAGCGATCGAGGTAGGCGGCGCCGGCCGGGGGCAGCACCGTCTCGCCGTTGACATAGGGGTTTTGTACCGGGTTGATGTCGATAGCCCAGCCGTAGGAGTGCTGCGACCAGGTGTCGTCGCTCCCAGTGGCGAGCCGGCAGTTGAATGCCGACGTGTTGTCCGCCTCCATCGAGGCGTCGTCATCGCCTTGGTACTCGTCCACCAGCTTCATCCGCTGGATGGGGAACCCTTCCTCGAAGAGCATCTTGAACACGCCGACCACCGCCAGGGCGTGGTCCTGATGAACCACCAGCTCGCCGAGGTGGACGGCTCCGTCGAAGCCCCGATAAGTCAGCGTCAATAGCCTCAGGTCTCCGATGCCGACCGGACACCCGACGCGCCATGAGAACTCCATCCGGTCGGCCGGTGCCGGATCGATGGAGGCGCGGAACAGCGGGCCGGCGTCCGTGGTCCCGCACCCCGGCTCCCAGTCCTGGTCCACCGGCTGAACCGCGCGAAGGACCGACTCGGCCGGGACCGCCGTCGGTGGCGTCGCAAGAAGGAACAACACCAGGGCCGCTCCACCTCGCATCATCGCCAGGACGGTAGCCCTGGCCCGGTCACGAAGGTGGCAGCCTGCTGCCCGCCATACGTACCGCCCGAGAAGGGTCGGTGAGGGATGCTTCCACAACGTCGGCGGCATCCTCGACCAGCAGATCGACCTCGGGACGTTCCGCTGGATCGAAGCGGCGGAGCACGAAGGCGGCGGGATCCATCCGACCGGGCGGCCGCCCCACACCGAGCTTGAGCCGAGTGAACTCGGCGTCACCCAGCGATCGCATCACCGACCGCACCCCGTTGTGCCCCCCAGAGCCGCGCCCGGCTGCGATGCGCAGCTTGCCGAAGGGGAGGTCGATGTCGTCGTGGATAACGAGCAGGTCCTCCGGGCCGAGGTGGTACCACCGCAGCGCCCCGGCGACCACAGGCCCGGCATCGTTCATGTAGGGAAGCGGGAGCACCAGAGCGACGGGGACATCACCGATCGTCCCCTGACCCATCTCGGCTCTGACTCGGAGCGGGCCGCGAGCGAGGCTGAAGCCGTGACGGCCGGCGAGCACACCGACGACTTCGGCGCCGGCGTTGTGCCGCGTGCCGGCGTAGTCAGCACCCGGGTTTCGCAACCCGACGATCACCCGATCAACGGTGGGGCGGCTCATGACGGAAGCAGTCAAGCGCCGCCGTCGTATACGGCCACGGAGAGCACGACCGGATTGTCAGCCTTCGGCTGAGGACTCCTCGGACTCCTCGGCCCGCTCGGCACCCTCCTCCTCGCCCTCGACGCCTTCCTCCTCTTCGCCCTCGGCGGCTTCTTCTGCGATCTCGGCGGCGGGGAGCACGACCGTCACCAGCAGCTCGTCGGGGTCGTCGAGGTACTCGACTCCCTCGAGCGCCGGGAGGTCGGCGACCCGCAAGTGGTCTCCCACGTCGAGATCGGAGATGTCGAGCGCGATGGCGCTCGGGATGTTGGTGACCAGGGCTGCGAGCCGGATCGTTGACCGGACCGTCTCCACGATGCCGCCTTCTTCTACACCAACCGACTCGCCCTCGAGGTGGATGGCGACCTCGGCCTCGACCGTCTCGGTCAGCGTCACGGTTATGAAGTCGACATGGCGGATCTCCCCCCGCCATGGGTGGCGTTGGATCTGGCGGGCCAGGGCGAGATGCTCGGCTCCGTCGACATCGAGCCGCAGCAGGACATTGGCGCCCGCCTCGCCGCGGAGCGCGGAGTTGAGCTCGCGCGCAGACACGGCAACCGGTGTGGGCTCGACATCCCTTCCATACACCACGGCGGGCACCTTGCCATCACGGCGCAACCGCCGGGAGGCGGCGCTGCCGGTGGCGCGGCCCGGCTCGGCGCGCAGTACGACTTCCATGGGGGGACAACTCCTTCGACGGATCGGTGACGTGGATTGTGCCACCTCGCGGCCCCGGTTTCACAGTCGAGAGCGCCCACCACCGAGTCATTGGCCCCGATGAGGGAGGGGCTATCCACGGTCAACCACCGTCCACAGCAGCCAATCGCCGTCTTCGCCGGGCACCATCACCAGGTCCCAGCGGTATCTCTGAATGGGCTCTCCCTGCCTGGCAAACTTCACCCCACCCCGGACCACCGCTCCACTGGGCCCTCGCTCGACGATCCGGGGGCCCACCAGCATCACCGTGTACGGCGGGGGACCGAGTGGCTCGTCAGCCAGCGTCCCCGCCTCGGCCGCCAGCTGTTCAAACTGTGGTCCGTCGGGGTGGAGGAAGCCTTCGAGCCGATCGAGGTCCCCGCTCACCGCAAACCGTCCCCACGCCGTCAATGCCTCCCGCGCCGCCGTGATTGGCGAGACGGCGACTGTCGTGGTCGTAGGGGCAACCGCGGTCGACGGCGCCTCGGTGGTCGCGGTCGGCGATTGGGTCGTGGTAGTGGACGACACCGCGGTGGTCGCCGCCGAGGTGGTCGCTGGGAGCAGCGTCGGGTCCGTCCCAAACGTCACCGACGAGGGAACGGTGGTCGATGCTGCAGAGATGGGCGGGTCGTCTCGGTCGGAAATGACCGCCGCGGCGAGGGCCACGGCGAGGAACGCCACGACCACGAAGCCCGGCCAGAGGCGCTCGCCGCCCTCCGGCTCTGGGTTGTCGGCGGTCACTCAGCCAGCAGGGTCGGAGGGGACGGCGAGGGCGGTCACCCCGACCCGGAGCGGTCCCTCGCCTTCGAGGAACCCGGAGAGGATGGTGAAGTGGACGTCCTGTTCCAGCGTGACAGCAACGTTCTCCGGGGTTGCCTCGATTGCCACCGCGATGGTGCCGTCGAACCCCTCCTGGCGCCCGAGGTACTCGGCCGCCCTCGATTGCGCCGTCCTGGGGTCGAGTACCACCGCGCCCGTGGCTCGGTATGCGTCCTCGTCGAGAGCCGTGGCCCCCGCTGCCGCAGCCGAATCGGCCATCCCGGCGAGATCCTGGCGGACGGCGAAGGCGCGCCATGCGTCGACCACCACCCCGGCAAACCCGAAGAGGACGAGCGTCAGCCCGATCCCCCAAAGCGTGACGCTCCCCTGCTCCGACCGCCAACGGCCAGGCGAACGGCTCATGGAAAGCTCCGATAGTCGTCAACCCGCTCCGAGGAAGCGCGGGTCACGGCGAACGGTCCACCGATGTAGCCGACCCCGGGGACCAGGATCCCGGGGACGGACACCGTCACCGTCGCCGTCACCGTCGAACCCCGGGCGAACCCACCACCCTCGCCGCCACCGGTCAAGGAGAACCCGACCGACAGCTCGTCAGGAGAGAGCCCGTGGTTGGCCCCGAGTTGTTCGGCGACCGCGGCGCCGTGGGCCAAGCCGGCCGAGTAGGTGTCGGCGATCACCACCGCCCTGGCGGCCTCCTGGGCGGCGAGGTCTGCCGTCGAGTTGGCGTCGATCCAGAGCGGAAGCTGGGAAAGCGCCATGACGGTTGGAAAGATCATCAGCGCCAGCACCCCGGCAAGTTCGACGACCGAGTAGGCCGCCCCCCTCTCTTCGCGGTGCAAACGACGGACCCACCTCACGGTTCTTGCTCCTCGACGGCTCTCGCCACCGTCTGGAACGACCAGGCAGGCAAGCCGGGCAAAGGGCTTCGCAGCGTGGCATTGGCCACGGCCACCATCTCGGTTCCGCTCGATCCGCACGACACCGACACCTCGCTACCCAGCGGGCCGCCGAGCAGGTCGCCGAGGAGGTCGTTGGCCCGGCTCAGACAAACCGATGCGTCGGCATCGATGCGCGACCCCGCCCGTGCACCCTCGTCCACCGCGGAACGAATCACCATGCGCCCATACATGAACAGCAGAACCTGGAGCATCGCCACGGCGGCGACCAGGGTGAAGCCGATCGCCAGCATGGTGGCGACGGTGGTCATCCCCGCGTCGGGCGCCGCCCGCCGAAGCGCCATCCCGTCAGCCGACGCTGAAGACCTGCTCGCGCACCCAGTTGATCACGTCGATGTTGAGCGCGTTGAGCGCCGCCGAGACGCCGATGATCGCCACCACCACCACCGCTATCCAGGCGAATATCTGCGACGTCTCGACCGCACCACGGTCGTCGCCGAGCACCGCCCGCCACATGTGGCGATTCATTCCTTCCATCATCCCTCCTCGATTCGAGACCATCACAACCCCCCGAAGATGAGGCTGGGCAGCGGGGCCCCAAGGAACAGGAGCACCAGCGGCGCCAGGACCACGATCATCGGGAAGACCAGCAGGAGTCGCCTGCGGGCGGCGTCCCGTTGCAGGTCCTCTCGCCTCGCCTGACGGAGGTCCTTGCTCAATGCCAGCAGCGCGTCGGCAAGATCTGAGCCGCGCTCCTGGGCGGTGGCGAGCACGTTGTAGGTGCGCGCCGCCTCCGGTTCCGGCGTGAGCTGAGCGGCCCGGTGGAGAGCGACCCCGATGGGAAGACCCCGCTCGTGGAGCCGGAGCACCTCGGCCAGCTCGTCTACGAACACGCCGTGCGCTCGATCGACGGTGTGCCGCAGCGCGTCCACCACGCCCCCGCCCACTCGGGTGCGCATGGCGATCAGCTGGTTCACGGTGTAGAGCTCGGAGCGGATCCTGTCCCGGCGGCGGCTGACAGCTCCATCGACCCGGCTGCGCGAGAAGAGAACGCCGATGACAAAGCCCGAAGCGCCGAACAACAGCATGGCCGCCACCCCGCGCAGAGCCAGACCGAAGAGTCCCCCGAGCACCGTGAGGCCAGCAGATAAGAGGAACGAGCGCACCCGGTACTCACGGACCCTGTCGCGCGCCGTGAGCCCGGGGTAGAGCCCTGCCTGGCGAAGCTTGGTCGCCAGCTGCTCCTCGGAACCGAATGAGATCAGCCGGGAGAAGCGTGCGAGGACTCCCTCGACGATCGGCCCGAACAACCGCCTGAAGGTGCCCTGCCCAAAGACCGGCCCGGTCGCCGTCTGACCGGCGACGTCAACGCTCCGAGCGAGCCGCGTGCGAGCCACGGCGACGTAGGGGCGAAGCCGCCCAGCTAGCCCGCGGTAGGGGCGCACCACGATCCAGGCGAGGACGGCGGCGAAAGCGGTGGCAGCGGCCACCGCGGTCAGCTCCATCCAGCTGAGACCCGCGGTCACCGCATCTCCTGAGGGTCGAGCGTCTGCGGACGAGTCGACGGTTGGCTCGCTGCCTGTGGCTCCCGGTGGCGACGGGTGGTCGACCGTGACCTGCTCACCGCCGAGCCTCCTCCCAGGACTCGTGGCTCATCCTGTTGACGGGCGATCCAGCGCATCAGAAGCCACCCGATTCCGGCCCACACCGCTCCCACCAGCACGGTGAATCGCCCGGGCGGCGAACGGTAGAAGGCGACGTAGCTCTCGGGGATGGTGGCCAGGAACAACAGGAGCAGCCAGGGAGCCGCCACCACCACCCAGCTTTCCAGCCGCTGCTCGAAATTGGCCGTGCGGATCCCTTCCTGGGTGGCGAGGTCGGCGACGGTGGTGTCGATGAGGTCGCGCAAGACATCCTCGACAAGGTCTCCGCCGTGCTGGTGGGCGAGGATGAGCACCTCGATCACCTTGTCCGAGGTGGGATCGGCCAGCTCCTCCTTGACCATCTCCAGCGTCGGAATCATGCCGAACATGCGCACCTGGAGCGGGAACCGCTCAAAGGCGAGACGGAGCGGCTCCGGCCCCTTGCGCGCCAGCGCCTCCAACGCCACGGGAAGGCTGGCGCCCGACTTGACGTAAGCGACGATGTCACGGATCCCATCGGGCCAGGCTCGCCGCAACTCGGCCAGCCGCTGGTTGCGGCGACGCGAGTAGTAGGTGCGGGGCCAGAGGCCGACGACGACTGCGGGGACAAGTGCGATCCACCAGGCGCCGGTGAGGAAGAGGAAGAGGACGAAAGTGACGGCGGAGGCAGCGATCGACCCGGCGCGGAACTGGCTAGGAGTCAGGTCGGACCCTGCCTGGATGAGCCAGAGCTGCCGGGGGGAGACCTGGGTGGTCGGCGAGCGCCGCACGTCGAATCGAGGACCATTGCCGGTCAGGTAGGCGACGAGCAGGTAGAAGAACAGCCCAGACAAGAGCGCGGCGAGCACCCTCATGGCTCCGGCCTCCAATCACCGCTGAGGAGGTCCTTGAGCCGCACACCGCCGGGGAGGGCGCGCTCGATCATCTCGGTCACCGGCTCGGGGGGCATCGAGCCGGTCCAGACCAGGTGCTCCCCGAGGGTCCGCCTGAAGAAGATGGACTCCGTGGTGAAGTCGTCGGTGGAGAGCGAGGGGGCAACCGCCAGGATCTCACGAACCTGGCGGCGCAGCGCCTGGTCTCCGTCGCGGGGGCGACGGAGGTCCCTGTCGAGGTGGACGACGAAGTCGAGTGACTGGGCAAAGATCTTGCGCACGGCCGGCTCGGGTACGTTCTCGCCGGCCATGAGGGCGGCGTTGACGATGGCGTAAAGGGCGTCGCGTGCCGAGTTGGCATGGACGGTGCATGCGAAGCCGCAACCAGCGTTCACCGCCCTGGTCAACTCGAAGGCCTCGGCGCCGCGCACCTCGCCGACGCAAAGCAGGTCGACACGCTGCGCCAGGCACACCTTGACCAGGTCGCGCAACCCGTAGCGGCGTTGGCCCTCGAGCGTCACCGGGCTCGCCTCGTAGGCGCTGGAATGGGGCGGAAGGGGGACATGGATCTCACGCACCTCTTCGCAGATGCGGATGCACTGGTCGTCGGGGACTGCCCGCAACCATGCGCTGAGCAAGGTGGTCTTCCCGGCGCCGGTGGCGCCGGATATGAGCACCGACATCGACGCCTGGGCAAGCACCCACAGGAAGGCAGCCGCTTCGGGTGTGAGCGAATTGCGCTCCACCAAGGAGCCGAGCGTCTCGTCGGAGATGGTGTACTTGCGAAGCGTCACCGAGAGCCGGTCGGCCACGGGGGGCACCACGGCGGTCAACCGTCCTTCACCACCGAGCACCCGCGCCTGCTCGATTGCATTGGAAGCGTCGAGGCGACGGTTGGTGCCGGCGAGGAGCCTGTCCACAACCTGTCGGTTCTCCTCCTCATTGGTGGCGGCCACCAGCGCCCGGAGCCGCCCCGAGCCGTCGATGAAGGTGACCCGACCGCCCTCGATGAAAATCTCCTCGATGAACGGGTCGGTGAGCAGGCCGGTGAGCGGCCCGTATCCAGCGACCGACTCCCACAGCCGCTGCTCCATCTCGCCCGGGTCGCGCAGCGGGAGACTCCGCCCGGTGTGCGCCGTCCGCTGGTATGCGCCGACCAGGTCGGTGATCACCTGTCGGACGTCCTCGGGGCTGCGCTCCGGGTCGAGCTTGAGCTCTTCGATTCTTTCTGCGGTGGCCAGCCGCAAGCTCTCATATGCGCTCGAGCGCCGACTGGTCATGCGTGCGCTCCGGCAGCAGCCCGCATCGGTTGCCCGACAGCACCCAGTGCGGCTGCAAGCGGTGCCAGCGCCTTCATGAACTTCCCCGAGTAGACCGGCTCGCCCTGCCAGGAGGCACGGGGAAGGCGGTTGTCTTCGGGGAGCAGCGTCACCGAGGCGGGCGTGAAAGAGCGGCGCAACTCCTCCATCACCTCATGACGCTGGAAAGGCCCGGGCCGGATCCGGTTGAGCACGAGGTGAACAGGTGCCGAGGTAACAGTGCTCAGGTCCCCCAACCAGTTCAGCATCCCGGCCACCCCGACCGGCGACGGATCGCCCACTCCAACGATCACATCGGCTGCCGCGGCCACGGAACGGCTCGCACCGAACCTGCCTGCTGCCCCGGTCAGCGTGGAGAGGTCCTCGAGATGGCGGTCGATGCGGATCAGCACCATCTGGAACGCCAATCTCAGCTGCCCAAGCAGGTCGATGATCTCGTCCTCAGCCAAGGTCGCCCACTCCCGCGGGTTGGGGATCCCACCGAGCACCGCGAACCCACCGGCGTGATAGGCGAACTCGCGGGTCAGGTCGGAGCGGAAGCGGAGCGCTTCGAGCGCGGTGATCACGTTCGGGGTCAACTCGACGTCGAGCCGTTGCGCCAAGGCCGGCTCCAGCGTGTCGAGATCGGCCAAGAGCGTCGAGCGCCGCCAGCCGGCCAAATGGATGCCAAGTCCGACCAGGACCTCGAGAACCCCGCTGGCGCCGGTGACCGCGACCACCCGGCCGAACTGCTCCGCCTCCTCCATCGGTTGGGGTGGTGCCGTCGACTGGGGCTCGGTCTCGGTGGTGAGATCGGGGCCGAGAACCTCGGCGAATCTCTGGACGAGGTCGCGCCGCTCGACCACCTCCTCGATGGTCTCCACCAAATCCTCGGGAGGGGAGGAGGCGATCACAACGGCGTCCACCCCCATCTCGAGCAGCCGCGACCGCCCCGGACCGCCCCGCTCCGGGTCGTAGACACCGATCACCGCCCGGTCGGACCGCTGCAGCCGGTCGATCAACCGTGGGGTGAGAAAGCTCGAGGTGTCGTCGAGGATCAGCACGTCGAACCCGATCTCCATGGCATCGGCCGAGGAGAGAACCGTCCCTACCACGCGAACCCCAGGATGGTCCTTTGCGTAGCTCATCAACTCGCCCGCCCAGGACCGGGCCGACGACCCAAGGGCCACCGCCGGCTCGATGCGGGCTCGGCGACGCTCGGTCACATGCTGCTCACGGGATCACGCCGGGGGTCGGCGACCTCTCATCGGCGCCCTCGATCGGCGTCACCTCTTCGACCGTCACATCCGGTGCCCCCGTGGACCGGACCAGATGAACCTCGGCCGTCCCCAGCGCAGAAGCTATCTGCAGCGCTTGCTCATCGTTCACCGCCAGCGTCGGGGCAAACCCGGTGGTCTGGGTGAGTCCTGTCGACTCCTCGGTGGGAACGCCGAGCACCTCGACATCGGTGGCTATGAAACGGGCGAGGCCGTCGACCACGGCGATGATGTCGACACGATCGCCCACCTGGAGCCCACCGGCCACCGCCCGGCCCTCCTCGATCGGGACGGACATCGCCCTAAGACCTTCGGACGCCGCCACCGCTCCTAGGTCGCTGTCGAGCAGGGGCTCGCCGGGGATGATGGAGCGCTTCGCCACCGAGCCGGCGACACGATCGATCTCGTCGGCGGTGACGAACTGGCTCCCGAACTGCGGTGAGAGGAGGATCTCCTCCACAACGAAGTCGGCCGCCGTCAGAACAGCGCCCGAGGCGATAGGGGCAGCGGCGATGACAACCTGGACCGTGCTCTGGTTTGAGCGGAGCACTGCGAGCGTGGTCACTGCGGCCAGCAGACCGGCCACGATGGCGATGACATGCCCCAACTTGACTCGGGTGAGCAGCCCGCGACGCGGTGGCGGCTGGGGCTCTGCCTGGGGGAGGATGCGGCGGGCGGCGCGCTCGGTCTCGGTGGTCACGTCGTCTCCAGCGTCGATGGAGGATTGCCCGCGGACGCGGGAACAAGATGCGGGCCGGGCGCCATCGAGCAGGCGCGTCCCCCCTGGTGGCAACGCCGGCCCGTCATCTCAGCCCCTCGACTCCGCTTTCGTACTAGGTGGAGACCGCACACGCAAGCTGGATGGCTCATCGGCGGACCACCACGGCGGCCACCGCGCTCAGCGCAACCATCCAGGTGAGCCCGGTCACACCGATGACGTCGAGATGATCACGGCCGACCGCACGTACCCGGCCCTCCACCAACCCCCCCTCGGTGGTCACGATCTCGACGCTCTCGGCGTCCATCTCCAGTACCCCGAGCTGGGCCCGAAGCGAGCCCACCGACCCGCCGCTGCGGTGGCCGTCTCCCCGTCCCCTTGCATCGATACGCAACCAGCGCAGCGCCGACAAACTGATGGATACGTGTTGGGAGCCCGTGTCGACCACGGTCAGATCACCCGCGGCCTCGACGAGCCGACCGCTCCACTCACGCCCACCGGCGGCCAGAGTGACCTGGTCGCTGCGCACCATGGATTCGAAGGCGGCGTCGGCCAGCGTGCGGTTGCGCAGCAGGAGTTGGGCGGCATCCGCCTCCTCGGCAGCTGCCTCCTCACGGAACTCCCGATCGGTCTCCCGCCGGAGCTTCCGCAGATCGGGGTGGGTCTCCCAGCTCCCGGGCGGCATGCGTTCCCGGGTCAGCCGGTGTCGGAGGCGGTTTGAAGCTTGGCCGTGCCGTCCATGCTCTCCACGACCGGATGCTCGCGGAGGAACCCGAAGATCTCGTCACGGAAGAAGCGGAATGTCCGACCCCCGGGGAGACGGTATGCCGGGATCCTGCCCTCGCGGGCGTACTTGCGGACCATCTGCACGTTCATCCCGAGCAGCTCTGAGACGTGGGCTGCGTCGAGGATCGGTGGGTAATCGTTGGCATCCATCTCGATTCTGCGTCCTTCCTCCAGTCCCCGCGTGCCACGCACGCCGCGGACGGCCCAGCGATGCGGACCCCCCATCCCCCGGCCACATCGCATCTTTCACCGCTATGAGCGGCCATCCACCGTCCGGATCACGGTGCCCCGGAGGAGGCGGAACCCGATGGGACCAATCCTCCGGAGGTACTCGGCGATAGTCTACATCATAGCGCAACACTTTCCAATGAGTCGGCGCGCTCAGCCAATACCGATGGTCGTTCGAGAGACCGCGCAGCACCTACCCTCGCAGGCGACGAGGAGGAGCAGGCCCGACGACGCCCAAACCGCCGAAGCGCCCGACGAAGTACAGCTGCCGGTTCCCGCCCAGCGTGGCTCCGTTCCGCCGGTGAGTCAGCCGACCAAGTTGATCCGGATCGCCTCGATGACCCGGGCCATGCTCGACGAGGTGCGCCAGGCACCG
>DATADW010000343.1:0-2339 GCA_036258335.1 Acidimicrobiia bacterium
CCCCATCATGACCCGGCCGCGCAGATCGCCGACCGGGGGAAGCCGGTAGCGCCCGCACAGGAGATCCCACGGCTCGCCGTGACCTGAGGGAGCCCTCCCACCGGCGCCTCCGGTTGGGACGACGAGAAGGCGGCACAGCAACCCCGCCAGTTCGGTGGGGAGCCACACCATCGCTCGGCGCGACCCGTTGGTGAGGGCGAAGACGCCAACGCCATCATCGGGAGCCACGAGGATCCCCGAGTTGAATCCGGGCAGTATTCCCTCGTGCCCGACCACACGATGGCCGCCCGCGTCGTGGCGGAATAACCCGAGACCCATACCGGGCACCCCGGGATTTGGCCGGTAGTGAGGCTCGAACATCGTCGCCAGCGTGCTCGGCCGGAGCACGGAGCCATGCTCGTTGCAGCCCCCGCCCAGCAGCGCGGCGACATAACGTCCCAGGTCGCGGCCCGAGGAGTAGACCCCTCCCCCTGCCTGCCCGATCCACTCGCGGTCGGTTAGCTCCTCGGCACCGGCCCGACCGAGGGCGTATCCCTTGGCGAGATGGGCCGCCACCTGTTCGGATCTGAGCAGGTCGGTTGCCGTCATCTCGAGGGGCTGGAAGATGTGCCGGCGGAAGTACCGGTCGAGCGGCTCACCGCTGACATCCTCGACGATCTGACCCAGGGTGGCGAAGCCGTGATTGCTGTAGGCAAAAGCGGAGCCGGGCTCCGCAACCAACCGGATACCGCTCCGGTAGTACTCGGCCAGCGACGGCGACGGTTGCCCCACCTCCACGCTGTGAAGAGGAGGACGGCCATCGAAAGGCCCCCACGACGGATGGAGCAGATCGCCCAGGTAGAGCACGTCGGGAATCCCGGCGGTGTGGGCCAGCAGATGCCGCAACGTCGCCGGACGCCATCCCGTCTCGGCCGGGATCAGCTTGTAGGGGCGCAGGTAGTCGTTGGCGGGGGCATCGAGATCGACCAACCCTCGCTCCCATAGCTGCATCACCGCAATCGCGGTGACCGTCTTGGTGATCGAGCCGATGCGAAACACCGTGTCCTCGGTGATCGGCGCGCCCGAAGCGAGGTCCGCCACCCCCCGTCCATGGAAGAGCCCGATGCCTCCATGGCGAACCACACCCACCGCCAGACCAACCGCCGGCCAGCGGCGGTGGATCTCGGCTGCCCACTTCCTCAGTTCATCGCCCGACATCGCGCTCGGCCTTCCAACCGACCGCTCCGGTCGGATAGGAGTCGTAACCACGACTCAACCTCCACACCAGATTCGAGCTTGCTGCGATACCTACAGGCTCGGTAGAGCCATTGGTCCTATGGAGGTCTGGCCGGGCGATCGTTCGCGACGGGGCCGCGCCTACGAGAGCGACGCCTCGAAGAGCTCCCATTGACCGGGGACGCCCCGCAGACTGACCGTGCCGAGAGGGGCGAATTGAAGGTCGGTCCCGGTGGCCAGGTCTCGCACGGTGCGCGTCACGACCACCTGATCGGGGCCAGCGGCGTCGAGGGCGCGGGAAGCGATGTGCACTCCGATCCCGCCGACATCGTCATGTCGCCGCTCCACCTCCCCGGTATGGATGGCGGCGCGCACTTGCAGTCCCATGCGAGCTACCGCCTCGCGCAGCTCGAAGGCGCAGCGCAATGCTCGGGTGGGCGCATCGAAGGTGGCCAGCATGCCATCACCGGTGCTCTTCACGTAGTGGCCGATCCATCGTTCCACCTCGGTACGCGAGGTGTGGTCGTGCCGGTCGAGGAGTTGGCGCCACGCCCGATCGCCGTAGGCGGCGGCTTGCCCCGTCGAGTCGACCAGGTCGGTGAACAGCACTGTGGCCAGGATCCGGTCCACGTCTTGGGCGGCATGCAGGGAGCGCACCTGCTCCTGAGTCCAGGAGTAGTCCTCCACGAATCGGCTGGTGGGTGCTTCCGACTCGGGCTGGTAGGTAAGGAGGACGACTCCGGAACTGGAGGTTCGAGACTCGACCAGTCGGAGATGGTGGGTTTCGATGCCGTCCCGGAACAGGTGCTTCCCACTGCCGAGGATCACCGGGTAGAAGAGGAGCCGGAACTCGTCGATCAGATCGTTGGCGAGCAGCGTGTCGACCAGATCGGGGCTGCCGTACACCAGCAGGTCGCCTCCGGGCCGCTCTTTGAGCCCAGCGATCTGGGCGACGACGTCGCCGCTGAAGATGGTGGAGTTGCCCCAGTCGGCGCGGGTGAGGGTGTTCGACACCACATACTTTGGGATCTCGTTCATCCGATTCGCCAACTCCTCGTCGCCGGTGGCGGTCGGCCAGAAAGCGGCCCAGATCTGATAGGTCTTGCGACCGAGGAGAAAGGCAT
>DATADW010000344.1:0-21754 GCA_036258335.1 Acidimicrobiia bacterium
AAGGCGATGGGCGACGTCGCGCTGTGGGAAGAGGCGACTGCCGCGCTGCGCGCCTCTCTCGACGCCGGTGGTGTGCCCTATCGGGTCGCCGACGGCGAAGCGGCCTTCTACGGGCCGAAGATAGACGTCCATGTCAAGGACGCCATCGGGCGGCGCTGGCAGATGTCGACGATCCAGCTCGACTTCTTCTTCCCCGAGCGGTTCGAGTTGGAATACGCCACGTCGGACAACCGCCAAGAGCGCCCGGTGATGATCCACTGTGCCAAGGCGGGGTCTTTGGAGAGGTTTGTCGGCGTGCTCGTCGAGCACTACGCGGGCGCATTTCCGATGTGGTTGGCACCGGTGCAAGCGACGGTGGTGCCCGTGGCCGACCGACACCTTGATTACGCCGGGAAGGTGGCTGAACGACTGCGCGGCGACGGTCTCAGGGTCGAGGTCGACGGTGCCGACGACACCGTCGGCGAGAAGATCCGTCGCGCCCTCACCGCCCATCATCCCGCGGTGCTGGTGGTGGGCGATCGCGACGTCGAGGCGGGGACGGTTGGGTTGCGAAAGCGCGGCGAGGACCACGAGCGGCGCGGCTTACCACTCGACGAGGCGATCTCCGAGCTGGTGGCCGAGGCGGTTCCCCCGGCGTGACTGGATCTGGTTGAGGATGCGCGAGATCCCCGAGGACATAGCGCGCCAAGCCGGTGTCCCCGAAGACCTCGATGCGGGTGCGGTCGGGCCCTACGCATTCCCGAGCCCGCTTAGGCGACGTACCGCCGCTTGGGTCTACATGGCTGCGGCCGCGCTGGCTGCGCTGTCGGTGCTCTGGCTGGGTAGTGGAATGTGGCTGGTCACAGCGTTCCTTGTGGCGTTGGCCCTGTACCACATACTGGCGGCTTGGAACCTCGAGGTCGGCGATCGCGTCGCCCTCGATACGGCAGGGCGACAGGTGTCGTTCGCTGTCGGACACGCCGCGGCCGGGGTCGGTTTCACCGGGTGGCGGGCGCGCCCCGTCTGGAACGTGATGGTCTACTCGGCCGACGACCCCCCTTCACGCCGCGCCTTGGTCCAGGTAGACGGGGTCACCGGCGAGGTGCTCACCGTGACCGAGGAACCGCTCGGCACGGATCACCTCTAGCCGATCGGGCCAGATCACTTCACCACCTGGTAGTCCACGAAGGTAGCGAGGGGTGTCTGACGAACACCGAGATGGTCCAACTCCAGCGACCGATCGAAACCTTCGAAGAGCCGTTTTCCCGCCCCGAGCGTGACCGGGGCGATGATGATGGTCAACCCGTCCACCAGGCGGGCTGCCAGCGCCTGACGGATGACATCACCACCACCCATGAGGTTGACGTCCTTGCCGTTGGCGGCGGTCTTGGCCCGCTCGATCGCCTCCTCCAATCCGCCGACGAACTCCATCCCATCGGGCAGGTCTCTGTCGGCGTGGTGGGTCACGATGAAGAACGGCAACTCCCAAGGATTGGTATCGCCCCAGCGGTCTGCTGCTTCGTAGGTCCAGCGGCCGCAGACCACCGCACCGATGCGCTCCATCGCCTCATGCAGCCAGCCTCCGTCATCGCTGTCAAGGCCGGTGGGCTCGCGGTCATAGCTCCAGGGTCCGCCGAACACCCAATAGTGGAGCCGCTCGCCATCGACCCCGAGTCCCTGGCCGGGGCCGTCCTCCGGGCCGGCGTAGTAGCCATCCACCGATGTGGTGATCGATGCCACAACTTTGCTCATTGAGAACCTCCTCTCGGGCTTGATGACGACCGAGGGCCGCCAGAGTCATCGCAGAGCGCGAGTTCAGCGCCTGTCAGCGGTTTGAGTCAGCGCTCCGACAGCGGGACGTAGGCGCGCTCGACGACCCCGGTGTACACCTGGCGAGGCCGGCCGATCCTCGACTCGGGGTCGCCGGCTGACTCGCGGAACTGGGCGATCCAGCCGGGCATCCGCCCAATGGCGAAAAGCACCGGGAACATCTCGATGGGGAAGCCAAGCGCCCGGTAGATGATCCCCGAGTAGAAGTCGACGTTCGGGTAGAGCTTCCTCTCGACGAAGTACTCGTCGGTCAGCGCTACCTGCTCCAACTCCATCGCCAGGTCGAGCAGTGGGTCGTCGACGTCGAGCTGGTCGAGGACCTCGAGCGCCGTCTTCTTGATGATGGTGGCGCGCGGGTCGAAGTTCTTGTACACCCGGTGGCCGAAACCCATCAGCCGGAAGGGATCGCTGCGGTCCTTGGCCTTGGCCACGAACCGGGAGATATCGCCGCCTCCTTGGTGAATCTCCTCAAGCATCTCGACGACTTCTTGGTTCGCCCCGCCGTGGAGCGGGCCAGACAGTGCATGGATGCCTGCCGAAACGGCGGAGAAAAGGTTGGCGCCACCCGAGCCGACGAGCCGCACGGTCGAGGCCGAGCAGTTCTGCTCGTGGTCGGCGTGGAGCACGAAGAGCAGGTCGAGAGCCTTGGCGATGGTCGGGTCGATCTTGGTATCCACCGGGGGGATGGAGAACATCATCGCCAGGAAGTTTGTGGCGTAGTCGACGTCGTTTCGGGGATAGACGTATGGCTGATGGACGCTGTATTTGTAGGCCCAGGCCGACATGGTGATCGACTTGGCGATGAGCCGCCTGGCGCTCAGATCGAGCGCCTCCTCGTCGTGGGGGTTGAGGGCGTCCGGGTAATACGTGGCGAGCGCCGACACCGCCGAGGCGAGCACCTGCATGGGATGGGCGTCGTGAGGAAACGCCTCGAAGAGGTATTTCATATCCTCTCGGAGCAGGGTGTGCCGGGTGATCGAGTCCTCCCACTCGGCGAGGCCGTCGGGAGTGGGCAGATCGCCGTAAGACAGCAGGTAGGCCACCTCGAGGAAGTTCGACTGCTCGGCAAGCTGGTCGATGGGGTAGCCGCGGTAGCGGAGCACTCCCGCCTCACCGTCGAGCAGGGTGATCGAGCTGCGCGTCTCTGCGGTGTTCCCATACCCAGGGTCGAACGCCACCAGCCCGGTCTCGGCTCGCAGTCTGGAGACGTCGATGGCGCCCTCGCCGTCGGTTCCCTCGACCATCGGAAGGGTGAGTTCTTTGCCGTTGACGCTGAGGCGGGCCGCGCTGTCTTCCTTGTCGGCGGTCACCGCTCACCCTCCTGACGGGCGGCTTGGCTGGCCGCGATCACCTTCTGTGCCTCGTTCCCAGGCATCTCGGCATAGTGGTCGAAGTCGATCTCGAAGACACCGCGTCCATGGGTCATCGAGCGCAGGTCGATTGCGTAACGCTGCACCTCGCCCATGGGCACCTCGGCGGTGACGATCCGCATCGTCCCATCGGAGTCCATCCCGAGGACCTTGCCTCTGCGAGCGTTGATGTCCCCCATCACGTCGCCCATGTGCTCCTCGGGGACGCTGATGCGGAGCCGCATGATTGGTTCGAGCAGCACAGCGCCGAGGTCGGGGGCGGCGGTCCGCACCGCTTGGATCCCGGCCATGCGGAAGGAAAGCTCGTCAGAGTCGACCGAGTGGTACTTGCCATCGAATACGGCAGCACGGACGTCGGTTACCGGGTAGCCGGCGAGGATCCCCCGTTCCAGCGCCTCCTTGATACCACGGTCCACCGCCGGGATGAACTGACGTGGGATGGAGCCCCCCTTGACGTCGTCGACGAACTCGTATCCGTTGCCCCGCTCGCGAGGCTCGAACTTGACGAATGCGACCCCGAACTGGCCTCTGCCCCCGGTCTGCTTCTTGTGCTTTCCTTCAGCCTGGGCTGGACGGGTTATGGCCTCGCGGTAGGGGACCTTTGGGGTAGCGGTGTCGACACCCACGCCGAACTTGCGGGCTATCCGGGCCAGGGTGACCTCGAGGTGTGAATCGCCCAGACCGGTGAGCAGAGTCTCTCGCGTCTCCGGGCGGCGTTCCACCTGGAGAGTGGGGTCCTCCTCCAGGATCCGCTGCAGAGCGGTGGATAGCTTCTCCTCGTCCTGGGCGGTGTGCGGGTTGACCGCGACGGCCATGACGGGGGCGGGGAAGGCAACGGGGACGATGACCACGTCCGTCCCGGCGGTGCGCAGTGTGTCCCCGGCGTGAGCCGCCTCGAATTTGGCGATGGCCGCGATGTCGCCCGCCGTCACCTCCTTTGCCTCGTTGTGGTCCTTGCCCTGCATGAAGAAGAGGTTGTGCATCCTCCCCCGGACACCTCGGCCCGCCACTTCAAGCTCGTCGTCGAGCCGCAACGTGCCGGTGAAGACCCTGAAGAACGAGATCCTCCCCACATAGGGGTCTGAGAGCGTCTTGAAGACGTATGCGATGACGGGCCCATCGGTCCCGAGCACGCCCAACTCGCCGCTCTGGAGTGGGGGAGCGGCGTGCTCCAGTGGACGTGGGCCGAAGTCGGTGATGAAGTCGGCCAAGGCGTCGATCCCCACCAACTGGGTAGCGGAGCCGCACAGCACCGGGAAGATCTCCCCTTCGAGCATCCCGTTGTGAACGGCGGTGACAATCTGGCCGGGTTCGGGCTCCTCGCCGTCGAAATAGGCCTCGAGCATGGCGTCGTCGGTCTCGACCACAGCCTCGACCAGAGCTTGGCGCACCTCGGCGGCAAGTTCCCCTCCACCGCCTTCGCTGAGCGCGCCGTGAGGATCTCCTTCGTTGTACCGGTAGGTTCGGTTGCTCACCACCCGGGTGATCCCCTCGAGCGATGTCTCCGCGCCGACGGGGACCTGGACGGGGGCGATTCGCTTTCCGAACGCCTCCCTGAGTTCATCGAGTGTCCTGGCGAAGTTGGCCCGCTCCCTGTCGAGCTTGTTTACGAAGACGGCCCGCGGGATCCCCTCGTCGCCGGCGGCACGCCATAGGATCTCGGTCTGGACCTCGACCCCATCCACGGCCGAGACAACGAATAGGGCGAGATCGGCCGCCCGGAGCGCCGCCCTCGCCTCGCCGACGAAGTCGGCGTACCCCGGCGTGTCGAGGAGGTTGATCTTGTGGTCTTTCCACGGGACCGAGGCGACGCCGAGCGAGAGCGAGATGCCGCGCTCCACTTCTTCGGGCTCGTGGTCCATGACGGTGTTGCCATCCTCGACCCGACCTACTCGTGTAGTCGAGCCGGCCGCAAAGAGCAGCGCCTCGGCGAGCGACGTCTTCCCGCTCCCTCCGTGGCCGACCAGGACCACGTTACGGATGCGCTCGGGGACCACCGCACCTCCTCTTCGGTCGTCTTTGAGCGAGTGTAGTGAGAAGGCTTTGGGCCGATTCCCTGTGGTACGTTTCCCGCCTCCAAGGGAGCACCAGCGTTGATCGAGCTAAGAGTTCGAGGGTCGGTAGAGCGTGTCACCGACCCGATCGGTCGATTCCTAGGACGGCTCGGTTTCACGCCGACGTCGCTCACCCTCATCGGCTTGGCCCTATCGCTCGTCGGAGCGGCGCTGATCGCCACCGAACGCCTCGTGCTCGGCGGCTGGATCGCCGCGGCAGGCGCCATCCTCGACGGTCTCGATGGTGCGGTCGCCCGGGCCACGGGAAGGGCGGGGCCGAGCGGAGCACTGGTCGACACCGTGGCCGACCGGGTCGGGGAGATTGCCATTTTCTCGGCCCTGGCCTATGCGGTGGCTGACACCCCGCTCTATGTGATCCTCTGCGGTCTCAGCCTCGGTGGATCGCTCCTCGTTCCATTCATCAGGGCCAAGGCCGAGGGATTCGGAGTCGAGGGTCGCGGGGGGTGGATGGGTCGCTCCGAGCGGGTGATCCTCTTCACCGCAGGACTGGTCTTCGGGTTCGTTGGGCCGATGCTGTGGGCGATGACCGTGCTCACCTGGATCACGGTCGGCCAGCGGTTCGTCCTCACCTGGCAGCGGCTCCATCTGGAGGACTGAAGCGGACACCGCAGCCGGCAACGAAAAGGCGCGCCCCAGGGCCGTCGGCTCGCCGCTGGCACGGAGGGCGGCGGCCGCCGCGGACACCCTGGCCTATTGGCTGCTCAGGGCGGGCTCGGCCGTGGTGGCGACGCTGCCTGAAGGTGCGGCAATTCGAGCTGGCGAGCTGGCCGGTCGGGTTTGGCACTTCACCGACTCGAAGCGCAGATCCATGGCCCGCCGACACATGACCAGGGTCCTCGGTCAGGGCGGAGATGTCGACGGCGCGACCCGCAAGATGTTCGCCGCCTACGGCCGGTACTGGGCCGAGGTCCTGTGGGCCAGGGAGAAGAGGGTCCCCGCGATGGCGGCAGCGGTGGAGACCGTCGGGATCGAGTATCTCCAGCGCGCCCGCGACGAGGGGGCTGGGCTGATTTACGCCGTGCCCCATGTCGGTAACTGGGAGGTGGCGGCGACGGCATCGGTAGGCATTGGCGTTCCCGTAATGGCCGTGGCCGAGTCGCTTAGCAACCGCCGTCTTTCGTCCTGGTTCGTCGGGTTGCGCTCCTCCTTCGGGATCGAGACGGTACTGGCCGAACCGGGACGCTCGTTGATGAAGGACCTCCAGGGCATGGTGGACCGCAACGGCGCCGCCGCCCTGCTGTGCGACCGGGACCTGCGGGGTCGTGGTGTACCGGTGGAGTTCTTCGGCGAGAAGACCACCCTTCCGGCCGGTCCGGTGTCGCTGGCGATGCGAAGCGGAGCGGCCCTCCTACCCGTTGCCTGCTTCTTCCTCGATGGCCCGGGCCATCGTCTGGTCGCTCTGCCCCCGATCCGCCTCCCAGAGGAGGGAACCCGTTCCGAGCGGATTGCGGCGGGCACCCAGTTGGTCGCTGCTGCCCTCGAGGAACTGATCAGAATGGCCCCGTCGCAGTGGCACCTGCTCCAGCCCAACTGGCCGTCCGACCGAGCCTGAATCAGGCGCCGCTCGCTCGCAGCGCCGCCCGGTACACCTCGAGGTAACGAGGCACCACCACCGACCAGTCGAACTCCGCCGCCCTCTCTCGCCAAAGCTTCGGATCGTTTGGTGCCGCCAGTGCGGTCACCAGCGCACCGGCCAACGCCTCGGGGTCCCCCGGTGGAACCAAATCGCCGAGCCCAGCGAGGACATCCCTGAACCCCGGGAGGTCTGAGGCCACAATCCGGCACCCGGCTGCCATTGCCTCCACCAAGGTGATCCCGAAGCTCTCGCCACCGAGGTTCGGTGCACAGAAGACGCCGGCCACAGCAAGAGCGGCCAACTTGTCGGCATCGGGGACGTGGCCGAGGAAACGGATCCCGGGGCGAGCGGGCCGATCGGTCCCTACCACCACCAACTCGGCGCCCGGGACCGCCGCCGCCACGCCGGGCCACGCCTGCAAGAGCACCTCCAGCCCTTTGCGGGGGTCGTCACGGCCCACGAACGCCACCCGGTTCGCCACCTTCTCCGCGTCGGGGATTGCCCCCACGTCGACCGCATTGGGGATGACCACCACTTCGTCGAACATCGGCTCCACCGCCTCGGCCGCCACCCGGCTCACCGCGGTCACCGCGGCCAGCCGGCGCCGAATGCCGAGCACGGTGCCGGCTAGCCGATACGAGCGCCTGACCAGATCGCTTGGGTCGGCGTGGAAGGTGCCCACGATCGGGACCGTCGCCGCCAGCGCCGACCATGAGACCAGCGGCATCAACGGCTCGTGGACGTGGACCAGCTCGGCACCAGAGATGGCGTGTCGAACCCGGCCGGGTACGCCGGGACCGAGCGCCACCGGCACGGCGGAGCGGTTGGCCGGGATGGTGACCGTCGACCCCACCAGTCGCGCCCGTTTTGGGCCGGAGCGGCCAGGGGCGACCAACCAGGCGGCATGGCCCTCGCCACGCAACCGCTCGACCAACCCCATCGTCTGCGCTTGGACCCCTCCGAAGCGGTCGAGCGAGTAGGGGCAGACCACGGCGATGTTCATCGCAGCGATTCTGCCCGGTCATGCCTCCACGAAGACGGCAGACGGCTGACGGCAGACGGCAGCCAGAGGGTCGGGCATCCGTCGCCTGGGAGCAGCGCCCTGCCGGGACGGCTAATCATCTCATGGCGGCCGGGGGCGGCGCGTGTGGTAGGTGTGGCCGAGCGGGGCTTGTCCATACGAAACGGCCTGGTGTCTGTTGTTCGAGTTTCCAGCCAGCCTCGTGCTTCAACCTGTAGCGGTGCCGGCAGAGCGGCCCGAGATTGTGAGAATGGGTTGGTCCGCCTTTGGAGTGGTCCTAGGCAGCGGGGCGGGTGAGACGGAGGGCGGCTCCGATCTCGGCTGAGGAGTGCTCGTCGAGGTTGTTGATCCGCTCCGGGCATGATGCGTGTCACCCGGTGGGGCGAGGGCCACCTCCATCATTTCGGCGTACCTCTGTGCTTGGGAGTGGGAAACCAGCCGGGCGCTCGCCTCGAGCACGATCACCATCTCGTGACCGTTGGACGCAGTCCGGTCGAGACAGCGAGCAGGGCAGCGAGCTCCGGACCGGGAGCCGTCTCCACCAAGCCATCGCTGGCTGCGAGCACAATATATCGAACATGTGTTCGATTGCATGTCAGAACGAAAGCCCGATCTAGACCCTTATAGCCAGATCGGCCAGAAATCTTGGGACCACAGAGAACGGCCGTCGGTCACCTGAGTTGGGCTGCCGTACAATGCGTCACATGGACGTGGAACGCGGAACCGACCGGGTCAAGCGAGGGTTGGCCGAGATGCTCAAGGGGGGGGTGATCATGGACGTGGTCACCGCCGAGCAGGCCAAGATCGCCGAAGAGGCCGGCGCGGTAGCGGTGATGGCATTGGAGCGCGTCCCCGCCGATATCCGCAAGGAGGGCGGTGTCGCCCGGATGGCCGACCCGGAGAAGGTGGTCGAGATCATGGACGCCGTCACCATCCCGGTGATGGCCAAGTGCCGTATCGGTCACTTCGTCGAGGCGCAGGTGCTCCAGTCGCTCGGTGTGGACTACATCGACGAGAGCGAGGTCCTCACTCCGGCTGATGAGGAACACCACGTGGACAAGTGGGCCTTCACCACGCCCTTTGTCTGCGGTGCCCGCAACCTCGGCGAGGCGCTGCGGCGCATCGGCGAGGGGGCGGCGATGATCCGCACCAAGGGCGAGGCAGGCACCGGGAACGTCGTCGAGGCGGTACGCCACATGCGGACCGTCACCGATGAGATGCGATGGCTCGCGGGCCTCGACCCGGCGCAGCTCATGGCCGCGGCACGCGACCTGGCGGCACCGATGGAGCTGGTACGCGAAGTGGCGGAGACCGGAGCGCTCCCCGTGGTCAATTTTGCCGCCGGCGGCATCGCTAGCCCTGCCGATGCCGCCCTGATGATGCAGCTCGGTTGTGACGGTGTTTTCGTCGGCTCGGGGATCTTCAAGAGCTCGGATCCCGAGCATTACGCCCGCGCCATCGTCGAGGCCACCACCTACCACATGGACTCCGATGTCCTCGCCAAGGTCTCCCGCGGGCTGGGCGAAGCGATGCCCGGCATCGAGATCGGGACCCTGACGGAGGCGCAGCGGCTGCAACAGCGCGGGTGGTGATCCCCGAGGAGGGACGTTGACCCGGGTCGGGGTTCTCGCCTTACAGGGTGATGTGCGAGAGCATCGCCAACTGCTGGAAGGGGTTGGGGCTTCGGTCATCGAGGTGCGACGCCCTTCCGACCTCGATGGGATCGACGCCATCGTCATTCCTGGGGGTGAGTCGACCACCATCGGCCGCCTCGCGACGATCTTCGGTTTGCTCGATCCACTGGAGAAAGCCATAGAAGGCGGGCTCCCCGCGTACGGATCGTGTGCGGGGATGATTCTCCTGGCCAATGGCACCACCGGCGACCCTCAGCCCCAGCTTCGTGCGATGGATGTCGTCGTCGAGCGCAACGCCTTCGGCCGGCAGAACGAATCGTTCGAGGTCGACCTCGACATCACCGGGCTGGACGCTCCATTCCACGCGGTCTTCATCAGGGCCCCATGGGTCGCATCTATCGGAGACGGGGTCGAAGTGCTCGCCGAGGTGGACGGCCACCCGGTGATGATCAGGCAGGGCAACGTCATAGCCACGTCATTCCACCCGGAACTGACGGGGGACGACCGCATCCATAGACTGGTGCTCGACCTGGCCCGAGCCGAGCGGGCAGACCCCGACGCCACGTCTCCACCCCCCGACTGAAGGTTCCATGTCCGGACATTCCAAGTGGTCGACGATCAAGCACAAGAAGGCGGCACAGGACGCCAGGCGGGGCAAGCTGTTCGCCAAGTTGGTGCGCGCCATCGAGGTGGCGGCCCGCCAGGGTGGTGCTGACCCTGCCGGAAACCCGACCCTGGCCCAGGCGATCGACAAGGCGCGGAGCAACTCGCTCCCGATGGACAACATCGAACGGGCCATCAAACGGGGCACCGGCGACGTCGAAGGTGCTCACTACGAGGAGATCTGGTACGAGGGCTACGGCCCGGGTGGGGTGGCGCTGTACGTGCTGGCACTCACCGACAACCGCAACCGGGCAGGGTCCGATATCCGGTCGGCCTTCACCCGCAATGGGGGCAACCTGGGCGAGCCTGGATCGGTCGCCTACCTGTTCGAGCAGAAGGGGTACCTTCTGGTAGAAGGCGACGAGGACGAGGTGATGATGGCGGCGCTCGACGCCGGCGCCGAGGACATCAAGCCATCCGGGGACGGTCAGCTCGAGGTGATCACCGCTCCAGGCGACCTGGGAACGGTCCGGGAGGCCCTGCAGGATGGCGGGATGGCCGTCGAAAGTGCCGAGGTCACCCAGCTCCCTCGTTCCACCATCCCGGTGGACCGGCCAACGGCTCCTCGCGTCCTGCGCCTGGTCGATGCTCTCGAGGACCTAGACGACGTCCAAGCCGTCCACGCCAACTTCGACATCGACGAACGCGTCCTCGCCGAGTTGGGGTAGTGAGTACTGAGTACTGAGTACTAAGTACTCCGCACGAACTCCCCGATCCTGTCTGTGAGCAGCGGCCAGAGCGGCATCGGCAGGTCGTGGCCCATCTTCTCAACCATCATCAGCTCGGCACCTGGGATCAATTCCGCGGTGCGCCGGCCGGCCGACGGCGGGATCAGCGGATCGGCCTCGCCGTGGATCACCAGCGTCGGGACCTTCAGTTGGCGCAGCATTTCCTCTCTCGACCCCGAGCCGAAGATCGCACACAGTTGACGAGCGGTTCCCATCGGGTAGGCGCCTCCCCGTTGTGACGCGGCCCGCTCATAACCGAGTACCGCTCTCTCGTCGAAGAACTCGCCGGCGAGCACCTGCCCGGAGTGCAGGGCGGCTTCGAGAGCGGCGGAGTCGTCCGTGGGCCGGGGGGTGAACAGCAGAGCGATCGCCTCAGGGGAGGCTTCGGAGAAGGCCATCAGGTCGGGTGACGACATGATCGAGGTGAGGGTCGTGGTCCGCTCTCGGTGCTCGATGGCGAATGTCTGGGCGATCATGCCCCCGAGGGACACCCCCGCTATGTGGGCCCCGTCCAACTCGAGGTAGTCGAGGAGCCCCGCCACGTCATCCGCCAGGTGTGACAGCGTGTAGGGGCTCGTGACCGGCTCTCCGAGCACAGCAGCCTGAAGCGCCCCGACAACGTCCACCGGCATGTCCTCGAGCCGCGTCGACAGTCCGCAATCGCGATTGTCGAACCGGACGACGAACAAACCGTGGTCGGCCAGCATTCCGCAGAAGCGGGGATGCCAGGCGACCATCTGCGTACCGAGACCCATGACCAGGATCAACGCTGGGTCCGCTGGATCCCCGAACGTGTCGTACTCCAACTCGATCCCGATACTCAGTTGGGCCCGCGGCATCCCGGCGATCATGCCAGACCGATGATCCAACCGACCCGTTGATGCTCCGAATTACCCACTGTCCGACCGGTGACCCGGCGCGCACGGACCCTCCGACCCAAGCTGGCCCGGGCATCGCCAGGGGATGGCGATCGACAGCTAGACCTGCAAACCTCCGTCCGGTAATGCCCGGTGCCGCTGGCGCCGGGCATTACAGTCGTACAGGTGTTCGTCCTGGGAATCGATCCCGGTCTCACCACCACCGGGTACGCCGCCGTCATCGGCGGCTCGTCGGAGCCTCGTGCGGTGGCCGCAGGAGTGATCCGGACCGACCCGGCCGCCTCGGTGGGACGCCGGCTCGTCGAGTTGCATCACGACCTTTCCGAGATCCTTGCCGAGCACAAACCGGACGTCGTCGCAATCGAGCAGGTCTTCGTCAACCTCAACCGGGTGACCGCCACCTCCGTGGGACGCGCTGCCGGGGTGGCCATCCTGGCGGCAGCCCAGGCGGGAGCAGAGGTGGTCGAGTACCCGCCAACCAAGGTGAAGCTGGCGGTTACCGGCGACGGCGCCGCCGACAAACGGCAGGTCACTGCGATGGTGGCGCGGAGACTCGGGCTGGCGGTCCCGCCGCATCCGGCGGACGCCGCCGATGCGTTGGCTGTCGCCCTCTGCCATCTCCAAGCGGCGCGATGGAGCAAGCCTTCTGCCCGGGAGGCCTCGTGATCGGCCGCTTACGAGGGACCCTTGTCGCCGCCAGGGAGGGGTACTTGGTCCTCGACGTCACCGGGGTCGGATATGAGGTTGCGGTGACGCCGCGCACCGTAGGAGAGCTGCCATCGGTTGGCGAAGAGGTGGTGCTGCACACCCACCTCCACTTGCGCGAGGACGGGATAGCTCTGTACGGGTTCACCACCGAGAGCGAGAGACAACTGTTCCGGATGCTGATCACGGCCTCCGGGGTGGGACCCAAGATGGCGCTGACAGTCCTCGGCTCGAGCACGGCAGATGAGCTACGGCGGATCATCGTCACCGAGGACGTCGATGCCCTCACCCTCGTTCCGGGGATCGGCAAGCGCACGGCCCAGAAGCTGATCCTCGACCTCCGGCCAAAGCTGGCCGAGGGGGGAGCCGATCTCGTCGGTTCTTCTTCCTCGCCGAGCCAGGTCAGAGAGGCGCTCGAATCGCTGGGGTTCGGGAGCGCCGAGATCGCAGACGTGCTGCCGTCGGTCGACGACTCTGCACCGGTCGAGGAACAAGTGCGGACCGCCCTGCGGATGCTGGGGAGTCGCTGAGGTGCGCGAGGAGGGATTGCTCGCCGGGCCCGTTGATCCGCTCGATGTCGAGGTTGAGACATCGCTCCGCCCCCGCCATCTCGGCGATTTCGTCGGGCAGGAGCGTCTCAAGGAGCGGCTCCGCATCGCCATCGAGGCCGCCAGGATGCTGGGGCGCTCACTCGACCATGTCCTGCTGTCCGGGCCGCCTGGGCTGGGCAAGACGACCCTCGCCGGGATCCTGGCGACCGAGACGTCCGCTCGATTCCGCATCACGTCGGGCCCGGCGTTGGAGCGACCCGCCGACCTCGCCGCAATCGTCTCCAACCTCGAGCACGGCGACGTGTTCTTCATCGACGAGATCCACCGGCTCCCGCGATCGGTCGAGGAGGTCCTGTATCCGGCGATGGAGGATTTCCAACTCGACATCGTGGTGGGCAAGGGGGCTTCGGCCCAGTCGATCCGGATCGACCTGGCCCGATTCACCCTCGTCGGCGCCACCACCCGGATGGGGAAGGTGACGGCGCCACTGCGCGACCGGTTCGGGATCGCCGACAAGCTCGACTACTACCAACCCGACGAGCTCGAGCAAATACTGAGCCGTGCCGCCGGGATCCTCGACGCCGACCTCACCCCCGAGGGGGCCGAAGTGATCGGGACCAGAAGCCGGGGGACACCGCGCATCGCCATCCGTCTCCTCGCCCGGGTGCGCGACTACGCCGTCGCCCGCGCCGGCGGGGTGGTCGACGGCGACACCGCCGAGACCGCTCTGGCCGTATACGAGGTCGATCATCTCGGGCTCGACAAGGTGGACCGCGCCATTCTCGAGGCGCTGGTGGTCCGCTTCTCCGGCCGCCCGGTCGGATTGTCCACACTGGCGACGGCCGTCTCGGAGGAGCCGGAAACCGTTGAGGACGCCTACGAGCCCTACTTGCTGCAGATCGGGATGCTGCAGCGCACACCGCGGGGCCGGGTCGCCACTCCGTCAGCGTGGAATCACTTGGGGCTGACCCCGCCAGCGGAGGCGCAGGCAACGCTGCTCTGATTCCTACGCTCGTCGGGTGCGCACCGCAGAGCTCGACTACGAATTGCCCGAGGCGGCTATCGCCCAGCAGCCGATCGAGCCGCGCCACGCGTCGAGGCTGCTCGACACCCGCGATCTGACCGATAACACCTTCATCGACCTCCCAGGCCTGCTCGAGCCGGGGGATCTCGTTGTTGTCAACACCACCCGGGTCCGACGAGCGCGTCTCCGGGGGACTCGGGACGGCACGGGAGGGTCGGTGGAGGCGCTGCTGTTGGAGAGAATTGGAGACAGACGCTTCTCGGCGCTGGTCCGCCCGGCCCGCCGCCTCCGATCGGGCGTCCTCGTCCGGTTCGGCACGGTGGAAGGCAGGGTCCTGACCGACCCGGTTGATGGGAGGGTCGAGTTGGAGATCGGTGGCAGCGGAGACGTCGAAGCGGTGATTGAGACGGTGGGGGAGATGCCGCTCCCTCCCTACATCAACCACCCGATCGACGACGCCGCCAGGTACCAGACCATCTACGGCAACCGGCCAGGGTCGTCCGCCGCCCCAACCGCCGGTCTCCACATCAGCGAGCAGGTGCTGGCCGTTTTGAAATCCAGGGAAATCGAGGTCGCCGCGGTGGACCTCGAGGTCGGTCTCGACACGTTCCGGCCAATCACCACCGACCGTGTGGGCGAGCACACCATCCATCGCGAGCGGTACCGGCTGCCGATCGAGACCGCCGAACGGGTGGTAGAGACGAGGGAGGGGGGAGGGCGGGTGGTCGCCGTCGGCACGACGGCGGTGCGTGTCCTCGAGACGGCCGCACTCGTTGGTGGAAGGGTCGAGCCGGGCGAGGGCACGACCGACCTGTTCATCCTTCCCGGATTCCGTTTCCAGGTGGTCGATCTGCTGGTGACCAACTTCCACCTGCCCCGCAGCACACTGGTCGCCCTGATCGCTGCCTTCATCGGGCCGGGATGGCGCCGGGTGTACGCCACGGCGCTGCAGCGCGGCTACCGCTTCCTCTCCTTCGGGGACGCGATGCTGGCGGCAAGGCAGTGAGTTCCACCACCGAACCGGTGACGGCACCCGTATGGTGGGAGAAGGTGGGGGGCTACGGGGCCGCCCGATCGGGTCTGCTCCATACCCCTCACGGGACCGTGCCGACCCCGGCGTTCATGCCGGTGGGCACCAGGGCCTCGGTGCGGGCTGTCGGTCCGGGCGAACTGCGGGCGGTGGGCACCGACATCGTTCTGGCCAATGCCTTCCACCTGATGCTCCGCCCCGGCGACGAGGTCATCGCCGGGTTGGGCGGTCTGCACCGGTTCATGGGATGGGACGGCCCCATCCTCACCGATTCGGGCGGGTTTCAGGTGTTCTCGCTCAGCCCGAAGGTCGATGAGAGAGGTGCCCGGTTCCGGTCTCCATACGACGGAGGCTGGCTCCATCTGACCCCGGAGATGGCGATTGGGGTCCAGGAACGGCTCGGCTCCGACATCGCCATGGTGCTCGACGTCTGCCTTGCCCTCCCCGCATCGCCGCCGGACGTCATACGAGCCATGGAGCGCACCCTGCGGTGGAGCGAGCGCGCCCGGGGGGCGCACCGTCGGGCCGATCAAGCGCTCTTCGGTATCGTCCAGGGTGGGACCGACCCAGTGCTGCGCGGCGCCAGCGCCCGGGCCACGGTCGATCTCGAGGTGCCCGGTTTTGGAATCGGGGGCCTATCGGTGGGGGAGACACCCGAAGAGCGGCGTCTCGCGCTCGAGGTCACGGTTGCCGAGCTCCCCGTGGACAAGGTCCGCTACGTCATGGGTCTGGGGGACCCTTTGGGTGTGCTCGAGGCCGTCGCCTTGGGAGCTGACCTATTCGACTGCGTTTGGCCGACCCGGCTCGCCCGACACGGGAAGATCCTCACCCCCGACGGCGACTATCACCTCAAGGCGGCCCGGTTCGCCACCGACGCGGGCCCGCTCCATTCCGAGTGTGGCTGCTCAACGTGTCGGGTGCATTCCAGGGCCTACCTGCGCCATCTCCACGTGACTGGGGAATTGCTCGCCCACAGCCTGCTCACGGTCCACAATCTGCACTACACATTGCAACTGATCGCCGCCACCCGTCTCGCCATCGAAGAGCACCGGTTCGATGAGCACCGCGCCGAAGTGGCGGCCAGGCGACTTTCGTCACCCGCGTCCGCCGAGTAACCTCTCGTCCGGCCCGCCAAGCGTGGGCCGTACTCACGTCACCCATCCCCAGGCCCGTGTGCCGGTGGGTACTGACCCCGAGAAAGAAGGCGGGACGATGATCTTGGCGCAGGAAGCCGCGACGGGAAGCTCCCCGTTGGGATTGATCCTCCCTCTGGTCCTATTCGTCGGGATCTTCTACTTCCTCATCCTTCGGCCACAGCGCCAGCGGATGAAGCAGCAGCAGGATCTGATGGCCAATATCGGACTCGGCGACGAGGTACGGACCATTGGGGGCGTCCTTGGGCGGATCGTCTCGATGGACGACGAGAACGTCGTCCTCGAGGTAGAGGAAGGGCGGATCAAGTTTTCCCGCCGCGCCATAGCGTCCAAGACCACGCCGCCCGAGCCGACGACACCGCCCGAATCAGACATCTGACCAGACGGTGCGCCGCCGGCTGATCACGGTTCTCATCGTCCTCCTGGTGTCCTGGGGGGGCTTGGCGGTGACCCTGGCGTTCGGGGTGACGCCGCGGCTCGGTCTCGACCTCCAGGGCGGGACCTCGGTGATCCTCACCGCGCCCGCCGGCACCGACCCAGAGGTGGTCGATGTGGCGGTGGAGATAATGCGGAGTCGGATCGAGGACTTCGGTATCCAGGAGCCGGAGATCTCGGTGACCAGCGACCGGACCGTCCTCGTGCAGCTACCCGGCGTCACCAACCCCGAGCGGGCGCTCGACGCCATCGGGCAGACCGGCGAGCTCAGCTTCCGGCCCGTCCTCGAGGCGTTCGCCGCCGATCAGAACCCCTTCGCCCCACCCACCACCACGACGGTGCCCCCATCGGGTCCTACGACAACCCGACCGGGGACACCGACCACGACGTCGGGGGCATCCTCCACCACCGAACCGACCTCGACCACGGCGCCGGACGTCACATCGACTACCGCCGCCGGCCTCGGGGTGCCCGCAAGATTCCAGGCGACGACCACGACGGCCCCGGCCACCACGAGTTCCAGCGAGCAGACCACAACCACCACGCCGACCACGTCGCCGACCATCCCCGAAGGGGTCGATCCCGACACCGGACTCACCATCGATGATGACCCGGCCGCCGAGGCATGGCTCCCTCAGAGAGCTCCCGAGGTGGGGAACGTTGCGATCTACCACGTGGGTCCGGCGGGTCTGCTCGGCTCGGACGTGGCCGATGCCATCCCCGGGTTCCAAGGAACAGGTGCTACGCAAGGCGGCTGGGTCGTGCAACTGGACCTCACCGCCGAGGGCGCCGACCAGTTCGCCGACATGACCAAGCAAGCGGCGGCCTTTCCTCAGTTGGACCCGCGCCGGCAGATAGCCATTGTCCTCGACGGTGAGGTGATCTCGGCACCCGAGGTGAGTCTCGATGTCGACCCGGCGACGGGCATCACCGGGGGACAAGCGATCATCACCGTCGGAGGTGACGACCCCGCAGCCGCAGAGCAGGAGGCGCAGGACCTGGCCGTCGTGCTCCGCTACGGGTCGCTCCCCGTCGCCTTCGAGCAGTCGTCGGTGCAGACTGTGTCGGCGACGTTGGGGACCGATTCGCTGCGGGCCGGTCTGATCGCCGGTCTGGTGGGGCTGGCGGTGGTGGCGCTCTACATCCTCATCTACTACCGGGCTCTCGGGGTCGTTGGTGTCATCGGGTTCAGCGTCTTCGGCTCGCTCCTCCTCACAATTTTCTCGCTGCTCGGCACCTACCGCGGGTTGACCCTCACCCTCGCCGGCGTGACCGGGATCGTCATCTCGATCGGAATCACGGCCGATTCGTACATCGTCCTCTTCGAGCGGATCAAGGACGAGGCCCGCAGCGGCCGCACACCCCGCTCCGCAGTGGAGGAGGGCTTTCGCCGAGCATTCCGCACGGTGATAACGGCCGATACCGTCTCGCTGATCGGAGCAGTCCTCCTCTACTTCCTGGCCATCGGACCGGTGCGGGGCTTTGCCCTGGCGCTCGGTATCGCCACCCTGCTCGACATCGTGGTCGCCGCCGTATACACCCGGAATGCGACCGCCCTTTTGGCCGGCACCGATCTGGGTCGCAACGACGTGGTCGGGATCCGCGCTACCGCCGGACTCGAGGCGGGAGGCAGTGTCTGATGGGATTTTGGGCCTGATGGGGCTCTGGCGACGGCTCTACCGGGGTGAGACCACCTTCGACTTCGTCGGTTCGAGGCGTCGTTGGTGGACGATCTCGGGCGTTCTCCTCGGAGTCTCGATCCTGTCGTTGGTCATCTTCGGACTCGAACTGAGCGTGGACTTCACCGGTGGCCTGGTGGTAACCATCCCCAACCCGGCCGGGGCAGAGGTGGAGGACGTCAGGGAAGCCATCGACCCGCTCGGCGCGAGCGACGCCCGCATCCAGCTTGTCTCCGGCGGCGATTCGGTGAGGATCCAGACCGGATTCACCGACGATCCCGCCCCGCTGATCGAGGCCGCATCGGAGGTCACCGGTGCCCGGCCCGGTGAGGCGAACGTCGAGTCGGTAGGCCCGACATTCGGGGCGCAGATAGGGCAAAGGGCGCTCATCGCCCTAGTGGTCTTCATCGGGGCGGTGATCCTCTACATCGGGTGGAGGCTCGAGTTCAAGATGGGGGTCACCGCCATCGCCGCCCTCGCCCACGACCTGATCGTGACCGTGGGCATCTACGCCCTCTTTGGGATCGATGTCACCCCGGCGACGGTGGTCTCGATCCTCACAATCCTCGGTTACTCGCTCTACGACTCGGTGGTGGTCTTCGACCAGATCAAGGAGAACGAGCGCGAGCTACACGACCGCGCCACCTACTCCGACATCGTCAACCTCTCGATGAACCAGGTGCTGATGCGATCCATCAACACATCGCTGGCCAGCCTCATCCCCATCGCCAGCCTCCTCGCCATCGGGGGGGTCATCCTCGGGGCGACACCTCTCAACGACTTCTCACTGGCGCTGTTCATCGGTATCGCCGTTGGCACCTACTCATCGATCGGGGTGGCGGGCCCGCTACTGGCGGCGTGGAAGGAGGGCGAGGAGGGCTGGATGAGAACCCGGCGCCGTCTCGAGGTGAAGGAGGCCGCGGGGGCGCGTCCCGTGGGACCTGCACCATCGCCTGCCGCACCGCCGTCGGTGCGCCCCCCCTCCGGGACGGGGGCTGCCCCGCGTCCTCCCCGGAAACGGAAGCGGTGATCCTCGGCAAGACGCGGTGAGCCGACAGACCCGGCCGTACACTGATGGGGTGGACCTAGAAGTGCTCCGTTCCCTCATCCGTGACGTACCCGACTTCCCTGAGCCGGGGATCGTCTTCAAGGACATAACCCCGGTCCTGGCCGACCCTGCCGCCCTCCGCGGGTTGATCGAGGCCACCGTGGCACCGTTCGCCGACGCCGGGATCACCAAGGTGGCAGGCATCGAGGCGCGCGGCTTCATCCTTGCCAGTCCGGCGGCAACGAGGCTCGAAGCGGGTTTCGTCCCCCTGCGCAAGCCGGGCAAGCTCCCATGGACGGTGGTCCGCGAGGAGTACAGCCTGGAGTACGGGACCGATGCCCTCGAGGTTCACAAGGACGCGGTCACCGCCGACGACCGGGTGTTGGTGGTCGACGACGTCATCGCCACCGGGGGCACGGCGCGGGCCGCGGTGAGGTTGTTGGAGAAGCTCGGGGCGGATGTCGTCGGGGTCTCGGTGTTCGTCGAGTTGGCCTTCCTCGCCGGCAAGGACCAACTTGACGGGGTTCCCCTCCACGCCTTGGTGGTTTATGACTGACCTGGCGCATCGCGATGCCGCGATCGCCGAGCTCGGCCCGGTGCTTCGCCCCTTCCACGAGCACCACCCCGATGGCGCTGACACCGCAATCCTCGAGGCCTACCGATTGGCCGAACGTATGCACCGGGGTCAGTTCCGCAAGTCGGGGGAGCCCTTCATCGTCCACCCGATCGCGGTCACCGCGGTCTTGGCCGACTACGGGTTGGACGTGGAGACGCTGGTGGCGGCGCTGCTCCACGACACCGTCGAGGACACCGACCTGACCCTCGACGAAGTGAGGCAGCGATTCGGTGAGCAGGTGGCGCTGATGATCGACGGCGTCACCAAGCTGGACCGGATCAAATTCGGCTCCCAGGAGGAGGCGCAGGCGGCCACCATCCGCAAGATGGTGGTGGCGATGGCTCAGGACGTCCGGGTCCTCCTCATCAAGCTGGCGGACCGGCTCCACAACCTTCGCACCATCGCCGCCCTCCGGCCCGAGAAGCAGCAGCGGATCGCGAAGGAGACACTCGAGGTATACGCCCCCTTGGCGCACAGATTGGGGATGGAGGAGGTGAAGCACGAGATGGAGGACCGCTGCTTCGCCGTGCTCCAACCTCTCCGTTACGAGGAGATCCAAGAACAGCTCGCCGCTAGGACGCCGGAGCGGGATGCCTATCTGGAGAAGGTGATGACCGAGGTGCGGGGGGCGCTGCAGGATGCCGGCGTCGATGCGTCTGTCACCGGGCGTCCCAAGCACCCGTATTCGATCTACCGGAAGATGGTCGCCATCGGTCAGGCGTTCTCCGAGATCCACGACATCATCGGGATCCGGATCACCACCGAGGAGATGCGCGACTGCTATGCCGCACTCGGCGTTATCCACGCCATGTGGCCCCCGGTCCAAGGGCGCTTCATGGACTACATCGCCATGCCCAAGTTCAATCTCTACCAGAGCCTCCACACCACCGTGATCGGGCCCGATGGCCGCCCTCTCGAGGTGCAGATCCGTACCAGGGAGATGAACCGCCGCGCTGAGTCGGGGATAGCCGCCCATTGGCGCTACAAGGAAGGCGGCGGAGCGGCCGACCTGCAATGGATGGCTGATGTGCGCTTCCTCCACGAGGAGTACCGCGACCCGAACGAGTTTCTCGCCGGGCTCAAGCTCGACCTCTACCAGGACGAGGTATTCGTCCTCACACCGGCGGGCGATGTCCGCACACTGCCTCGTGGCGCGACACCGGTTGATTTCGCCTACACCATCCACACCGAGGTGGGGAATCGGTGCGTCGGCGCCAGGGTCAACGGCAGGCTCGTCTCGCTCGGGACCCGGCTCGAGTCGGGCGACATCGTCGAGATCCTCACGTCGAAGTCGCCAGACGCCGGCCCGAGCCGCGATTGGCTCGGGTTCGTCCGCACCTCCCGCGCCCGGGCCAAGATCAAGCAGTGGTTCTCCAAGGAGAGGCGCGACGTCGCCGTCGCCGAAGGCCGCGACCAGATCGCGGCCGGAATCCGCAAAGAGGGACTGGGGCTGAGCGCCGCCGAGCGCGACCGTCAACTCGAGTCGGTGTCCGCCGAGATGGGGCTGCGCGACCTCGACGCCCTCTTCGCCGCAGTGGGCGAGGGATCGACCTCGGCCTCGACCGTCATCTCCCGGCTGGTCCGCAACGTGCGGCCGAAGGAGGAGGGCGACGAAGCGCTCCCCGAGACGCCCACCAGCCGGCGCGCCGCCCCCAGCGGTGCCGGGATCGTGGTCGAGGGCTACGAGGGGATGTGGGTGCGAGTGGCCCGCTGCTGCGCCCCGGTGCCGGGTGACGACATAGTCGGTTTTGTCACCGT
>DATADW010000345.1:0-14072 GCA_036258335.1 Acidimicrobiia bacterium
GGGTGAACTGCTCGCGTATCACCCGAATGAGCAGTTCCGGCTCTTCGTAGAGCAGACGCGGGGCTCCGCCGCTGTCGGCCGCCTCACGTATCTGCGCCCAGGTCCCGACCAGTCGGGTGACGTCCTCCTCGATATCGCTGCGGCTGGCGCCCTCGGCCGCCGTGCGGACGATGACGCCCATGCTGTCGGGTTTCACCTCGTCCACCACCGAGCGCAGCCGGGTGCGCTCCTCGTCGGGCAGCCGCCGGCTTATCCCCTGGGCATCGCTGTCGGGGACGAGAACCAGGAAGCGCCCCGGGAGCGACGGTTGGTTGGTGAGCCGGGCCCCTTTGGCGCCCATGGCGTCCCGCACCACCTGGACCAGCACCTCGTCGCCCTCGTGCAGGACCTCCTCGATACGAGGGTGCTTGCGGCCATGCACAGAGCGGTCGTAGGAGATGTCGTCGGCATAGACCACACCGTTCTTGCTGGCGCCGAAGTCGACGAACGCCGCCTCCATGCCAGGAAGCACGTTCTTGACCTTTCCCACGTAGACATTTCCTACGAGCGATGCGGTGCCGGACTGGGCAACGTAGTGCTCGACCAGCGAAGGGCCTTCCAGCACGACGATCTGGGTCTGATGAGGCATGGTGCGCACCAGCATCTGCTTGCGCGCCGTCTCGGGCGGGATGATGATCTCATCGTCGACCTGCCGAGGCCGTGGCCCGTTGCTACGTGAGGTTCGGCGAGGTGCGCTCGGCTTCTGCTCTGGGGCAGGGGTCGGGAGACGCGGATCGCGTACCCGGCGCACCTCGACCAATTCGCCACCGACCACCCGGGTGGTGCGTTCCTCGACCACCGTGTCGTTGCCGACACCCTTGCGAATGATCTCGGCGGACTTCTTCCGGAACCACGGCATCTGGTAACGCTCCTCTCCCGGCGTGGCGCGTCCCGATCCGTTGAGGCGGTCTTCGGGTGGCGACGAGGCCGGTGATCTCGATGGAATCAAGACAGCGGAGCGCAGCGGCTAAGCCCTTCATTGGACCTCCCGGCGGTGATACGGCCGGGCGTCCTTCGCGGGAATCGCTCACCGCTAGCTCCGATGGCTCGAACGACCTGGTGACTGGGGGCGGATGGACCCCGAGTGATGTGCTCAGGGTAGCAGGGGAACGGTGCCCCCCAGCTATAACCCGGGGTTGCCAGCTACCCCTGCGGTACTCCCCAGCCCAGGATTGGCGCGATAGGGACGGGTTCTCAGCCGCCGCCGAGGGCGAGGGCTTGTTGGGACGGCTCGCCCGGCCGGTAGCACCTCCGACAGCGCGCCTCGTAGGCCCCGGTGGCGCCGAGCACCACCAGGTCGTCGGACTCGACGATTCGCTGGGTGAATGCCGCAGGAGCACCGCACCGGTGGCACACGGCGAGCATCTTTGTGACGTACTCAGCCCGGCTGGCAAGTCCCGGGATTGGGTCAAAGGGTCTTCCCAGGTAATCGAGATCGAGCCCGGCGACGATCACCTGCTTGCCAGCGAGCGCCAGCCCCTCGCACACCTCTATCAGCCCGGAATCGAAGAACTGACCCTCGTCTATCCCCACGATCTCGGTGGCATCGTCGATCGACCCGAGCAATTCCTGGGAGTCCCCAACTGGCTGCGCCTCGACCTCGAGCCGGCTGTGCGATACCAGTCTCGCCTCGGCGTAGCGGTCGTCCACCGACGGCTTGAAGGTCTGCACCGGGATCCGGGCGATCGTCGATCGGGTGATCCGCCTGATGAGCTCCTCGCTCTTGCCGGAGAACATCGGCCCGCAGATCACCTCGATCCAGCCGATGTCGTCACGCCGCCGCACAGCGGGGGAGCGTAACCGGTCGCTCCCGGCTGGCCGCCGGGTCAGTCGAGGAAGCGGTTCCCCGGCACCGGGGTCCTCCGTCGCCACACCGAGTGCGCCAACCCGAGCGCGATGGCGGTGGTGACATAGAACGACCCCCCGTAGCTCATGAAGGGAAGCGGCAGCCCGGTCACCGGCATGATCCCGATGGTCATCCCGACGTTGACAAAGGTGTGCACCACTATGAAGGCGGCGACACCGACGGCGATCAGTCCGCCGAAGGCGTCACGTGCCCGGGCGGCGATCACCAGCAGCCGCCAGACGATCACCAGGAAGAGCACAAGCACCAACCCAGCCCCGACGAACCCGAGCTGCTCCCCCACCGCGGTGAAGATGAAGTCGGTCGGCTGGGAGGGCACATAGCTCAGCTCGGTCTGCGTGCCGTGGAAAAGGCCCTTGCCGAACAGCTCGCCGCTCCCGATGGCCAGCTCCGACTGGAGACGGTTCCAACCGGCCTGTTGGAGATCTGCGGTCGGGTCGAGGAAGCTGGTGAGCCGGGTCATCTGGTAGTCGGCCAGCACCCTCGCCTGGAACAGCGCCCACCCTCCGGCAATTGCCGATGCGGTCAGCAGCAGGAACTGGCGGATGCTGGTCCCACCGGCGTAGAGCATGATCAGCGTGATGAACCCCCAGACGACCATCGTCCCGAAGTCGGGCTGGCGGAAGATGAGCGCCATCGGGATTGCAGCGAGAAGCACGGCGAGCAACAGCCGTCGCCACGAAAGACCGCGGGTGTGCGCCGGGGCGAGCACTGCGGCCAGGGTGAGGATGATTGCCACCTTGCCGATCTCCGACGGCTGGATCTGGACAAAGCCGAGCTGGAACCAGGAGCGGGCGCCGTTGACCGGACTGGTGAAGAGGACCGCCACCAACGCCAGGACCGAAATTATGTAGCCAGCCGGCACCAGGGTCTTGAGCAGCCGGTAATCGATCACTGAGGAGACCACAAAGCAGACCAGGCCGATCCCGACGAAGATGAGCTGACGCCGCACCAAACCCTGGGGATCGTCGCCCTGAAGGGTGAGCAAGGGACGAGACGCGGTGTACACCATGAGGAGGCCCAGACCGCTGAGCGCCACCATGGCGGCCGTGAGGAACAGGTCCGGGCCGGGCCGGCGCCGATCAGTGACCACCACCGCCTGGGTGCGGGCAAGGGTCGCCATCAGTCCGATTCCTCGCCGGGGACTAGCTCGGTGGGTATGTTCCCCACCAGCGACTGGAGGATACGGCGGACGCCCGGTGCGGCCACTCTTCCTCCGTTGCCACCCTCCTCGACCACCAGCACCACCACATAGCGCGGGTCATCTACCGGGGCCACCCCCACAAAGAGCGCGGTCGGGTCTCTGGTATCGGTCCCCTTGGTCGTCCCGGTCTTGCCCCCCACCTGCTCCAAACCGGGGCCGAAGTCGGCGAAAGCTCCCCGAGCAGTCCCGATCGACGGGATGAGGGTGAGGTCCTGGCGGAACATTGAGACGGTGGCGGGGTCGATGTCGAGGCGGCGGACCACCTCGGCATCGTTGGATAGCACCTCGGTGCCCGAGGCGTCACGGATCGCCTGCACCACGTGGGGCTTCCACACCACACCGCCATTGACGATCGAGGCGTAAGCGTTGGCCAGTTGCAGCGGTGTGGACAGCATGAATCCCTGACCTACCGCCATGTTCATCAGGTCACCGCCCTGCCATCCCGTGTTGCGGATGACGCCCTCGGCGGCAAGATCCTCGAACAGGGCGCGGTCGGGCACGAGGCCGTCGTGCTCGAAGGGGAGGTCTATCCCGCTGGTGGAGCCGAACCCCATCTCCCTTGCCCAGTCCTGGAGGAGGTTCTCCCGCTCGGTCCCCTTGTAATCGCGCCAGATCCTCAGCGCCACCTTCCAGAAGTAGATGTTGCAGGAGCGGGCGAGCGAGGTGTGGAGGTCGAGCGAGCCGTAAGCGTCGGGGTAGTACCAGTCGTAGAGGACCTCCTGACTGCCGTCGCCGAAGGGGAACTCGATCCTCCCATCACACTCGACAGTGCCGTCGGGTCCCGGGATGGTGACATCCTCGGGCCACATCTGCTCCTCGAGGGCAGTGACGTACCCGACCGCCTTGAAGGTGGATGCCGGGGCGTACTCGCCCTGGATGACGAGGTTGTTGAACGCCTGGCTCTCGTTGAGGCCCTCGAACTCGTTCTGGCTGAGCCCACCAACGAACACGGAGGGATCGAAGTCCGGGTACGAGGCCATGGCGAGGACCTCACCGGTCTTGGGGTCGAGAACAATTCCGGCGGCCCGCTCGGTGGTGTGGAGGAAGTACTCGTCCTCCGCGGTCGCCTTCACCTCGTTGGAGAGGTCGATCACCCCCTCGAGCACCTCCTCGAGTTCACGCTGTATCTCGAGGTCGATGGTGAGGTAGATGGTGTCTCCCTGTGTGGGTGGGAGCTCGCGCAGCTCGCGGATCACCTGGTTTCGGGCGTTGATCCTGTAGGAGACCGTCCCCTGGTCGCCCTGGAGGAACTCGTCGTACGTCCGCTCCACACCCGCCTTGCCGATGATCACGTTGGGATCGATGTCAGGCCGCTCGGCAACGTCCTCCTCGCTAGGCCTACCGATATGACCCAGGACGTGGGCCAGCACGTCGCCCTCGGGGTAGACACGGGCGGGGACCAGCTCAACCACGACCCCCGGTAGCTGGCGGCGCCGCTCCATCACCCGATAGGCGGTCTCGGCATCCACCTCGGCAATGGTGATCCTGGGTCCACCGGTCTCGAAGGCGTCGGCGATCTCGTCGGGAGGTATGTCGAGCATGGTCGAGAGCTGCTGTTGGACGTCCTCGACCCGATCGGTCGGGAGCTGCTTACGGTCCACCAGGATCGCCGGCACGAAGCGCGACGTTGCCAGCAGCCGGCCCTCCCGGTCGCGTATCTCGCCCCTGGGCGCCTGGGTGGACACCTGGTACACCGTCTGGCGGCTTGCCTGGGTCTGGTACGTCTTCCCGGCCGCCACCTGGATGAACCAGAGCCGGGTGAAGAGAAGGAAGAACATGATCAAGAAGAGACCGGTGAGCATGACCAACCGCCAACCGGGACGGGAGGTCCTGGGTCGGGTCTCCTCGGCGCTCGGGGTCACCATGGAAGGCGTCCGAAGGGAAGTCGGGTCACAGCAGCGCCTTCTCCCGCTCGCTGAGCCGGAGGAGGCGGGTCATCAGGGGCAGGACTGCGATCCCCAATACCAGGTCGTAGAGGGGAACGAGGAGGAGCGCGCGGGCAAATCCAGTACTGGTCACGGTTTGCTCCTGGACCAGGGTACCGACAACGCCGACGATGAGCACGCCAACCGCCACCAGCCCCACCAGGATGACTCCGCAGGTAAGGACGTTGACCTCCATCCGGTCGCGCAGGCGCACCGTGAGGTAGGCGACCACGGTGTATGCAAGCGCCCGCAGCCCGAGGACCTGGGCGCCGAGAAGGTCGATCACGATCCCCCCGGTGAACCCGAGCAGCACCGCCGGCTGGGGATCGAGCCATCGGGCGGCGGCGATCACGGTGAGGATCACCAGATCCGGCGCCACGCCTAGGGGCCGGAGCTCTCGGAACACCGTCGTTTGGATTAGAACCGAAGCCAGCACCGCCGCCAACGCCAGGAGGATGCGCGATCTGAGGATCATCCGCCGCTCACCGTCGTGTCGGTAGTGTCATGGGTCCCCGAGGTCCCGCCTTCGGTGGTCGATGCGGTGACCCCGGGCTCGCCGGGCAGGGGCCAGCCGAGGACGATCACCACGCGGAGACGGGTGACGTCGGCCAGCGGTCGCACCTGGGTGGCCAGATAGGCGGCTTCCGGGCTAGCGGCGCTCACCACCGTACCCACCGTGAGCCCAGCTGGGTAGCTCGTCGTGTTCCCGGTGACGACGACGTCGCCATCTCCGAGAGGGCCGGTTGCTTCGAGGATCTCCAACTCCATCCGATTGGGGTTGCCGCTACCGGTCACCACGCCGGTCTGGGCTCCCACGGTCACACCGACCGCCTCGGTCGGCGCCACCAAGGGGAGCACCCGGGCGCCTCCCTCGAAAACGTCGGTCACCACCCCCACCACGTTCCCGCCCGGATCGATCACCGGGTTGCCGACGAGCACGCCGTCTGCGGTGCCACGGTCGATGGAGAAGCTGAGATCGAGCGGGTCGCTTCCGCCGAGGACGTTGGCGGTGACCCGGGTTATGTCCTCCCGGTCGAGCTCGAGGTCCTGGGCCTGTTGGAGCAGGGCGACCTGAGACTCCAACTCGTCCACCCGCGCCACCCGAGTCCGCATCTCCTGGAGCTCGGCGCGGAGGAGGGCGTTCTCCTCGCGCAGCCCGGCGAGGTTGGCCATCCCGTCGACCACATCTATCACCGGAGCGATCGCTCTCCCCAGCAGCCCCTGGACTGGCGAGAACATCGCCTGGGCGCCGTTGCGGAGCGTGCCGCCGACCCCTTCACCCGAAGCGCGCAGGTCGAAGGTCATGAGCACGAATGAAACGATCACCAGCGCGATCGTTGTCACGAGGGTGCGGCGGCCACCGCGTGGGAGTTCCCTCACCGGTCTGTTTCCGGCGACTCGAACCGCGACATCAGGCGCTCAGGGCCGGCTGGAGGAGACCAGGACTCCTTGGAGGACATCGAACTCCTCGAGACACTTCCCCGAGCCGACCACCACCGATTGGAGCGGTCGGTTCGCCGTGACGATGGGCATGCTGGTCTCGTATGCGATCCGCTCGTCAAGCCCGCGCAGCATGGCGCCTCCGCCGGTGAGGACGATGCCGCGTTCCATGATGTCGGCAGCAAGCTCGGGTGGTGTCTTGTCCAGTGTGTACTTCACCGCGTCGACGATCGCCGCCACCGGCTCCTCGATCGACTCGCGCAGTTCGCTCGAGTGGAGCACCACGGTCTTGGGAAGCCCGCTGATGAGGTCACGTCCACGCACCTCGGCGGAGGGCTCGTCAGGGTATGGGTAGCCGGAGCCAATGGCCATCTTGAGCTGCTCGGCGGTGCGCTCCCCCAGCAACAGGTTGTGCTCCTTCTTGACCCACTCGATGATCGCCTCGTCCATCTCGTCACCTGCGACCCTGATCGAGCGGGAGACGACGATGCCCCCCAGCGAGATGACGGCCACCTCGGTCGTCCCGCCACCGATGTCGACCACCATGCTCCCCGACGGCTCGTGGATTGGCAGCCCCGACCCAATCGCAGCGGCCATGGGCTCCTCGATGGTGTAGGCACGCCGGGCGCCTGCGTGGTAGGCGGCCTCCTCGACGGCGCGCCTCTCCACGGGGGTTATCCCCGATGGCACGCAGATGACAATCCGAGGGCGGGCGAAACGGCGTCGGTGCACCTTCTGGATGAAATAGCGGAGCATCTTCTCGGTGATGTCGAAGTCGGCGATGACGCCGTCACGCAGCGGCCGGATCGCCTGGATGTAGGCGGGGGTACGGCCGATCATCCGCTTGGCCTCCATCCCGACGGCCAGGGCGCGGTTGTTGCGCGTGTTTATGGCCACCACCGACGGCTCGTTGAGCACTATCCCCTGGTTACGTACGAACACCAGGGTGTTGGCGGTCCCGAGGTCGATGGCCATATCCTGGCCGATAGAGAAGAAAGAATCCGGCATGGGGCATCCCAGTCGAGGTCGGCAAAAGCATAGCCATTGGGCTCAGCAGGCCGGCCGGGCGGGCTGGACAGGATGTCGTTAGGACTGCCCGGTTTGGCTGCCGTCGGCCGTCTGCCGTCTGCCTCTCAGCTAGCTCCCGAAGAAGAGATCTAACTCGCGCTCGGCGCTCTGGGGTGAGTCGGAGCCATGGACGATGTTCTCGGTGACGACCAGGCCGAAGTCACCGCGCAGCGTCCCTGGCATCGCGGACCGGGGGTCGGTCACCCCCATGAGGGTGCGGGCCACACCCACCGCCGACTCACCGCTCCACTCCATGGCCACCACCGGTCCGCTGGTGATGAACTCGACCAAGTCGGCAAAGAACGGCTTATCGGTGTGCTCGGCATAGTGGCGGCCCGCCATCTCCTCGTCGATCACGAGCATCCGGATCTGGCGGAGGCTGAGCCCTTTGCGCTCCAACCGCGCGATGACCTCGCCGACCAGTCCGCGCGCCACACCGTCGGGCTTCACCATGATGAAGGTACGTTCCTCGGCCACCTCACTCCTCCGCTCGGGCGGCGGGATGGTAGGACCGCTCCGAGGCCATCCCCTCCTCGTCGATGCCCAGCGCACCCCGGGCCTCACCCGCTAGATAGAGCGAACCGGCCACCACCACCGCACCGTTCTCACCTGCCAGTTCGAGGGCGCGGACCATTGCCGCCTGCGAGGGCTGCACGGTTTCGACCGGGACGGCGTCACCCCACACCGATTGGATCGAACGGGCAAGCTCATCAGGCGCCACCGGCCGGGCCCCTTTAGCCGAAGTGGCAATGGCGTGGGAGAACCGGCCCGGATCGAGGTGTCGGACCATCGCCTCGCGGTCCTTGTCCCCCATCACGCCGATCACCAACACCCAGGAACGGGGGCCGAATTCCTCGGCGAGCGTCTCCTCGAGCGCATCAAACCCCTGCTCGTTGTGGGCGCCGTCGATCAGGACGAGAGGATGACGCCGCACCACCTCGAGCCGCCCGGGTGACGTGATGCCGGCGGCGCCCTGTCGCACGGCACCCAACGACAGTGGCCTGCCCAACAACTCCTCGACGGCGACGATGGCGAGCGCAAAGTTCATCGTCTGGTGTCGGCCGTGGAGCGGGAGGAAAACCTCGTGGTAGCTGTCGTGCACCCCGTCGATATCGACCAACCAGCCGCCAACGGCGAGATGCGCCTCCGCAGCCATGAAGTCGGTGCCGTACCGCCGATGCGGGATGTCGGTCTCCGCGGCCCTGGCGGCGGCCACCGCTTCAGCCTCGGGTGGTATCGGGCCGGTGACGAGCACCGCCCCTGGCTTGGCGATGGCCACCTTCTCCCCTGTGATCTCCTCGACGGTGTCACCGAGGTACTCGGTGTGCTCCCGGGCTACGCCGGTCACCACGGCAACGGCTCCGTCGGCTGCGTTGGTGGCATCGAGCCTGCCACCCAGACCCACCTCAATCACGCCGACGTCCACCGCTTCGGTAGCGAACCACGAGAAGGCGGCGAGGGCGGTGAGCTCGAAGTAGGTCGGCTCCTCACTTCCCTGAGCGGTCCACACATCGACAAACCCGGCGACATCGGTGATGGCCTGGGCGAACTCGTCGGGACTGGCCACCGCCAGGTGACGGGACAGCCGCTCCTCGACCCGCTGCAGGTGTGGCGAAACAAAAGTCCCCGGAGTGAGCCCGTGTCTCGCCACCAGTGCGCTCACCATGCGCGCCGTCGTCGTCTTGCCGTTGGTTCCAGTGATGTGGACGATGGGGTAGGCCCGCTCCGGGCTACCCATCAGCTCCAAGATGCCTCGCATCCTCTCCAGACCAGGCTTTACGCCAAGATGGACGTGGCGGTCGAGGTAGTCCACCGCCTCCTGGTAGTCCGTGGGATGCTCCTCTCGCCGGCTGCGACGGCCGGCTTCGACGGGCGGGCGATCCTACCGGTCACCCGCCCGTCGAGTGGAACTCAGTTGGTAGAGCGGCTGGCCCAGGCTTTGGACGAGGGGTCCTCGCCTCGCCTGGAGGCGATCACGAGGCCGATCCCGGCGAGGAGCAGCCCAGCGGCGACCAAGGCCACCGTCTGGCCAGAACCGCCACCGGTGAACGGGAGGGTCACGGGCGTGACCACCGTGGTCGTCGATTGCTGAACAGGATCGACCACGACAGTCGTACTCGGCGCCTCGGCTGCGGAGGTCGTGGTCACCGGCTCCGTCGTGCTCGTGACCTCGCTGGTCGTCGTGCTCTCGGGTTCGGTCGTGGTCGTCTCCGCGACGGTCGTCGTTGTCTCGGGCATCGTCGTGGTCGTCTCAGGGACCGTGGTTGTGGTCTCGGGCAACGTGCTCGAGGTGTGCGGGATGGTTGTCGACGGCCGGTACCAGGTGCTCGAGGTGTGCGGGATGGTTGTCGACGGCCGGTGCCAGGTGCTCGACGGCCGCGGGAACGAGGTGCTGCTCGAACCGTGATGTATCGACGTCGATGTGACTGGTCGGTTTCCCTCGGCCGGACGTGCGAAGGCTGGGACCATGGTCCCCATCAAGAGGGCGACCACGGTCACGGCCAGACCGACGCGACGAAGATGTACAGGGTTCACTGCGCTCACTTCCTGAAACTGTCGGGTCGAGGCTGCTCAGATCGATCGATCGAGCATCTCGAGGCTCACCGCCAGATCGGTCCCTACGTCCCTACCAGGATCCAATCGCGGCATGCCATTTATCGGCAGCAGTAGCGCCATACGTCCATGGGTCGACTGACCCATAGCGAGCTGCAGGTTGCTCAGCGCGTCAGGCGGAGCGCTCTTGCGGTTCTTCGATCTCGGGGTGGGGAACCAGGGTGGGGTTGACCTTCTCCCGCACCACGTCACCGTCGATCTCCACCCCGGCGATGTCGGTGCGCGAGGGCAGGTCGTACATCGTCCCGAGGAGAACCTCCTCGAGGATGGCCCGCAGACCCCTCGCCCCCGTCCCCCGGAGCAGTGCTTGGTCGGAAACCGCCTCCATGGCGTCGGCGGTGAAGCTCAACGCGACGCCGTCGAGCTCGAAGATCCGGGCGTACTGGCGCACCAAGGCGTTCTTCGGCTCGGTCAATATCCGCATCAGGGCATCGCGGTCCAGGTCGTCCACCGTGGCGATCACCGGGAGACGTCCGATGAACTCGGGGATCAACCCGTACTTCATCAGGTCCTCGGGGAGCACCTGAGAGAGCACCTCACCGGAGCGCTGCTCCCTACGGGACCGGATGTCGGCGCCAAACCCGATCGCCTTCTTCCCGATGCGCGACCCGATCACCTCTTCCAATCCGGCGAATGCCCCGCCGCAGATGAAGAGGACGTTGGTGGTGTCGATCTGGATGAACTCCTGGTGGGGGTGCTTGCGGCCACCCTGCGGTGGCACCGACGCGACTGTCCCCTCCAAGATCTTGAGGAGTGCCTGCTGCACGCCCTCCCCCGACACGTCGCGGGTGATCGACGGGTTCTCCGCCTTGCGGGCGATCTTGTCGATCTCGTCGATGTAGACGATCCCCTGCTCCGCCTTCTTCACGTCGTAGTCGGCGGCCTGGATCAGCTTGAGCAGGATGTTCTCCACGTCCTCGCCCACGTACCCGGCCTCGGTGAGGGCGGTGGCGTCGGCTAGGGCGAAGGGGACGTTGAGCTGACGGGCGAGCGTCTGTGCCAGCAGCGTCTTGCCACAACCGGTGGGACCGATGAGGAGGATGTTCGACTTCTGCAGCTCGACGTCGTCACGACCGTGCTGGCCGGCGCGCACCCGCTTGTAGTGGTTGTAAACCGCTACCGAGAGGACCTTTTTGGCCCGCTCCTGGCCGACGACATAGCTCTCGAGGAAGTCGTAGATCTCCCTCGGCTTGGGCAGTTCGGAGAAGCTGATCTCCTCGGAGGCGGAAAACTCCTCCTCGATGATCTCGTTGCAGAGATCGATGCACTCGTCGCAGATGTAGACGCCGGGTCCGGCGATGAGCTTCTTGACCTGCTTCTGCGACTTACCGCAGAAGCTGCACTTGAGGAGATCGCCGCCGTCGCCGAATTTCGCCATCCGTCCTCCTGCCCTACGCCCCGGCCGCCACCGCGGCCAGTTCCCGCCGGGTGAGGATGGCGTCCACCAGACCGTAGTCCTTGGCCTCGTCGGAGGTCATCCAGAAGTCACGCTCGGTGTCGATGGCGACTTTCTCGTATGTCTGCCCGGTGTGCTGGGCGAGGATGCGGTTGATCTGCTCACGCATGTGCATGATGAGCCGCGCCTGGATCTCGATGTCGGTCGCCTGACCCTGGGCTCCCCCGGACGGCTGATGGAGCATCACCCGAGCGTGGGGAAGACCGAACCTCTTGCCCTCGGCCCCGCCGGCGAGGATCACCGCCGCCGCCGAGGCGGCCATCCCCATGCAGACCGTGTTCACATCCGGCTTGATGTACTGCATCGTGTCGTAGATGGCAAACAGCGAGGTGATCGAGCCGCCCGGCGAGTTGATGTAGATGAAGACGTCCTTGTCGGGGTCTTCGGACTCGAGGTGGAGCAGCTGCGCCATTATCAGGTTGGCAACCGTATCGTCGATCGGGGTGCCAAGGAAGATGATCCTGTCCTTGAGCAGCCTGCTGTAAATGTCGAACGCCCGTTCACCGCGCGAGGTCTGCTCGACGACGGTCGGGACGAGGTAGCTCTCAAGCTTCATCGCTGCTCCTCTGCGGGGCCCGTGGGAGGGCTCTGCTCCTCGGGCTGATCGGCCCCATCGTTGCCTTCTTCGTTGCTGGCCTCTTCGCCGGTCTCATTGCCGGTCTCGTCATCCCCGTCCCCCGAGTCGACATCTGTGGGATCGTCGGCTGCGACCCCGACTGCGGGTTCTTCATCGGGTAGCGACACCGGGGACAGGTCGAGGACCTTGCCCGCCTGGTCGACGGGGAGGGCACCGGCCTCGAGCCGCTCCAGTGCCTTCCTTCGCAGGATATCACTCCTGAGAGCCTTGCCCCGGGCACCGTCGGCAAGGGCGACACGCGCCGCATCGGGGTCGTCGGCCCCCTGCGCCAGTGCCTCCCGCGCCTCATCCAACTCCTCGTCCGACACCGTGAGCTCGGCGTCGGCGGCGACCGCATCGAGCAGGATGTCGACCCGGATTGAGCGCTCTGCCTGGTTGCGCAGGTCATTGGTGAGCGCCTCGCGGTCGAGCCCGGTGACTCGCATGTAGTCGGCCAAGGTCACACCCTGGGCCTCCAGCCGGTGGCCGAAGCGGTGCAGTTGGGACTCCATTTCGGCGGTGACGATCGCGGGCGGGAGCTCTACATCGAGCTCGGCGATCAGCTCTTCGAGCAGCTTGTTCCGCAAATCTGACCGAGCCGTGGATCGCTCCACCGCATCGAGCCGGGTCCGCAGATTCGACCGGAGCTCGTCCACCGTGTCGAACTCGGTGACCTCAGAAACCCAATCGTCCTCGAGATCGGGGAGCTTGACTCGACGCACCTCCTTGATGAGGACGCGGAAATCGACCTCCTCGCCCGCCCGATCGCCGAAGCCGGCAGGGAGCGGCCCGACGAAGTTGAGGATCTCACCAGCGCCCTTGCCGGGGAGGATGTTGTCGAGACCTTCGACGAAGGTCCCCGAGCCGAGCTCATAGAGCAGATCTGAGGCGGTGGCCTCCGGCACCTCGACCCCTCCCGACGTCGCCGCGATGTCGACGGAGACGAAATCACCGTCCTGGGCATGGCGAGTGACGGTCTCCAACTCGGCGAACTGCCTGCGCACCTGGGTGATCTGCTCGTCGACCCGCTCGTCGTCGACCATCGGCAAGTCGATCTCGATACGACGATTCTGGTAGTCGGGCACCTTGTCGGTCTCCGGCCAGACGGTGACCCTGACGTCCACCTCGACGCCTTCGTCGATGGTTCGTATCGCTTCCACGGATGGGGTCACTGCGGGAAACAGATCGGTCTCGGTGAGGGCCCGGTCGACCGCCGTGGGGAGGAGGTCGTCGATGGCCTCACTCCTCAGGCGATCCGGGCCGACTGTTGCCTCGACTATTCGGCGCGGCGCCTTGCCGGGCCGGAACCCCTTGATGCGGAGCTCTCTGGAGAGGCGCCGGGCGGCCTGTTCCTCGGCATCCGCCAGCTCGTTCTCCTCAAGCCGGAGGGTTAGAACCTTCTCGAATGGCCCGGCGTCGCTCAGCGTCGTGTTCACAGATCGGCTCCTTGGATGGTCGGGCGCCGACCAAGTGCGGCGCAGGCGCGCCACGAAGGCGGCTGGGGTGACCGAGGGGACTTGAACCCCCGACCTCCAGGGCCACAACCTGGCGCTCTAACCACCTGAGCTACGGACACCATGACGGTCCCGCCGCTGCGGAACCCGCTCGGGTCGGCGCCCCCGGGAGGATTCGAACCCCCGACCCGGTGCTTAGAAGGCACCCGCTCTGTCCTCTGAGCTACGGGGGCCGATCCTCGCGGTCCGTTTCCCGACCCGCGGAGCGGGTGAAGGGAATCGAACCCTCACCACCAGCTTGGAAGGCTGGGGCTCTACCATTGAGCTACACCCGCAAGACGGCCCAGCCAGGATAGTGCCCGGCCTGCAGGGGTCGGCGCAGGCTGTCGGGCC
>DATADW010000346.1:0-13207 GCA_036258335.1 Acidimicrobiia bacterium
GAGTGCGCCGTGATCGCCGTCGACAACCAGGTCGGACTGCTCGAACCGGTCGCCTTCGTGGTGGCTGATGCCTCGCCCGGGCTGGAGGAGGAGTTGCAGCGGCACGTCCTCGATCGGCTCGAGCCCTACAAGCACCCGCGAAGGGTGATCGTGGTGGACGCGCTCCCCCAGACCCACTTGGGCAAGACCGATCGGGGAGCCCTCCGTCGGCTCGCCGGCTCGCCGTAGTGGGGCTCCTGGTTATTGCGTGACACAGTTACCAATACGGTGGGCGGATTCAAGCGCCGTGCTTCAGCCACGCAAGAAGGTTCGCCGACGTCACACCGTGGTCAGCTCACCGGCCAGATCTTGTTGCATGAGCAGCCGCACCTCATCGACCGAGTAGCGGTCGAGCAGCACCATGAGCTTGGTGATCGAAGCCTCGAAGGTCATGTCGAGGGCGGGGACCGCCCCGGTATCGAGGAGCGCCGCACCAGTGGCGTAGGCGCCACCACGAACCGAGCCGGCGCCGCACTGGGTGGTCACCACGACGACCACCCCCCGCTCGCTCGCCGCGGTCAGACCATCGAGGAACCACCCCGAGTTTGGACCGTTGCCCGCCCCGTATGCCTCGATCACCAGACCCCGCAGGCCGGGCCGCGACAGCGTGGCGGTCAGATCCGCTTCGTCGAGGGCGGGGTGGAGTCGGAGAGTGGCGACGTCGGTGCACAACCCGCCGGAGCGCCGCAACGGGGGCTGGCCTGGGGGCCGTATCGCACCCCGGTCGTACTCGATGCTGACTCCGGCCGTCGCCAACGGACCCATGTTGGGGGAGGCGAACCCCCGATAGCTGTCGGCGTGAACCTTCGACGTGCAATTGCCCCTGAGCAGCACATCGTCGAAGAAGATCGTCACCTCGGGGACCGTGGCGGTGCCTTCGAACTGGGCGAGTGCGATGGCGGCGGCGGTCACCAGGTTCTCTCGCCCGTCGGAGCGGATGGCGGTGATCGGGCGCTGCGCACCGGTGAGCACTATCGGTATGTCGAGCCCTTCGAGGAGGAAGCTCAACGCAGCCGCGGTGTAGGCCATGGTGTCGGTGCCGTGCAGCACCACCACCCCGGCGTGACCCGGGGCGTGCTCGACTATGGCATCGGCGATGTCCAGCCAATGCTGGGGCTGGATAGCCGCCGAATCGATCGGATCGGCGAATGCAGTCAACGTCACCGACACCGGGAGCCGGTTGATGATCGGCAGATGGCTTACCAGGCGGCTGAGATCCAGCGGGACCAGCCGGCCGTCCTCGTCCTCGGTCATCCCGATCGTCCCACCGGTATAGAGGAGCAGGAGTCGGCCGGCGGTTGACAGACCCACCGTCCCGAGGGCCTCCACCCTCACCGACTGACTCGGCGTCGTCACCCCGGCGGCCCGGCGTCGATGACGCTGAGGAAGTCATCGGGTTCCTCACCGCTCCACGGATCCCAACCCCGCTGCCACCAGGTGGCGCCGGCTTCCGACAACTCGACCAACCGGTCGGCGGCGGCAGCAGGGTCATCGGGGAGGGGGCCCGTGGCGAGCAGGTCGAAGGGGTCGTCGGTGCCGCGGTGCACCTTCACGTACTCCAAGATGAGACGAACCCTGTCCGGCGTCAACGGGGCGGGGAAGACGCCATCCGCGGCGACCAAAGGCGCCACTCCGTCGAACCGCGCCGCCCGCCGGAAGGGGCGCTTGTAGGGCCAGACCCCTGCCACCCAGATCGGGATGCGCGGCTGTTGGACCGGCCGCGGAAGGAAGGTCACCGGCCCGACCTCGTAGTGGTCGCCGCTGAAGCGGAACGGCTCGCCTCTCCACAACCCGGTGATCACCTCAAGGCCCTCGTCCAACTGGGCCGCACGGACCCTGCGATCAGGATCCTCGCCCCAAATCTCGAAGTCGAGATCGGCGGGCTCGCCGATCCCCACCCCGAGAATGAGGCGCCCATCGCTCAGCCGGTCGAGAGACACCGCCTGGCGCGCCACGACCCAGGGGCGGCGCCGCGGCAGCGGAGTGACCATTGGCGCCAGCACCAACCGCTCGGTGACCATAGCGGCGGCGGTGAGAAGAACCCACGGGTCGGCCACCTCGTTGCCGTCTTCGAACACGAGGTGGTCCCAGATGAAGAGACCATCCCACCCTGCTGCTTCCGCCCTCCGTGCCAGGTCCACCACGGTGTGAGGGTCCTCGAAGGGACCGAAGTTGGGAATGTTGATCGCCAAGCGCATCACCGGAGACTCGCACAAACCCCAGGATCGGCGTCTGACCGCAGATCTGCGCTAAGGTTGCCACATGATCTCAGGTGACCTGATCCGCGAGGCGCGCCGCCGCGCAGGGCTCACCCAGCGTCAACTTGCCGAGCGGGCCGGCAAGGCACCATCGGTGATCGGGCGTTGGGAGCGCGGCGAAGTAAAGCCGCCGCTGGAGACGGTGGTCGAACTGATCCGAGCGTGCGGGCTCGACCTCGGATTCGGGATCTACGAATCTGATGACGGCCACGACCTGGCGCTAATCCAACGTCAGTTGCGTCGCACCCCTGCAGAGCGAGTCGAGACCATGCTCAATTTCGTCAGGTTCATCGCGTCCGCCAGATCAAGCATGGCGTCTGGTGAGCGGGTTTCGGCCTGAGCTGATTCTGGCTGCGTTGGAGCGGAGACAGGTCCGCTACGCCGTCATCGGGGGGTTGGCCGCGGTCATACAAGGCGCTCCGACTGTGACCTTCGACGTCGATATCGCGCCGGAGACAAGTGCCGACAACATGGACCACCTCAGCCAGGCCTTACGTGACCTGGATGCTCGGGCTCATACCGCGGATACGCCGGAGGGGGTGCGGTTTGACCACACCGGTGAGTCGTTGAGCGAAGTCTCGGTGTGGAACCTCACGACGACCCACGGCAACCTCGATATCTCGCTGAAACCTGCGGGCACAGAGGGCTACGACGACCTGGTTGATCGGCTCGTCCGCATCAAAGTGATGTCCGTCGATGTGCCTGTTGCCTCTCTCGAGGATGTGATCCGGTCGAAGGAGGCAGCCAATCGAGGCAAAGACCGAGCAACCCTCCCGCTCCTGAGGCGGACCCTCGAGGAAATCCGCCGTCAGGAATGTCGCTGACCACCCGAAACCTCGCAGACCTTCCGCTCTCGCCCCCCGAGACCAGCGCGGTCCCACCGATACACTTCAGGTATGGCCCTTGACCCCTTCGGTGCAACCAAGAAGATCGCCACACCGCTAGGTGAGCGCACCATCCACCGCCTCGATGCCCTCGGAGACGTTGACCGCCTCCCCTATTCGATCAAGGTCCTGCTCGAGGCGGCGCTGCGCCACCTCGACGGCCACTTGGTCACCGAAGACGACGTGCGCGCCCTCGCCGGTTACGACGCAATGGCGGTAGGCGAGGTTGAGATCCCGTTCATTCCTGGTCGCGTCGTCCTCCAGGACTTCACCGGTGTCCCGGCCGTCGTCGACCTGGCCGCCATGCGCTCGGCCGTGGTGAGGATGACGGGCGACGAGGCCAGCGCATCGAGGATCAACCCGGTGGTTCCCTGCGACCTGGTCATCGATCACTCGGTGCAGGTCGATGCGTTCAACTCCGGCATGGCGCTGACCATCAACGCCGAGCGAGAGTTCGAACGCAACCGAGAGCGGTACGAGTTCCTCAAGTGGGGGCAGTCGGCGTTCAGCAATTTCAGGGTGGTCCCGCCGGCCACCGGGATCGTCCATCAGGTGAACCTGGAGTACCTGGCCCGGGTTGTCTGGGACCACGAAGGAACGCTTTACCCCGACAGCCTCATCGGCACCGACTCGCACACCACCATGATCAACGGACTCGGCGTCCTCGGCTGGGGTGTGGGCGGCATCGAAGCCGAGGCGGCCATGCTGGGGCAGCCATTGTCGATGCTCGTCCCCGAGGTGGTGGGGTTCCAGCTGACCGGCAAGCTCCCCGAAGGCTCCACCGCCACCGACCTGGTCCTCCGGATCACCCAGATGCTCCGCCAGCACGGCGTAGTCGGCAAGTTCGTCGAGTTCCACGGGTCCGGCCTGGCCGAGATGCCGGTGGCCAACAGGGCGACGATCGGAAACATGGCGCCGGAGTACGGCGCCACCATCGGGTTCTTCCCGGTTGACGAACAGGTGCTCACCTACCTGCGGCTCACCGGTCGCGACGAGGACCTGATCGCGACGGTCGAGCAGTACTACCGCGAGCAGGGGTTGTGGCGCGAGGACGGACGCGACATCACCTACAGCGCGGAGCTCACGCTGGACCTGGCCTCGGTCGAGCCGTCGCTCGCCGGGCCAACCCGGCCCCAGGACCGGGTTTCTCTCTCGGGGATGAAGAGCGGTTGGGAGTCCGACCTGGCAGGCAGGTTCGCCCGCCCGCAGGGCCAGGGCGAGCAGGAACAGGGTGCGGTTGCGGTGCTCGAGCGGACCGGTGTGGAGACCACGCTCGACGGCGCCACCTTCAATCTCGACAACGGCGACGTCGTCATCGCCGCCATCACCTCGTGCACCAACACCTCCAACCCCGACGTGATGGTCGGCGCCGGGTTGGTGGCCCGCAAGGCACGGGAGCGGGGGCTCAGCCGCCAGCCTTGGGTCAAGACGTCGCTCGCCCCCGGCTCCAAGGTTGTGACCGAATACCTGGAGCGGGCGGGACTGATGGATGACCTCGAGGCGCTCGGGTTCTACCTGGTCGGATACGGGTGCACCACCTGCATCGGCAACTCCGGACCGCTCCCCGAGCAGATCTCCGAGGCCGTCGCCAAAGGTGACCTCGTGGTCGCCTCGGTGCTATCGGGCAACCGCAACTTCGAAGGACGCATCCATCCTGAGGTTCGGGCCAACTATCTCGCCTCGCCCCCTCTGGTGGTCGCATACGCCATCGCGGGGACGGTGGACATCGACCTCACCACCGAGCCGATCGGAACCGGGAACGACGGTGAGCCGGTGTACCTGCGGGACCTGTGGCCGAGCCAGCAGGAGATCGCCGAAGCGGTGTCGAGCAGCCTCGACAGCGACCAGTTCACCCAGCAGTACGGCCATGTGTTCCAGGGGTCCGACGAGTGGAGAGCGATCGACACCACCGGCGGCGACATCTATCAATGGGGCGAGGAGAGCACCTACATCCAGGAGCCGCCGTTCTTCGTCGACCTGGCGCCGACGCCCCGGCCGATCGAGGTAATCGATGGTGCCCGGGTGCTGGTCAAGGTGGGCGATTCGGTGACCACCGACCACATCAGCCCGGCGGGCTCAATCAAGCCGGACTCCCCGGCGGGGCAGTATCTGATCGAGCGAGGCGTGAGCGCGGCTGACTTCAACAGCTACGGGTCACGGCGAGGCAACGACCGGGTGATGACCAGAGGGACTTTCGCCAACATACGGGTGCGCAACGAGTTGGCGCCCGGAACCGAGGGCGGCTGGACCACCGACCTGCTCGACGGCGACGTGAAGAGCATCTACGAGGCGGCGATGCACTACCAGGAAGCAGGGGTGCCGCTAATGGTCCTCGCCGGCAAGGACTACGGGATGGGGAGCTCGCGGGACTGGGCGGCAAAGGGGACGTTCCTGCTCGGTGTCAGGGCCGTCATCGCCGAGAGCTTCGAGCGGATCCACCGCTCCAACCTGGTGGGGATGGGGGTGCTCCCGCTCACCTACCTGCCGGGCGAGAACGCTGAGGCGCTCGGCCTCGACGGGACCGAGACGTTCGACATCGATGTGAGCGACGGGTTGGTGCCACGCCAGCCAGTCCCGGTGCGGGCCACCCGCACCGACGGCACGGCCGTCGAGTTCGTCGCCACCTGCCGGGTCGATACCCCGGTCGAGGTGGAGTACTACCGCAATGGCGGCATCCTCCATACCGTGATCCGGAGGATGGCAACGAGCTGAGCGCCCGCTCCGGTCGGAGACGTCCCACGGTCGTTAGGTTTCTCGGCGTGACCTCCGACTTCCGCGATTGGCGGCCCCATCCATGGCATGGACTCGAAGTTGGGCCTGATCCGCCGCGTGTCGTCACCGCATACATCGAGATCACGCCCTTCGACCTGGTCAAGTACGAGGTGGACAAGACGACCGGGTACCTGCGGGTGGACCGCCCGCAACTCACCTCGAGCTCGCCCCCAGTGCTTTACGGGTTCATCCCGCGCACCTACTGCGGTGATCGCGTCGCCCACCTCTACCCGGAAGCGACTGGCGGAGATGGTGACCCAATGGACATCTGCGTCCTGTCCGAGCGCCCCATCGAGCGTGCCGACATCCTGCTCACCGCCCGCGTCGTTGGGGGGCTGCGGATGATCGACCACGGCGAGGCCGACGACAAGATCGTCGCCGTGCTCAAGGACGACCCGATATGGAGCTCGGTGCGGGAGATGGACGACCTGCCCGTCACCCTCATGGACAGGCTGATCCACTACTTCGAGACCTACAAGCTGACCCCGGGTACGCCACCGACGACCGCGATCCGCGAGCGCTACGACGCGGTGCACGCTTTCGCCGTCGTCGAAGCGTCGATTGAGGACTACCAAGAGCGGTTCGGACCCGTTCAGAGAGGAGACAGATGAGCATTCGGGTACGACGGATATCAGAGGTCGGCGAATCTGGCGAGCACCGCGAACTGGCACTTGTGGAGCGGGAAGAGGTGAAGAACAGCCCGGCACTCGGCTGGTGCCTGGAGGCGGAGGCAGACACCGACTACATAGACAGGGAGCGTTTCGTGGCCGTCCCTTGGTCGCTGTGGGCCTCCAACCTCGGCCACCCCTGACCGCGCAGTACCGGCCCTGTGATCGGCCTGGGCCGGCGACAACGAGGCATGAACACAGCCGGTAACGGCTGCCGTATGGGACACTCCATCGGTGGTTGATCTCGGCGGTCTCTCGGAGTCCATGCGGCAACGGGTGGTGGCCTCGGCGACCGGACCGTTTCAACACGCCCCTTACCCGCTGGCCCGCACCCTGGTCCACCGAGGCGACCCGGGGCTGTTCGGGCCCGGATCGGTGAGCTGGACGGTGATCGGCGATACGAGCACATTCGCCGGGGGGATCCGGGCGCTGTTGGTCCAGGCGGCCCACCCCGAGGTGGTGGCGGGGGTTGCAGACCACTCCCGTTATAGGGAGGATCCACTCGGCCGCCTATCGCGCACCTCGGCGTACGTCACCGCCACGACCTATGGCGCCATCCCCGAGGTGGAGCGCGCCGTGGACTTGGTGCGGCGCGCCCACCGTGCGGTGGTGGGTACCTCGCACCGCGGCCGGGCCTACACCGCCGACACGGCCGAATTCGCCGCCTGGGTGCACAACGCCCTCACCGACTCCTTCCTCGCCACCTACCAGACCTACGCACCCACCCCGCTGGCCGAACGAGACGCCGACCGGTTCGTCGAGGAGCAGACGCGGGTGGGGCGGCTGCTGGGCGCCGACCCGCTGCCGACGACGGCCCGGGAATTGCGCCTCTGGCTGGCCACGCACCCGCACGCCTCCCCGTCACCGGGTATGACCGAAGCTCTCTCCTTTCTGGAGTCACCTCCGCTGACGACCGGAGTGCGCGCCGGCTACCAGGTGCTGTACCAGGCAGCGGTTTCCACGATCCCCGCCCGGCTGCGGTCGGTCCTCGGTGTCTCACCTCGGCCGGTCGCCCGGCGAGCGGGCCGGGCGGCGGTGGGATTCCTCCGCTGGGCCCTCGGCGCCTCACCCTCATGGCACCTGGCTCTGGTCCGCACCGGAGCACCGGTTCCGCAGGGACTCTTCAGACAGCCCCTCCCGCTCGACCGCATCGAGCAGCGCGCCTCCTGACAGGCAGCTGATAGGCGTCCACCGGTTGACTAACGAACGATCGTTCGCTACCTTGCGCTCGATGTCACCCGAGGATGGGTTCGAGGCGCTGCTCGACGCCGAGGAGAAGGTGGAACCAGCCGATTGGATGCCGGACGGGTACCGGAAGACGCTCATCCGTCAAATCGCCCAGCACGCTCATTCCGAGATCATCGGGATGCAGCCCGAGGGCAACTGGATCACCAGGGCGCCCTCGCTGAAGCGCAAGGCGATCCTCATGGCCAAGGTCCAGGACGAGGCGGGCCACGGCCTATATCTGTACTCGGCGGCCGAGACCCTCGGTATCACTCGCGACGAGATGGTCGATCTCCTCCACCGCGGCCGTCACAAGTACTCGTCGATCTTCAACTACCCGACCCTTTCGTGGGCGGACATGGGTGCCATCGGCTGGCTGGTGGACGGCGCCGCCATAACCAATCAGGTGATGTTGACCAGGTGCTCTTTTGGCCCATACGCCCGGGCCATGGTGCGCATCTGCCGAGAGGAGTCCTTCCACCAGCGCCAGGGCTACGAAATCCTCATCGCGCTGTGCAAGGGGACCGACGAACAGCGGGCGATGGCGCAGGACTCCCTCAACCGTTGGTGGTGGCCATCGCTGATGATGTTCGGCCCACACGACTCGGCCTCGACCCACTCCGAGCAGTCCGCCGCATGGAAGATCAAGCGGGTATCCAACGACGACCTCCGTCAGCAATTCGTCGATATGACCGTCCCCCAAGCCGAGTACCTCGGGCTCACCATCCCCGACCCCGACCTGGCCTGGAACGCGGAGCGGGGTCACTACGACTTCGGTGATATCGACTGGAACGAGTTCTGGTCGGTGGTGAAGGGGGACGGTCCGATGAACCGGGAGCGGATCGAGCACAAGCGGCGCGCTTGGGATGATGGCGCCTGGGTGCGTCAGGCGGCAGCCGCATACGCGGCGCGCCGGGAGACCGCGGCCACGGCATGACCGAACCAGGCGGCGGGTACCGCATGTGGGAGGTGTTCGTTCGCCCCAGGCGCGGGCTGTCCTACGTCCATGCCGGCAGCCTTCACGCCCCCGACGCCGAGACCGCCCTCCAAGCCGGGCGCGACGTCTACTCGCGGCGCGGCGAGGCCGCCAGCATCTGGGTGGTGCCCTCGTCGGAGATCACCGCATCGGACCCGGACGACTCGGTGGCCTTCTTCGACGTCATCGACAAGCCATATCGCCACGCCACCGCCTACGAGATCCCCGACGAAGTCGGCCAGATGTAGGTCCGTCAAGACCGCAAGTGGGAGAGCACGGCCAGGACCCGGCGGTGACCGTCGGTAGGTAGCAGGCCGAGTTGTTTCAGAGCCCGACGATGTCGGCGGGGCGCACCGGGACCCGGGTCAGCGGTCGGCCCACGGCGTCGCGTATGGCCGCCACTATCGCCGCGGTGGAAGAGATCGTCGGCGGCTCTCCCACGCCTTTCGCCCCGAAGGGACCCCAGGAGCCGGGCTGCTCCACCAGCACCATCTCCACCGGTGGTGCGTCGGCGATGGTGGGGAGCAGGTAGTCGGTGAAGTTGGCGTTGCGGATCACGCCGTCATCCACCACCAGTTCCTCCATCAACGCCAACCCGAGTCCCTGCATGATCCCCCCCTCGATCTGTCCCCGCACCAGACCGGGGTTGAGAGCAAGGCCGACGTCCTGGGCGGTGTCGATGCTGACCACCCGCACCAAGCCAAGTTCGGGGTCGACATCGACCACGGCGCGGTGAGCGGCCACCACGAAGTCGGCGTGGACTCTCCCTTGACCGTCGTCATCGGGGAGCGAGGTGGGCGGATGACGGAACCGCACCTCCTCGACCGAATCACCGCGGGCGCACACCTCGTCGAGACCGGCGATGAGTTGCTCGCCGCGCCATAGCCCGACGTCGTCGAGTTGGTCGGCCTCCCAGTCGTCGAGCAGCCGTTGTCGGAGCCGGGTGGCCGCCTCGAGCACGGCACCGCCTGACATCTGAGTCTGGCGCGACGCCGAAGTGGACCCGGCCGAGCCGAGGCGGGAGGTGTCCACGGTGCGTACGGTCACCTCGCTGAGACCGAGGGCGCTGCGGGCGATCTGAGCGAGGACCGCCACCAAGCCCTGGCCCACCTCGACGGCAGCGGTCTCCACGGTTGCGCCGCGCGGCGTCAGCGCCACTCGTGCCTCGGCGAAGTCGTCGAACCCCTCGGAGAAAGCGAGGTTCTTCATACCGACGGCGTAGCCGACGCCGCGCTTGACGGCGGAGAGGGGCGTGGTCAGTCCGACCCCACCTGGGAGAAGCCGCGGATCATCGTCTAGCCGTGCGTCGGGGAGCGGGAGCGAGGCGACCGAGTCGATCACCTCGATCGTCGGCAGCGGGCCGTCGATCTCCTGGCCGGTGGTGGCGAGCACATCGCCCCTGCCCAATGCGTTGCGGCGGCGTAGCTCGAGTGGGTCCATCCCCAAGGCGGCGGCGAGCCGGTCCATCTGGGACTCGTATCCGAAGCAGGACTGCACCGCCCCGAACCCGCGCATCGCCCCGCACGGCGGGTTGTTGGTGCGTACCCCCACCCCGTCCACCACCACCGCGTCGCATCGGTAGGGCCCGACGGCGAAGTAGGAGGCGTTGGCCACCACCGCAGTGGTGGACGAGGCATACGCGCCGCCGTCGAGCAGGATCCGGGCCTCGACCCGGACGAGCCTCCCCGTCCTGTCGGCCTCGTGCCGGTACCACATCCGGGCCGGGTGGCGGTGGACGTGGCCGGCAAACGACTCGGCGCGGCGGTATGCCATCTTCACCGGCTTCCCGGTGCGCAGCGCCAGCAGGCAGAGATGGATGTGGAGATTGAGGTCCTCGCGCGCCCCGAAGGCGCCACCCATCCCGGCGGGGTGGACCCGCACCTGGTCGGGCGCCAACCCGAGCGAGGCGACGATCTGGGCGTGGTCGACATGAACCGCCTGGCTCGTCGCATGCAGATCGACCCCACCATTCCCGTCGGGCACGGCGAGACCCGCCTCTGGTCCCAAGGGCGCCTGGTCTTGAATCCCCACCTCGTAGTAGCCCTCAACGACGACCTCGCCGTGGAGGCCCGGATCACCGCGCCTGATCCGCAGCCGGCGGAACACCTCGTCGCGGCGGTCGGCCTCCTCCGGGTCGGTCAGTGGCTCGAGCCTCTCGAACTCGACCACCACGGCGGCCGCACCCCGCCTCGCTGTCTCCTCGTCGCGGCCCACCACGAGAGCGACGGGTTCGCCGAAGAATCGCACCTCCCGATCGACGAGCACTGGCTGATCGGAGTGTTCCAAGCCGAAGGTCTTTCTCCCCGGGACGTCCTCCTGGGTGAGCGCCGCCGCAACGCCGGGGACAGCCAACGCCGGGGCGACGTCGATCCGACCGATGCGAGCCCTGGCGAAAGGACTCCTCACGGTGGCGCCCCACAACATCCCCTCCGCCCACAAGTCGGACGGGTAGGCGAAGCTCCCGCTGAGCTTGGGGATGGCGTCGGGCCGGCCGGTGGTCGTACCCACGCCGCCTGCCACACCGGTCGGTGGTCGCTGGACGGTCGTGGTGGGCGCAGTCACTTCACCTCTCCGAACTGTCTGCGAGCCGCCGAACCGCCCGCACGATGGACCCGTAACCGGTGCACCGGCAGATGTTCCCCGCCAGCGCCTCCCCGATGTCGGCGGTGCCCGGGTGGGGCTCCCCTTCGAGCAGATCGACGATCGCCATGACGAAACCCGGCGTGCAGAAGCCGCACTGGGTCGCCCCGGCTTCGAGCAGTGCTTGCTGCACGCGGTGGATGGAACCGTCGGCACCGGCCACACCCTCGACGGTGGTCACGGTCGAGCCGTCCGTGTCCGCTGCCATCACCAGGCAGGAGCACACCAGGCGCCCGTCGAGGAGCACCGAACACGATCCGCACTCGCCTTCTTCGCAGGCGTTCTTCGAGCCGGCCAGCCTCAACTCATCGCGCAACACGACGAGCAGGCTCTCGCTCCCGAATACGCTGGCCGAGCGCTGCTCGCCGTTGACCGTGACGCTGACGATCACAGCACGCGCTCCAAGAGGCGCCGCGCCAGAACGCCGGCGGCGTGGCGCCGGTATCCGGCGGTGGAGCGATGATCGGTTATGGGCCGCACCTCCTCGGCGACCAGCCGAGCGAACTCGTCGAGAGCGGCGGCCGAGGGGCGGCGCTCCTCCGAGATCATCCGCTCGGCATCTCGAGCTCTCATCGGGGTCGGCGCCACCGAGCCCAATGCCACCCTCGTGGCGCCATCGTTGTCGCGCAACACGCAGCAGACCACGATGGAGATCACCATCGCCGATCGGATCCCCACCTTGCCGAATGCCTGCCGGCCGGGGATGTCGTCAGGAACCACCAGCGCAGTGATGAGCTCGTCTGGTCGTCTCGTGGTCTCCTTGACCCCGACGAAGAACTCGTCCCAGGGCACCCGCCTCCCGTCGTTGGCCGAGGCCAGCTCGATCAGGGCGTCGGCGGCGGCCAGGAAGGCGAGCCCATCCCCTGCCGGGCTGGCTGTCCCGACGTTGCCCCCGATGGTGCCGGCGTTGCGGATCTGGGGTGATCCGATGGTGCGCGCCGCCTGGGCCAGCGCAGAGTGGCCGGCGTCCTGCAGCCGCCGCCAGGTCACTCCGGCTCCGATCCTTCCGTCCTCCCAATCCTGTAGTTCGGGCACGCGCCGCAACGAGAGCACCCTGTCGGGCCGGACCCGCCCGGCATTCACATCGACCATCAGGTCGGTCCCCCCGGCGAGGGGGGTTGCGCCCGGCCACTCCTCGAGGAACCCGAGCGCCTCGTCGAGGCCGGGGGCGAGATATGCGTCCACTCCCCCACCGAAGCTAGCCGAGGGACGGCACGCTCACCCAGCCAGAGACGCCGCCATCGTGCTATGCGACTCGATCAGCGCCGGCACATCGACCGTGGTCAACTCGCCGTCGACTACCACGGGACGCCCGTGCACCCAGGAGCGGTCGATCGTCACCGGGGCGCACAGAACGAGGGCCGCGATGGGATCCCAACCGGCCCCGGCGTATTCAAGGTGGTCGAGCCGCACCGCCATGAGGTCGGCGGCCTTTCCCGGTTCAAGCGACCCAAGATCCTGTCGACCCAGCACTGCTGCGCCGCCCGCCGTGGCCAGGCGCAAGGCGGTGCGCGCCGCAAGCAGCGGGCCGTCGGGCGCCGCGGCCAGGCGGGCAAGGAGCATCGCCTGGCGCGCTTCGGCGAGTAATCCGCCGCCGTCGTTGGAGGCGGAGCCGTCCACACCAAGACCCACCGGCGCACCCTCCTCCAGGTAGCGCCGCAGCGGGGCGATCCCGGAGCCGAGCCGCATGTTCGATGTGGGGCAGTGCGCCACGCCGGTCCCGGTCTCGGCCATGCGACGGGCGCC
>DATADW010000347.1:0-1595 GCA_036258335.1 Acidimicrobiia bacterium
GCAGCAGCACCTTGTGGTACACCCCGCGCAAACGGCCCCGGCACAGCACCGCTGCCGCGTTGGCCACGGTACGGGGCACCGCGTCGGCGGCATTGCGGCCCGCCCCCGACTGGCGGTCGACAAAGCCGACCACAGTCGTCACCTCACCGGAGGCGGCGGCCAGGCGCTCTACGACATTCCGGTTGGCCTCGATGAACCCGGGACGGAGGACCAGATCCTCAGGCGGGTAACCGGTGACCGCCAACTCGGGGAGGAGCAGCACATGGGCACCGGCCTCCTCGGCCCAGCGCATGGCCTCGATGATGCGCGCCTCGTTGCCGGGCAGGTCGCCGACCACCAGGTCGAGCTGGGCGCCCGCCACCCGCAACACGGTCATATGCTCAGCTTAGGAATGGCCCGGACCCCGCCAAAGATGTCACGACCTGTCCTCGGTACTAAGTACTAAGGCGAGTTCCACCGGTGGTTGCAACGGTCCCGGCATGATGCCGGGGTCAACCCCGAAGCAACCAACCGGTGGAGGTGGTCAGGATGCCAGGTGCGCGGCTGTCGTTGGCGGAGCGTGAGGAGATCAGGGTAGGGATTGTCGGCGGGGAGAGCTTGGCGGCGATTGGTCGCCGGTTGGGACGAGCGACCTCGACGGTGACCCGTGAGCTGGCTCGGAACAGTAGCGGGCACGGTTATGTGGCTCATCTCGCCCATCGGCGAGCCCGACGTCGTGCGCGCCGACCGAAGCGGTTGCGACTGGAGACGGATCAGGGTTTGCGGCGTCGGGTCCGTGCCGGGCTGGAACGTCGCTTGTCTCCCCAGGTGATCGCCTGGCGGCTGGCAGCCGAAGGTTGCTTCATCTCTCACGAGACCATCTACCGGGCCTGTTACCACCCGCGTCGTCCCCTGGGCGACGACTCGCATCGGCTGTTGTGTCGACCGAGGCGGGGAAGGACCCGGCGACGGCGGACCGCCACCGGGCGGATCCCCAAGGCGTTGGGAACCTTCAAACCGATCTCGATGCGTTGCGGTGACCCGGGAAGCGAACTCGGACACTGGGAAGGGGACCTCATCGTCGGTCGATCAAACCGGTCCGCCAGCGTGGTCCTCACCGAACGTCGCACCCGTCTCGCCCTGCTCGGAGCGCTCCCCGAGGGGAAGAACTCCGACCACGTCGCCGTGGTGGTGAGCCGGCTCCTCAGCCGGGTCCCCCCAGCGCTGCGACGCACCCTCACCTGGGACCAGGGCCGAGAGCTGGCCCGCTGGGCACGGATCGAACAACAAGCCGGTATAGCCGTGTTCTTCGCCAACCCCCGGTCCCCTTGGCAACGTCCCCTCGTCGAGAACACCAACGCCCTACTCCGGCGCTGGCTCCCCAAGACCAGCCCAATGCCCAAGGACCAGACCGTCCTCGACGACATCGCCCACACCCTCAACACCATGCCCCGCCGCAGCCTCAACCGACGCAGCGCAAAAGACACCTACCATCAACTCGTCGTTGCATCAGCCAGTTGAACTGGCCTGAGTACTAAGGGCGCGCCTCCCGCGCCCTTAGCCGATTGCTCCGGCCTCAACCATGTTGAGCTCGATCAGCCGGTTCATCTCGACGG
>DATADW010000348.1:0-15142 GCA_036258335.1 Acidimicrobiia bacterium
GGCACGGGCCAGGTATGCGGCAGTTATCAGGCTGTTGTGGCCTCCACCCGCCACCACGACATCGACGGTCTCCGCCATGATCGCTCCTCCTTCAAGCCGCCACGCCGACACCGGCCAGCAGCGGCGCCACCTCGACCGCCCGGCCCCCGTCGCCGGAGGACTCGAGCGCCGCCGCCACCACCGCCAAAGCGCGGATCCCCTCGATGGCACCCACCTCAACTTCGGCCTCTCCCCTGATGGCCAAGGCGAACTCCTCGAGTTGCTCGCGGAACATATCCGTAGGCGGTAACTGCACGGCAGGGCGTTCCGAGCTCCGGTAGGCCTGACTGACCAACCTGCTGGCACCGTCCACCAAGTGCGACTGGTCCCACTGGGTGAAGTCGAGGTCGTAAATGAGGTTGGCATCGGTCCCGAGGAGGCGCATCTGGTACACGCCGGGCGAGGCCCAACCGGTGCCCAGGTAGCCGAGCGGTCCCGACTCGAACTCGAGAATGCACATCACCGCATCGGGGACCTCGGCCTCCGTGTAGAGGCGGCGAGCGTGGGCGCTCACGGCAGCGACCGGCCCGAGCAGGTACTGCAGCGTGTCGGCGTGATGAACACCGAGTTGGATGAGAGCTCCGCCGGGGCTCTTGTCGGCGAAGAACCGCCATGTGGATGGGCTGAGCTCGAGCCCGCGTTCGTTGGAGAAGTTGGCCTCGGCCAGCGACACCCGCCCGATACGTCCCTGATCGATCCATTCCTTCATCGCCCGATGCCCGGAAAGACGCCGGGCGCTGTGCCCCACGGCGAAAACCATCCCGGTGCGATCAACCGCAGCCGCGATCTCGGCGGCGTCCTCGATGGTGTGGGCGATGGGCTTGTCGGTGTAGACCGCTTTGCCGGCCTCGAGACAATCGAGGATGACCGGCTTGTGGGCGTCGTTCGGAGTGGTGACGATCACCCCTTCGATCTCGGGGTCGGAGAGCAATTCGTCGAGGTTCTCCGCCCCCCTGGGTATCCCGAACTCCTCCCGGAAGGCGGTGCGCGACTCCTCGCGGCGCGAGAAGCAGCTGGCCAGTTCGATAACCGACCCCCGCTGGGCGCCGCGGGCGAGGACACGGGCCCAACGGCCCAAGCCTATAGGTGCGAGCCGGACCGGATCACTCATCGTCCGGCCGTTGGTCATGGTGCCTCCATCTCGGGTATTGCCACGTCGAGTTCTTCGAGGTTGGCGTCAAGATCGGGGTGCGGGAAGAAGCAGGCAAGGGTGATCCCTGCCGCATCGGCGGTCACCGTGGCGTGGGGCACACCGCGGGGGATCCTCACCCACGACCCGGCGGAGAGAACGTGGAACGTCCCGTCAAGCCACACCGCCCCCGAACCATCGGCGACGAACACGATCTCCTCGCTGTCGGGGTGGCGGTGGGCGTTGCGGCGCGCACCGGGTTCGATGTGGACCCACCGTGCGCTCGTCTTCCCACCGCCCGACCCGGCAAACGGGTCGGCGCTACTCCTTCCCGGCCGCTGCTCCGACTCGAAGCTGCCGGCGGCGGCAACCGTCATCGAGTGGCGCCCCTGACCGCGAGCACATCGCGCACCGCCTTCTCCAGCGCGGCCCCCACCTCGGCGGCGAACCCGGCAGCCAGTTGAGGCGTCGCCCAGGCGGGGTCGCCGTACCAGCCATCGGACGCCAGTTCTGAGACGTCGGTGATATATCCGTAGACCTCGCGGGAGCGCCGCATGGCATCGAGAGCCTCGGCGCCGTCGGGCCGGTTTGCCCCGGAGACCGAATCCCAGCGGACCAGAACAGGGTCGACCGCCATCACCGCCATCGTCTCGATCGCCCCGCCATGGGTGAGGCCGCCACCCCGCTCCGCGTAGATCCGCTGCGCCGTGCAGCAAGCCTGGGCGGCCACGACCACGATGCCTTGGCGATCCTGCAGGTCGGTGGCCACCGCGTCCAGTGAGGCGATGTTGCCCTCGTGCCAGTTGACAAGGACGAGGACCGACGCCCCCATCGAGGCCAGTTCCTCGCAGATGTTCGCCACGTACTCCTCGAATACCCGGCGTCGCAGCGAGATGGTGCCGGGATGACCGGCGTGGATCGGGGTGACACCGTAAGGACCGCCCGGAACCACAAGGGCGTCGAGCCGCTCGGCGAGGTCAGCGGCGACCAAATCGGCGGCCATGGTGTCGGTGCCACACGGGAGGTGCGCCCCGTGCTGTTCGATGCTCCCGAACGACAGCACCGCGATCCCCGACCGGTCGAGGATGGCGCGCACCTCGGGGGCGGTGAGCCGATCGATGGAACGGTTCAACGCGCCTCCACCTTGGCCGGAACCACCGGGTTGGCTAGGGGCAGGCCCTGGAGCAGACGGCGCGCCTCCGCAGCGGCTTGACGACGCATTTCCAACTCGGTCTCCTCGGTGTACCACGCCATGTGCGGAGTCAATATCAGCTGCTCGGAAGAGAAACGGTCTGTCGGAGGCGGCTCCTCGGGATAGACGTCGAGGGCGGCGATTGCGGGACGACCCTTCGCGAGCGCATCGATCAGGGCCCCGGTATCGATCAACGATCCGCGGGCGGTGTTGACCAACACCGACCCGGGCCGCATGAGCGCCAGCTCGGCTGATCCGATCAGCGGGTCGATGTCGCCAGGAACGTGGAGCGTGACCACGTCGGCGGTGGCGAGCAGCGTCTCCAACGGCACGACGCCCGCCTGCTGCCGCTCGTCGTCGAGGATCGGGTCGTTGACCAGCACCCGCCCGAAACCCACGGCGGTGAGCAACTGACCGACCCGGCGGCCGATCCGTCCGAACCCGACCACCCCCGCGGTCATGGAACCGGGCAGCCGGAGCGGGCGCAGCTCGGCGAAACCCCAATCACCCCTGCGGAGCCGGCGCTCCGCCATGGGCAGCCGGCGTATCCCGGCGAGGACGAGGGCCAGGGTGTGAACCGCCACCGCCTCGGTGCCGTAGTCGGGGGTGTTGGCCACCCAGATCCCGGCAGCGGCGGCGGCGGCCAGGTCGATCGAGTCCACCCCGACCCCATAGCGGACGATCCCCTTGCAGCGCAGACCGGCGATGGTGGTGGCGTCGAACCTGGGGGCGGCGCCTGCGAGGATCACGTCGGCATCGGCGGCGAGGCCGAGGATTTCCTCGGGGGTTCGGCCGGCGCCGGACACGATCTCCACGCCGAGGTCACCGAGCGTCTCATGCTCGACACCGAAGTCGGAATACCGGGTTCCGATGATGGCGACGGTTGCCGAGGTCACCAACCGAGTCTAGGCGACAATCGTTTGCGGGATCCCCAGGTCAGAGACCAAACAGACGTTGGGCGTTGCCCCCGGCTACCGCGGTACGGTCGGCATCGTCGAGGCCGGGCACCCTCCCCACCAGACCCACCGGGTCGGTCTCCCCCATGTCGAAGGGGAAGTCGGTGCCGAGGAGCACCCGATCCACCCCGACCACATCGATCAGGTGTCTCAGGTAGAGCGGCTCGAACACCATCGTGTCGTAGTGGAGGCTTCGCAGGTAGTGGCTCGGGGGGTGGTCGGGGATCTTCACCCTCGTCTCGGGGCGGACCTCCCAGGTGTGATCAGCCCGGGCCGCGTAGAAGGGGAGGTAGCCGCCACCGTGGAGCAGGACCAGACGGAGCGTCGGGATGTCCTCGAAGAGCCCGGAGAAGATGAGCCGAGTGGCGCAGACCAGGGTCTCTAATGGGTTCCCGATGCAGTTGACCAGAAAGTAATCGCCCAGCCGCTGGCTCTCGGGGAACCCATTGGGGTGGATGATGATGGGGAGCCCGAGTCCGGCCACCACCTCGAAGAAGGGGCGGAATCCGGGCTCGTCCAGGTTGCGCCCATCGACGGTCCCGCCGATCTGGAGGCCCTTGAACCCGATCTCGGCGGCCCGCTCCGCCTCGGCGATGGCGAGGGCCACGTCCTGCAACGGGACAGTCGCCCCCAATGCGACGAAGCGATCGGGATGCTCGGCCACGGCGGCGGCGATACGGTCGTTCTGCATCCGGCTCAACTCCGCCCCGATCTCGCCGGGGGCCCAGTAGCAGTACTCGGACACGAAGGTGGCCAGGCCCTGGATGTCCACCCCCATACGGTCCATATGCTCCAGCCGAGCCTCGGGCACGGTGAGCGCGTCGGCGATGGCGGGGAACATCTTCTTGTTGTGTTCCCGCGAGGCCTCGCCCATGAAGTGGTCGTACGGCTCCATCTCGGGGCGGAAGAAGGGGGCAGCCGCCTCACGCACCCCGGGCGTGGCTAGATGGCAGTGGATGTCTACGACCGGCATCGCAGCAGGCTCAGCCCTCGGTGGACGGCAAGCCCGCCGCCGGGGTTCGTTGCTCGAAGGCCCTGATCGCCACCTGGAGGTGCTCCAGCACCGCATCGACCGCGGCCTCGACGTCACGTCGCTCCAGGGCATCGAGGATGGCGGCGTGGTCCCGGTTGGCGCTCTCCCGCAACCCGGGCACGTGCTTGATCGAGGCGCCGATGTACATCACCGAGGCATCCTGCAGCCCGCGGATGATCGCCACCAACCGCGGCGAGGCAGCCTCCTCGTACACCGCCATGTGGAAGGCGCGGTTCTCGTCCACCCACTGAGCCGAATGTGGCTCGCGTTCCATCTGCTGGTGGAGGTTGCGTAGTCGGTCGAGCAGCGCTTCCGAGATGCCGGACACCGCCTGGCGCATCGCCAGCGGTTCGAGGAGCCGGCGGATCTCGTAGATCTCGTGAAGCTCGTCACCGCTCAACTCCGAGACGACGGCGCCGCGGTGCGGGTCGAACTGGATCAGCCCCTCGGAGGCGAGGTCGCGCAGCGCCTCGCGCACCGGCGTGGTGCTCACCTCCAGCGTGGTAGCCAGCTCCGCCTGGACCAGCCGGCTGCCCCCGGGGACGTCCCCGCTGAGAATGGCCCTCCGCAACACCTCGCGCACGTATTCGTGGGCGGTTTGCCTGGTGGCTGAGAAGCTCTGCCCGGCCAGGCCGGGCAGTCTCTCCACCACGGAATCGGTCACTCTTGTCTTCTCCCCGCTGACTTCGTGCATCCTATAACCTCGCTTGGAGAGGGAGAACAGCTGCGCGCAGCACTGCTGACCAAACCGATGCAGGTCAACCTGGCCGATGTGCCACCGCCGGATGAGACCGGCACGGTGACGGTGCGCCCCGAGACGCTCGGGATCTGCGGCACCGACGTCAAGATCTTCACCGGCCTAGTACCGGCGCAGTACCCCATCGTCATCGGCCACGAGATGGTCGGCGAGGTGATGGCAGCGCCCGAAGGCTCGATCTTCGCCCCAGGTGCCAGGGTCCTGGTCGATCCGGCGGTCTCCTGCGGACGGTGCGATCTGTGCCAACGCCATCGGCCCAACCTTTGCCGGTTCGGGGGGCTGATGGGTCGCGATTCACCCGGGGTGTTCGCCGACTTGGTGGCGGTGCCCGAGGATCGGCTGGTCGAGGTCCCGGCGTCGGTGCCCGAGACGGCATCCGGGCTGCTCCAGGTGCTGGGAACATGCGTCCACGCCCAGCGCACGATCGAGGTTTTCCCCGGCCAGGTGGCGGCGGTGGTGGGTCTGGGAGTGTCGGGCCAGCTCATGGCGCAGCTGCTGGCGCGGCGCGGTGCGGTGGTCGCCGGGTTCACCCGCTCCCCGGCAAAACGGGAGCTGGCGGAGCGTCTCGGCGCCACGGTCACCGCCCATCCGGACGAGGCACCCGTCGTGCTCGACGAGCTCACCGAAGGCCGCGGCCCCGAGATCGTGGTTGAGGCCGCCGGGTACGAATCGACGCTGGCCTTGGCCATCGAGCTGGCCGGGATAGGCGGCGAAGTGCTCGTCTTCGGGACCATCGCCGGTGGCGAGAAGGGGCTCCCCTACTACCAGATGTACTTCAAAGAGCTCACTCTGCACAATCCGCGGGCCGCCCTCATCGACGACTACGCCACCGCCGTGCGCCTGGCGGCAGCGGGTCTTATCAACCTGGAGCCGATCGTGACCGACACACTCGCACTCGAAGACGTCGCCGCCGCCTTTGCCCTGGTGGACGACCCTGACTCGCTCAAGGTCTTGCTCCGGCCGCGATGACCGCCGAGCTCACCATCAGAGGTGGCTCGCTGGTGACCCCGGAAGGTGTGGTTACCGCCGACCTGACCGCGGCCGACGGGGTCATCTCCGCGCTCGGACAGGTCGAGGCTCGAGATCAGTTGGTGGACGCCACCGGGCTATTGGTGCTCCCGGGCATGGTGGACACCCACGTCCATCTGATGGACCCGGGACCAACAGACCGGGAGGACTTCCCCACCGGGACCAAGGCGGCCGCCGTCAGGGGAGTGACGACCGTCGTCGAGCACACCCACGCCAGGCCGGTGCGAACCGCATCTGACCTTGCGGCCAAACGGGAGCACCTGGCCGGCCGGTCGAACGTCGACTACGGGCTTGCCGCCCACGTCTGGCCCGAGGACATCGGGGGCATACCTGAGCTGTGGCGCGCCGGTGTCGTCTTCTTCAAGCTGTTCACATGCACCACCCACGGCGTACCCGGGCTCTCCGCTTCCGAGTTGCTCGCTGCCCTCACTGCATTGGCCAAGGTGGACGGGCGGGCGCTTGTGCACTGCGAGGACGAGACGATGACCTCGATGGCCGAGTGGTCGCTGCGCAGTGCCGGGCGGCGCGATCCCGGTCTCCTGGTCGAGTGGCGCAGCCGGAGGGCCGAGCTCTCGGCGCTGACCATGGTGGGAGCGCTCGCCGCTGCGACCGGGGCCGCAATCACCTTCGCCCATGTCAGCCACGTCGAAGCCGTTGAAGCGGTGCAGAGGGCCCGGAGCTGGGGGGCAGATGCCGCCGCCGAGGCGTGTCCGCAGTATTTGGCGCTGGACGAGTCCGAGGTGCTCGACCTGGGCCCGCTCCGCAAATTCACCCCGCCGGCGCGCTGCCGCAACGACGACGAGCGCGACCAGATGTGGCGCGCCTTGCGGAACGGGTCGCTCACCCACGTCGCCACCGATCACGCCCCCTCCACCATCGAACAGAAACTGGCGGGGGACATATGGGAGGCGCCGTTCGGGCTCCCCGGTCTCGACACCACCTACCCGCTCATGGTCGATGCGGCGCTGCGTGGTGTCCTCACCCTCGAGGAGGTCGCCGTCCGTTGCGCCGCCATCCCCGCCGAGCGCTACGGCCTCGCCCCCGCCAAAGGAGCCATCCGGGTGGGCGCCGACGCCGACCTGGTTCTCGTCGACCCGAACTCGACCTGGACGGTGGAGCGCGCCGACATCCTGTCCAAAGCGGGATGGTCCCCCTTCGAGGGACGCACCCTCCGCGGCCGCCCCGTCGCCACCTACCTCCACGGCGAGGAGATAGCCAGAGACGGGAGGTGCCATGAGCTACGGAGCGGGAGGTACCTGCCCGGGATGGGAACCGAGAAGAGCTAACTCAAGGGTGGATTGGCTGCCGTCTGCCGTCCCCTTGCTTCCGTCTTCCGCCTTCCGTCTCCCCTCTCTTCGATACGATCCACGACCCCACAGGGGAGGCGTTCTTGGCCCGTTTCAAGGTTGTCGTCAGCGACCAGGTGTTTCCCAGCGTCGACACGGAGCGCTCAATGCTCGGCGAGATCGACGCCGAACTCGAGGTCGCCGAGGGCGACATGGAACAGGTGCTGTCAGTCGCCTCCGATGCCGACGCCATCCTCAATACCTACCTGCCGTGGGACGAACCAGCGCTCGCCAGGCTGGATCGCTGCCGGATCATCGCCCGTTACGGAATTGGCGTCGACAACATCGACCTCGAGGCAGCCAGGCGCCACGACATCGTGGTCACCAACGTCCCCGACTACTCGGTGGAGGAGGTGGCGGTGCACGCCCTCGGACTCCTTTTGGCGGCGCTGCGACGCCTCCCCACCGCCGAGAGAATGGTGGCAGAAGGCCGGTGGGGGATCGACGGGGTCCGGCCCATCCGCCGGCTCAGCCTGCTCACCGTTGGTTTGCTCGGTTACGGTCGGATCGGACGCAGGCTGGGTGCCTTGCTCAACGTCGTCGGCGCCGAAGTCATAGTCCACGACCCCTACCTGCAGCCCGACCCGGACGGACCATCGCTCGTCGGATTCGAGGAATTGCTGGAGCGCGCCGACATCGTCTCGATCCACGCCCCACTCACCCCGGAAACCAGGGGCATGATCGACACCGATGCCATCGGACGGATGCGCCCTGGGGCGATCCTGGTCAACACGTCTCGGGGCCTGCTGGTTGATCTCGACGCGGTCACCGCGGCGCTCTCCGAGGGCCGGCTCGGGGGGGCCGCACTCGATGTCTTCGATGTCGAGCCGCTCGACCCGGCGCGCATCGCCGGTGTCCCCAACCTGATCTCCACGCCGCACATGGCCTATTACTCCGAGGAGGCGCTGGCTGAGTCGCAAAGGAAGGCGGCTACACAGGTGATCAAGGTTCTCACCGGCGAGCAGCCCGACTACCAGGTCAACTGAGACCGTTTTCCGATCGTGCCTGCAATCGATTGTATGTGATACCGTCGGCGAGCCAATGGCCGCCGATCCGCAACGGCCCCTCTTCCACCCGGTGGCGCCGCCCCGCCGCGAGGACCACCGTCTCGTCACCGGCGCCGGCCGCTTCGTCGCCGACCTGGCACCGCCCGGCACACTCCAACTCGCCTTCGCCCGGAGCAGCGAAGCCCACGCACTGATCCTCGGGATCGACACCACCGAGGCGGCGCGGGCCGAGGGAGTCGCCATGGTGGCCACCGCCGCCGACCTCGACCTCCCCGACATCCCCGGTCGCTCGGTGGCGGTGGATGCCGCCGGCTTCTCCCGACCACATCTCGCCGGTGAGAGGGTGCGGTATGTGGGAGAGCCGATCGCGGTGGTCGCCGCCGAGGGGGCGGCGCGGGCGATCGACGCCGCCGAGTTGATCTGGGTCGAGTACGACCCGCTGCAAGTGGTCGCCGATGCGACAGCTGCCGTCAACGACCAGACCATCCTCCACCCCGCGGCGGGGAGCAACGTGGTGGAGCGGTGGGAGCTTGGATCACCCGATGGAGCCGACCAGGGAGAGATCGCGGTCGAGTTGACCGTCCACAACCAGCGCTTGGCGCCGGTGGCGGTCGAGCCGCTCGCCATCCTGGTCGAGCCGGGTAGCGACAGGACACTGACCGTCTGGTGCGGGCACCAGCGGCCCCACGAGCTCCGCACCCGGCTCGCCAGGCTTCTTGGGATCGAGCCTGCGGCGATCAGGGTGATCGTCCCCGACGTCGGCGGCGCCTTCGGGATGAAGGGGATGATGTTCCCCGAGTACACCGTTGCCGCCGCCATGGCCATCAGGCTGCAACGACCGGTCATCTGGGCGGAGCGCCGCCGCGAACACTTCTCCGGGGGGACCCACGGCCGGGGCTCAACGCACACGGTGCGGCTCTGTGGCGGCCGGGACGGCCGGGTCCTCCGGGCGGACCTGGCGGAGCTGGCCGACGTCGGCGCCTATCCCCACAGCGGGTCGTCGATCCCCGCCTTCTCGCGCTATGTGGCCACCGGTCTGTACGACTTTCCGGAGGTCCATATCAGCACCACAACGGTGGTGACCAACCGAGCGCCGACCGGCTCCTACAGAGGTGCGGGGAGACCGGAGGCGGCATACGCCATCGAGCGAGCTATCGACGCCTACGCCAGGGCGGCGGGTATCGACCCGGTCGAGGTGCGGCTGGTGAACTTCATCCGGGATCTCCCTTTCACCACGTCGACCGGCGCCATATACGACTCGGGCGACTACGCCGCCGCACTGCGCAAGGCAGTGGAAGTGGTCGGTCTCGAAGAGGTCCGCCAGCAACAGGAAGAGCGCCGCACCAGGGGAGGGCGGCCAATCGGTGTCGGGATCGGCGCCTTCGTCGAGCGGGCCGGCGGCGCGGTGGACACCGGCGAGTACGGCAGGGTGGAGGTGGACCCCACCGGGAAGGTGACGGTGCGTACCGGTTCCACCTCGTCGGGGCAGGGTCACGAGACCGTCTGGCCCGAGGTGGTCGCTGCAGCGCTGGGGATTCCCGCAGACCGGGTGTCGCTCGTTGCCGGGGACACGGGGCAGGTCGCCAAAGGGACCGGGACTGCAGCCAGCCGGTCGGCCCAGATCGGGGCATCGGCGGCGTGGCGTACCGCGCTGGTGGTTCGACAGCAGGCGGTGGACCTGGCCGCCGACCTGCTCGAAGCGGCTCCGGTGGACATCGAGATCTCAGGCGGCCGTTTCTCCATCGCCGGCGTCCCCGGCGCCGGCCTCACCTGGGACGAGGTGGCGGCGCAAGCCAAGGAGCATGGTGTCGAGCTTGCCGCCGAGGAGTGGTACGTCCCCGGCGCCCAGACCTTCCCCTACGGGGTGCACGTCGCGGTGGTGGAGGTGGACGTCGAGACCGGCGAGGTCACGCTGTCGAAGATGGTGACCGTCGACGACTGCGGCAACGTGCTCAACCCCATGGTCGTCCAGGGCCAGATCGAAGGGTCGCTGTTGCAAGGAATCGGGCAAGCGCTCTACGAGGGCGTGGTGTACGACTCGGAGGGACAATTGCTCACCTCGACCCTGGTCGACTATCAGGTCCCCCGGGCCACGGATGCCCCCCCGTTGACCCACGCCCGTCTCGTACACCCCGCTCCCTCCAACCCGCTCGGGGTAAAGGGGGCGGGTGAATCGGGATGCATCGGCGCCCCGCCCGCCATCGTCAACGCCGTCCTCGACGCCCTGGCGCCATACGGGGTGACACACCTCGACATGCCCCTCCACCCGGCGACGGTGTGGAGGGCGGTCCAGGCGGCGCGGGACGATCGCTAGAGCCTGAGGAGTTCAGCGCACTGGCGCAGGGGCGTTGGTCTCGGCGCTCTTCACTATGGCTTCGAGGATGGCGGCCACGGCCACACCCTCGGGTGCGCCGGTCTCCGGCTTGTCGCCGCTGCGTATGCAGGCGACGAACTCGGCCAGTTCGTCGGCGACGGTGTCGATGGTCTCCACCTTCTCCTCGGTCCGCTCCGAAGCACCACGCGGCTGGATGTAAAGACGGACACCATCACCCTCCGACCAGGCGCAGGCTTCGGTCCCGTATATGCCGATCGTGGTCACCGGGCCCACCGCCATGAGAGTGGTCAACGATGCCAGCGGTCCCGACTCGAGTCCGAGGACCACCGAGGTCACATCCTCCACCGCGTACCGGCCGAACACACGCCGGCTCATGGTGAACACCTCGGTCACCGCACCCCCGAGGTACCCGATGGCGTCAACCATGTGGACGCCGAGCGGGGTCATCCCTCCCGCGGGGAGCTGCTCGGGCTGCTGGCGCCATTCCGGGACACTTGGCTTGAAGGCGACGGGCACTGAGATGTGGGTCTCGAGGTACTGGACGTCGCCGAGATCACCGCCATGGACCAACTCGGCAAGCCTCCGGTTGGCCGTTTGGCGACGTTTGTTGTGCCCCACCTGGAGGACAACGCGGGCCGCCTTGGCGGCGTCGGCGCATGCCCGCGCCTCGGCGCCGGTCAGGGCGAGGGGCTTCTCCACGAACACGTGCTTGCCCGCGGCGGCCGCCGCCTCGACGATCTCGAGCCGTATCTGGTGCGGCGTCGCCACCATCACACCGTCGATCTCGGGGTCCGACCAGATATCCCCGAGATCGGTGGCCGCCCGGCACCCGTGCTTCTCGGCGAACTGAGCACGGGTCTCTGGGTCGCGTGCGTAACAGGCGACCACGTCGGCCGACTTCGCCGCCGCCTCGGCCAGGACACCGCCCCACCACCCCAAGCCGATCGACGCCAGCCCGACCGATTCATCCGTCATTGCCGACCTCCTGTCGAACCAACTCCTCGATCGTATACCATGCACGATCGCATCCGATTGGCGCGAGGAGGACGGGCATGGTCGACCAACCGTGGAAGACGGACAGGTGGTTCTCCAGCCCCTGGAATTACCTGCCCGAGGTCATCGAAAGCTTCCGACTGCCGGCTGATCTCCAGGTGCATGATGTCACGTTGCGCGATGGTGAGCAGCAGGCAGGCGTCGAGCTCACCGCCGACGACAAGCTGCGGATCGCCGAGGCGTTGTCCGAAGCCGGGATCCACCGCATCGAGGCGGGCCTTCCCGCGGTATCGCCCTCCGACGAGGCGGCGGTGCGCAAAATCGCATCGGCCGGTTTCGACTCGCGGGTGTTCGCCTTCTCGCGTTGCATGGTGGGCGACGTCGAACTCGCCGCCGACTGCGGGGTGGAGGGCGTTGTCATGGAGATTCCCTCCAGCCACCACCTCATCGAGGTTGCTTACCGCTGGCCGCTCGAAAAGGCAATCGAGGCCTCGGTGGAGACGACCAAGCTGGCCCACGACCGAGGACTCACCGTCTCCTTCTTCCCCATCGACGCCACCAGGGCGGGGATGGTTGAACTGCTCGACGATCTGGAGACGGTGGCGCGTGAGGGCCACGTGGACACCGTGGGTCTGGTGGACACGTTCGGCGTCACCTCGCCTCACGCCATCTCCTTCTTCGCTCGTCAGGTGGCACGACGGCTCGGGGTGCCGCTGGAGACGCATTTCCACATGGACTTCGGGATGGGGGTGGCCAACACGGTCCTCGCCGTCGCCGAGGGCGCCTCGGTGATCCAGACGACGGTGAGCGGGCTCGGAGAGAGGGCGGGGAACGCACCGATGGAGGAGACCGTCCTGGCGCTGCTCACCATGTATGGCATCGACATGGGGATAAAGACCGAGCACTTCACCGGGATCGCGCGGCTGGTGGCCGAGTTGACCGGTGTCCGCCAGCCGTCCAACCGCCCCGTTACCGGTGACCGGCTCTTCCACGTCGAATCGGGGATCATCGCCACCTGGGTGAAGAATGCCGGCGATCAGCTCACCGAGCCATTCCCCTATCGCCCCGAGCTGGTCGGCCAGCAGCAGCCCGAGATCGTGCTCGGCAAGGGATCGGGGCTCGACTCGGTCGCCATTTGGCTCGACCGTCACGGGATCGAAGACGCCACGACCGCCGAGATCGAGGAGGTGCTGCGCGAGGTCAAGGCACGGTCGCTGGAGAAGAAGGGCTTGCTCGAAGACGACGAGTTCCTGGAGATCGTGGAGAGGGTATCGCCAGGGAAAACTAGTACTTAGTACCTAGTAATTAGTACTTAGAAGGAGCTGGCCAAGACAGGGAATAACAACACCTGGGACCTCGTACCTCGGCGCTTTTCTAGGTACTGAGTACCAAGTACAAAGTACTCAAATAGGAGGGATCAATGCGGGAAGCATTCGGTGTGCTCAGCACCGACTGGAAAGAGGGCATCAATTGGGCCGAGGTGCGCAGCTGGCGGCTGCAACGGGCCCACGAGGCGATGGAGCGCAACGGGCTGGGAGCCCTGCTCCTCTTCTACGACGAGAACATGCGCTATGTCTCTTCGACACTGACCCCTGGTTGGAACCGGCTCAAGCCGGGGCTGCGCTACGTGGTGCTCCCCGCGGGGAAGCCGCCCATCGTCTACGAGCAGGGCGACATCGGGTTCCACCTCAAGGTGCACAACCCGTGGATCCCCGAGGAGAACATCCGTCACTCCTACGTCTGGATCAAGGGCGCCGTTGGCCCCGCCGCCGACCAGCAGGTCACCAAGTTCGTCAACGCCCTGGTCAACGACCTCGAGGAAGCCGGGGTGTCGGGACAGCCTCTCGGGGTCGACTTCATCGACATCAACCTGTTGCGCGCCTTCGAGCAGCGCGGGATCGAGTGGACCGACGGCATGTCCCCGATGATGGAAGCCCGCGCCATAAAGAGCCCTGACGAGATCAAGGCCTTCTCGATAGTCGGCTCGATCTGTGACTACGTCCATTACGAGATAACGAACTTCATCAAGCCCGGAATGACCGAGAACCAGGTCGCCGCCTTCGGGTTCGAGAAGCTGTACTCGATCCCGGGGATGGAGGACGTCGAAGACGTCATCGTCTCCTCGGGACCCAACGCCTGGCCCAACTGGCGCAACTTCTCCGACCGGATGATCCGCCCCGGTGAGCTGGTCATCGTCGACCTGGCAGCGCTCACCTGGAACGGGTTCAAGTCATGCGTCTACCGGACCTATTGCGTCGGTGGGAAACCGACCGACGAGCACCAGAAGACCTACGACGCGGCGCACAAGTGGCTCTGGGATTCGATCGAGGCGACCAAGCCGGGGGTGACCACCGCCGACGTCGCCTCGAAATGGCCATCGGCCAAGAAAGCGTGGGGTTACAAGGAAGAGGACCAAGCCGCAGCTAACAACTGGGGCCACGGGTTGGGTCTCGCCCAGTACGACCCGCCGGTGATCTCGCGCATCTGGTCGCTCGACTTCCCGGTCGAGATCAAGCCGGGGATGACCTTCGCCCTGGAGACCCAGAACGGCAAGCTCCACGACCACGGGGTTCGTCTCGAAGAGATGCTCTACGTCACCGACACCGGGATCGAGATGGTCTCCACCTACAAGCAACACGAAATCATCGTTGTGGACTGATCGGAGACGGCAGACGGCAGACGGCAGACGGAAGACTTCCAACCCTGGGTTGGTGGCTACCCAGACGGTCCTCTCCAACCCTGGGTTGGCGTCCTGATGTCGCTCGTTATCGACCTCGACGACGACTTGGCTGCCGATCCGGCGGTTGCGGGTGCCAAGGCGGCTTGGCTCGCCAGGGGACGGCGTTCCGGGCTTCCGGTGCTGCCCGGCGTGGTGGTGATGTCGGCGGCGTCGGCGCCCCATGTCGCCACCGGGGTGGACGCCCTGCAACGGCGTGGCTCTGGAGGCGCCCGGCTCGAGGTGTCGCAGAAGTCCCTCGACGATGAGCTCGTGGCCGAGTTGGACGGGATCCCGCTGGGCGAGCCCTTCGTCGTCCGGTCATCGAGCCTGCTGGAGGATGCCGGCGTCTGGTCGGGGGCCTTCACCTCGTATCTCGGGATCAATCGGGCCGAGTTGCCGGTGGCGATCGCCGGATGTTGGGCCTCGCTGTTCTCCCCCGCGGTCCTCGACCGCCAAGGCACGATGGGGATCCAGCCCGGTTTCGTCCCGCTCGCCCTGTTGGTCCAGCCCGAGGTTTCCTCTGAATGGAGCGGGGTGGCCCGGTTCGAGGGCTCTTCGGTGACGATCGATGCAGTCCAGGGGCCGCCCGCGCCGCTCGTCCAGGGCT
>DATADW010000349.1:0-2671 GCA_036258335.1 Acidimicrobiia bacterium
CGGACGACCCGGTTCATCTCGACGCGGAGCGGCGTGGGGCGACGAACCACCCCGGCGGTGAGCTCGGTGATATTCCCCAACCTGGTGGCGGCGCCGGTGTCGGTCACGACCGCAGTGCCGGATCCGGAGGTGACAAAAGTCCCGGCGAAGACCACGTTCGAACTATCGAGCGCATCCCCCAGCTCGCCATGATGCCGGGAAGTCATCCGCGGTATTGGCTCCGACTCCCCGGTGAGCGCCGACATGTCCACCTTCAACTCGGACGATGCGACGACCCGGGCATCGGCGGAGATCCGGTCGCCCTCCCGCAACAGAACGATGTCACCGGGGACAAGATCGGCGGCGGCGATCGAGAGCTTGCGGCCCCCGCGCCTCACCACCGCGGTGTCCGGTAGCAGCAACGTGAGGGCGTGGACGGCCCGCTCGGCGCGGTACTCCTGGATGAAGCTGAAGGCACCGTTGACGATAACGACCACGATGATTGCCACGCCCAGCTCGGGAAGATCACCCACGAAGGCCAGCGCTGCCGCAACCCACAGCATGAGAGCGAAGAAATGAGTCAGCTGGGCGACCAACTGGCGGGCCAGTCCCGGGCCGCGTGTCGACGGGAGAACATTGGGCCCGACTCGACCCAATCGGACGGATGCCTCCTCCATCGAAAGCCCTTCCCGCCTGGTCTCCAGCCGAGCGAGGGCGTCATCGACGGATAGGAGTGCGACTTCGACCTGCATCGCTTCGGCTCGACCGCACTCAGCCCGGTACCGGCGGTGGCTTCACGATGAGCACGTCACAGGGGGCGAGCTGGATGGCGCGATGACTGGTACTGCCCAGGATCAGCGACGCCATCTCGCCCCGTCCCCGAGTCCCCACCACGAGCAGGTCGGCGTCGACGCGCCGCACGTAGTCGACGAGCATGTCCGGTGGATAGCCGTCGAGATCGACCTGCCGCACCGCGACACCGCTGCCTTCGAGCATGGGACCGACTTTCTCCCAAACCGCTCGGCGCTCCATTTGGGCGAGATCACCGATGTCGGCCAGGGGGATTCCGTATGCGGCGATCGCAGGATTCGGAGGGTGGAACACGTAGACGACGTGCAGTTCCGCGCCGCGCCGCGCAGCCTCGTCGAGCGCTCGCCGCACGACGCGCTCATTGAGCGGCGAGAGGTCGACACCCGCCACAACGATCACCGGCGAGACCATGTCGGGCCCAGCCACACCGTCATCCCGGAACCGGGCCCGGGGAAGATCCGCTGTGGACGACCATTTCGCTTCCCACCTCCAGTCTCACCTTCTCGCCTCGGATCTCGAGGTCCAGTGGCCCGCCCTCGTCGATCCAGTAGCGCTCCCGATCGTGGCTCAGATCGACTCGGACCTGACAGTCCCGGAATCGCAATGAGAATGCCAGTTGCTGCAGCCGTGAGGGCAGCCTGGGGTCGATCGTGAGACGCCCGTCGAAGTCGCGCACGCCTCCGAACCCGAACACCAGAACCTGCCAAACCCCGCCGCTGGTTGCGATGTGGACGCCATCCGAGACATTCCCCTCCACGTCGGCCAGATCCATGGCAACAGCGGAGCGGAAGTGGCTCATCGCAGACTCCTCGTCGCCGATCTCGGCGGCGACGATGCTCTGCACACATGCTGAGAGCGAGGAGTCGCCGGTGGTGAGGGGTTCGTAGTACTCGAAATTGCGTCGTTTCTGATCAAGTGTGAACTCGTTGCCGAGCAGGTACATCGCAAGCACGACATCGGCCTGCTTCACCACCTGATAGCGGTAGATAACCAACGGGTGATAGTGGAGCAGCAGAGGGAAATCCCCTGGAGGGGTCCGGGCGAGATCCCATACCTCCTTCTCCAGGAAGTTGTCATCCTGGGGGTTGATGCGACGCTTGTCGTCATGGGCGATATACATGACCGCGGCGGCTCGCTCCCATTGCTCGACCTCGTCCTCGTCCAACCCAACCTCGCGGACAAGAGCGATGTAATCGGCCGGCCGCTCCTGCTGCAGCCATCGCACCGACGCCGCGGCATAGTTGAGGTTGAGACGAGCCATCAGGTTGGTGTAAACGTTGTCGTTCACCACGGTGGTGGACTCGTCGGGTCCGGTCACGCCGTGGATGTGGAAGTGACCCTCAGGGCAGTGGAACCCCAGGTCGGCCCAGAGACGAGCGGTTTCCACGAGGATCTCCCCACCCACCTCGACCAGAAAATCACGGTCGCCTCGAACGTCGACGTAGCGCCGGATGGCGTAGGCGATATCGGCGTTGATGTGATATTGCGCGGTTCCCGCCGCGTAGTAGGCGGACGCCTCCTCGCCATTGATCGTCCGCCAGGGGAACGCCGCGCCCCTCAAGGCCAGTTCGCGCGCCCGGGCTCGCGCTGCCCCGAGCATCGAGTGCCTGAACCGAAGCAGATTGCGTGCGATTCTGGGCTGGGTATAGGAAAGGAACGGAAGCACATACACCTCCGTATCCCAGAAGTAATGGCCCTCATAGGCAGGGCCGGTTAGCCCCTTGGCGGGGATGCCGCTCCCCTCGGCCCGCCACGACGCCTGGCACAACTGGAAGAGGTTCCAGCGGATGGCCTGCTGCATCCGACCTGATCCGCCGCTAAAGCTGACCTGGACATCGGCGCGGTCCCAGAAACGTGCCAGGTGCTCTCTTTGGCGCACAAG
>DATADW010000350.1:0-5439 GCA_036258335.1 Acidimicrobiia bacterium
GCCGTGGCAACGAGCCGGCCGACGGTTCACTCGGGCTGCTCGACATGACGCCCTACGGCCGCCGCGAGGCGTGGGAGGACAACCCCGACGGCTGGCCCGAAGCCCCTCAGGCCGGCTCGCCGGTCGGTGGGCATGGCTCGCCGATCTGCTGGTACTGGCGCTCGGACGCCGACGGCGTCGCCACCTGGGGCCCGACCAGCCGGCCCGTGCCGCAGTGGACCCGCCCCGGCGCGACCCCCGTGGAGACTCTCGGCCGCGAGGGCCTCCACGGGCCGATGACGTGATGGCATTCGGGAATCGACCCCTTCGTCAGCCGGTGCGGGTCGAGCTATGGCTGGAGGACCCTCCTGGCGAGCCTCCTTCCTGATGGCTCGGAAGGGTGACGGGCGGTCTAATGGCGTGGTGACTGTCAACACCAAGCGCGGCGAGATCTTCCGCCGATGATCGGCCAGGAGCCTCTCGGACAGCCACCGAGGCAGTTCTACGATGCCGGAGACGAGGAGAGCGACGCGTTTCCCTTACGCTGCTCAGCGGCAGCGCCATCCGGCGAGACGCCTATGAGGAGTTCGGGTCGTCTTGGCGATGACACCTCGCCCAGCTCTTCCCGCGGGGGGAAGCGTCGGCTCACCAACCGCGGCCACCGACTCAGAGCGCGTAGGGTACGGCGGCTACGACGACGGAGGGCTCGAAGAGGAATGTGGCTTTCAAAGCCAGTGCGGTCTGGTTATGAAGGAATCGGTGCCACCACCTTTGGACGACGAACTCGGCGATGACGATCGTGACGAAGGTCTTGGGGCGTTCCTCGAGGATGTCTCGGACGAAGGAATGGATCGGTCCGGCGATGTGGCGGTAAGGCGATTCCAAGATTTCAAGCGGCTGTTCAATGTTCAATTCGTCCCACTCGCGGCGCACCTTCTCCGCCTTCTTGTCTTCGACCGAGACGTGGACGCAATGCATCTCGTCAGCGCGGAGAGAGCGGGCATAGCGAAGACTCCATCCGGTGGCATTGTGGACTCCCGCGACCAGGACCACGGCGACATGCCGCCATCCCTCCATGACCCCTCTGGCGTCCACCCCGTTGACCGGCTCGAGCTCCTCGTAACCGGCATGATGGGCCACGTTGGTCACGACCACGTCTGCCTCTGCCACTAGAGCCAATTTGATGCGTTGCACGTGGAGCTTGTGGAGCACATGGCGCCATCCCGGGTGGCGGACGGTCTCGGGAACGATCACGTTGATGAGGTCTTCCTGCTCGGTTTCGGCGCGGATCTCTCGCACCAGGTTGCGGATCTCGGTGGGGATGTCATTCACCTTGGGTAGGACTTCGATGGGGTAACCCAGATGTCCACCGCCGTCCGGCCTGTCGTAGACCGTTTCGGTGGAGTCAGCGAAATGAACGAGTCGAGCCTCAAGCGGCGACACCCGCTCGGCGTACGCAACGGCGTAGACGTCGTCTGGGCCGGGGACACCAACCGGGATCACCACCCGCTGTCGCGGTGGCTCTCCGGCAGGGGGTCGGCGGTCGGGGTCCCGGAGCGCCTTTGCTGTCTCCTTGTAGTGTCGGTTGATGTTGAGGAGGGCGTAGAGGGCCACCGGGATGGCGATGAGGATTATGTAGGCACCCTGAGCGAATTTTGTCGCTGCGATGATCACGGTCATTGTGGCGCTGACGATGGCGCCGAAGCCGTTGATGGCCAACCCTGTGCGCCAGTTGGGTTCTCGTCGGGTCCAATGCCGTTTCGCCATACCGGCTTGCGAGAAGGTGAAGGACATGAACACGCCGATGGCGTAAAGGGGGATTAGCCGGGTGACGCTGGCGTCGAACACGACTAGGACGAGCCCTGCGAAAATCGAGAGGAAGAGGACCCCATTCGAGAAGACCAGACGATCCCCGTAGCGTGTGAGTTGTCGCGGCAGGAACCGGTCGCCGGCGTGGAAGCTGGCCAGGCGAGGAAAGTCGGCGTAGCTGGTATTGGCGGCGAGCACCAGGATCAGCATCGTGGCGATCTGCACCATCACGAAGAGTGCAGTACCCGCGGTGGATGCGCCAAAGACGGCTTTGGCGATCTGGGCGTTGACCGTGATCTTCTCCAAGGGATCGGGGACGATGTGCATGCGGGCGGCGAGGATCGAGAGGCCCAGGAACATCGTTCCAAGGAGGGTCCCCATCCACATGAGGGTTTTGATGGCGTTTTTCCATTCGGGAGGCCGGAAGGCCGGGACCCCGTTGGAGATGGCCTCCACCCCGGTGACCGCGGCGCCGCCGGAGGCGAAGGCGCGCAAGATGAGGAACACCAGCGCCACCCCGGCGAATGATCGGGTGTCGGGCAGCGGGAACGGTGACGCCGACTCGGGAAGCGAGCCGACGGCCAGGCGGAAGAACGAGACTCCGAGGAGGATTGCCATCATCGCGAGGAAGAAGTAGGTCGGAAGGGCAAACAGGCGCCCCGATTCCCTGACGCCCCGGAGGTTGCCCCAGGCGATGATCGCTACGAAGCCGAGCGATATCGGTACGCGCCAGGAGTGGAGCCCTTCGTAGATGGATGTCAGGGCGGCGGTGCCGGCCGCTACCGACACCGAAACGGTGAGGATGTAGTCGGTGAGAAGGGCAACGCCGGCGAGCTGGGCTGGAAGTAGCCCGAAGTTGTCTCGGGTCACCAGGTACGCCCCCCCAGCTTGCGGATAGGCGCGGATGGTCTGGCGGTATGAGAAGAGCAGGATTCCGAGCACAACTAGTAGGGCGACCGTGATCGGGACCACCCTCGAGAAGGCGGCTGTGCCGAGCCCAGCGAAAAGCAAAACCCGGAGGATCTCTTCCGTCGCGTACGCAGAAGACGACAGGTTGTCGCTGGCAAACACGGCGAGAGCGGTCGGCTTGCCGAGCTTCTCGTGAACGATGCGCTCGGTCGCAAGCGGCCGACCGACGATGACGCGCCTGATCCGGGCCAGAGTGTCGGGGCGGGCCGGTCGGAGCGGGACCGGCCCTGGGAGTCCGGGACCGCCTGCCTGCTTCTGTTGGCTGGTCATGTCCGAGGTTTCTCGGCTCCGAGCCTCCGCCTGCGCATCCCAGATCGCGGGGAGGGCTCACCCGGCTCGTTTCGCGTTCGCCCTGGCCCTGAGGACCAGCGGTGGTCGGGCAAGGGTTCGTCTGCTTCCTCGAGGCTCATCTCCAACGGATGGTCCAGTTCCTCTAACAGTTGCTTCTGCATACGGTCGGTGAGGTCGTCCTCCCGGGACACCTCGACCCTGACTCGCCAGACGAGCCAGTCGCGGACAAGCGGACCGAGCACGAAACCGATTGCCACGCCGATCACAAGGCCGGCCAGAAAGGGTCCAAATGCGGCAGCGGTCACCCCGTGAAGATCTCTCATAACGCGTTCATGCGGTGTGAAGAGTCGATCCCCGGTCGTGAAGATCGCGTGGAAGACCGACCGATACGCACGCCGCCCCGATTACCGTCGCGGTCTGTTTCCAGGCTCTTCTCGGAGATGCCGATGCACCGCTTTTTGCCCGTCAGGCGATGGGCCCGGGTCGCACTGGCAGGAATGCTTCCGCCGGGAATAGTCACGCTGCTCGCCCTTGTCCCATATGGGATATCCACTGCCACGGCGGCCTTGGCCTATGTCCTGGCGGTGGTGGCCGCCGCCGCGATTGGGGGCTTCCCGGCCGGACTGACCGCCTCGCTCCTGTCCTTCCTGGCCCTCAACTTCTTCTTCACCGAGCCCCTCCACACGTTCCGGGTGGACAAGGTCGAGGATCTGCTTGCGCTCGGCGCCTTCGTACTGGTTTCGCTAATCGTCGGCACGTTGCTCTCCACCACCCTCTCGGAGCGGGCCCGGGCCGAGCGCCGCGAGCGAGAGGCTCGACTACAGCAGGGTTTGGGGGCGAGGCTCCTCGCTGGTGAAGCGACCGAGGTGGTCCTCGCCAGCTTCGCCCGCTCGGCGGTCGAGCTGTTCGGGCTCCTCTCCTGCGAGGTGACTACCGAGTTCGGGGCAGCTCGCGTCGAAGCTCGCGAGGCCTCAGACGACACTCGCGCCGCGTCCAGCGAGACATTCACCATGGTGGCCAGAGGCCGTGAGGTCGGCTCGATTCTTGTGGTCCTCTGCCCTTCCCGACCGCGCCTTGGCCCGGAAGAGCGTCATGTGATCCAAGGGCTGGCCAACCAGCTGGCCCTGGCACTCGACGGAATTCGACTGGCGTCCGAGGCGCAGCAGGTCCGACTCGAGGCGGAGAAGGACCGTCTCCGTGCCGCACTGTTTTCGTCGGTGACGCACGATCTGAGAACGCCCCTAGCCTCGATCAAGGCGTCGGTGACGGGGCTGCTTGATCTCGGCGTGAACTTCAGCCCAGCCGACCATCGGGAACTCCTCGATACGATCAGCCAGGAGGAGGAGCGACTCAGCTGGCTCATCGGCAACCTGCTCTACCTGTCGCGCATCAGGGCGGGCGCAGTGGCACCCGAAAAGAGCCAATCGGACCTGCGGGAACTGATCGAGGCGGTTGCGGGGCGATCGATGCAGGACCACCCCTTCCGGTTGGCGTTCGCCGAGGAGACGTACGCGGTGCCGATGGACATCGTTCAGATCGACCAGGCCCTAACCAAGATCCTCGAGAATGCCGCCAAGTTCGCACCGACCGGCTCGCTGATAGCCGTGGAGACGGCCCAGCGGCAGGACATGGTCGAGGTGCGGGTCGAGGACCGGGGTCCCGGGATACCGCCGCAGGACAGGGAGCGGGTATTCGAGCCTTTCGTCCGGGGTGAAGGACATCCCAATTCCGGGACAGGCTTGGGCCTGTCCATCGCCCGGGCCATCGTCGAGGCCCACGGCGGCAACATCATGATCGAGGACACCCCCGGTGGGGGCGCCACCGTGCTCTTCACGTTGCCGATCAGGGAGTGAGCGGTTGTCCCTTCCCCAACTCCTTGTCGTCGACGACGACCCCCAGATCTCGAGAGCGGTCCGCACCAATCTCGCGGCGCGGGGATACGACGTTCTCACCGCTAGCAACGGAGAAACCGCGCTGGAGCTGCTCGGACGAGTCGACGTCGACCTGGTACTGCTCGACCTCGGGCTCCCGGGTCTCGACGGACAGGAGGTGATAAAGCGAGTTCGCTCATGGTCCGACGTCCCCATCGTGGTTCTGTCGGTGCGGGAGCAACAGAGCGAGAAGGTGAAGGCACTCGATGCGGGGGCCGACGACTACCTGACCAAACCGTTCGGCATGGCGGAGCTCCTGGCTCGCATCAAAGCTGTGATGCGGAGAGCCGGAACCGGGAAGGAAGGCCCCCCCGTCCTTCGCTTCGACAGGCTCGAGGTCGACCTAGCTCGCGAGCTGGTCAGGCTGGACGGGCTCCCGATCCACTTCACCCCCACCCAGTACCGGCTACTCGAAGCCATGGTCACTAACCCCGGAAAGCTTCTCACCCACCAGTGGCTC
>DATADW010000351.1:0-8145 GCA_036258335.1 Acidimicrobiia bacterium
GAGGATGCCCGAGGCGAGCATGTAGGCCATCGGGATGATCCGAATCTCGAAGGCGTTCAGGCCCTCGATGTCCACCGGACGGGGACCGCGAGGGGCGTAGAGGACGAAGAGAAGGCTGTTGATGGTGCTCCAACAGGAGGACATCGAGCTCATCACTCGCTACCTGCGTGGCCCCACGCTCACCGGGAGGTAGAGATGCGCGAGCTGTTCCGAAGCATTTTCTCGGCCAACCTCACCGTGACCGGGGTGCTCTTGGTACTGGTCGCGGTCGTCGTGTTCCTGGGCGCGGTGTACCTGTTGCTCTACACGAACCTTGGGAGCCGACTCGCCTTCCTCCTCACCGGGACGGCGACGTTTGGGTGGATCACCATCAACAGCCTTCTCTTCGTCCTCTACGCCCCTCGCGGTCCCCGTCCGGTGGACATCGAGGGCCTGAACGCCTTCGAGATTCGGATCATCCCGATGGCCTACATGCTCGCCTCGGGCATCCTCTTCGCCATGTTCGTCACCGCCCTGTCGCGCTTCGAACAGAACCAGGAAAGGGCCTAAGGGAGCGGTTCTGAGTTCTGAGTTTTGAGGTCTGAGTACTGAGTACTGAGTACTGATTTGAACTCATTACCCATCACTCATAACCCCGTTTCCCTTCACTCCCTACTGAGGTAGTAGCTCAATATCTGCAACTCCGTTGAGAGATCTACGGAGCGGACCACCACTGGGGGGGCGACCCGGATAGTGGCGGGGGCGAAGTTGAGGATGGAGCGCACTCCGGCGCGCTCCAGGCGCTCCGCCACCTCTTGGGCGGCAACACCGGGGGTGGCGATGATCCCGATGGCGACGCCGAGGCGGGCGGCATCCTCCTCCAGTTGGTCGATGTGGCGGATCCGCAGCCCGTCGACCCGCTTCCCGATCTTCTGGCGATCGGCGTCGTACAGCCCGGCGATGAAGAACCCCCGCTCGGCGAAACCCTTGTAGTTGGCGAGAGCCGACCCGAGGTTGCCGACGCCGACGATGAGAACCGGGTAGTCGTGGGTCAACCCGAGCTCGCGCTCGATCCGGCCACGCAGATGCTCGACGTGGTATCCGACACCGCGCACTCCTTGCGACCCGAGGTAGGAGAGGTCCTTGCGGACTTTGGCGGCGGTGACGTTGGTCAGTGTCCCGACACGCTCCGAGGAGACGGTGGGCTCGTCGCGGCCGATCCGTTCCAGCGCCTGCAGGTACAGGGGGAGCCGGGCCACCGTGGCCCGCGGGATCGGACGGCGCATCGCGCCGCACGTTAGAGCCTCGCTGTCAACGCTCAGCCGGAGTGCACAGGAGACCGTGGGGTGCCCTGGTACGCTGCGCGCCAGGGCAACCGTTGGGAGACGGTATGAGCGTTCGTCGGTTGATGATGGTGTTCTGCATCGTCTTGACCGCGGCATGCAGCCAGCCCACCACCGGCGGACCGGCATCCACCGCTTTGCCGGACGAGACATCGGGCTCACCATCGACACAAGAGCCGACGACACCCGGAGATGGCTCTTCATCGACCACCGGTGCCGCCGGCCGGACCACCACCACCGAAGGCGATGGCGGTCCCGTCGCCGAACCGCCTCCCCCGCTCCGGTGGGTTCGGTCAGAGGCGCCCAACCTGACCGCAGGCACACCTGGGGGGTGGTACGCCGACGTCGCCACCCTCCCCAACGGTGGCTGGGTGGCCGCCGGCACGACCTTCGGCCGGAGCCTCAAACCGCACCCGACAGTCTGGAGCGCGTCCAATGGCAGCTCGTGGCGGCGGGCCGAGCTCAAGTCGCCCAATGGCGGCCGCCTCCTCGCGGTCGCCTCCACAGGCAACGTGCTGGTTGCTGCGGGTCAGACGGGATCGGGGGCGGATGGCGCCGGTCTCCTCTACGTGCGCCGCGGCGACGGAGCGTTGAGGAGGGTGAAGGCGGCGGTTCTCCGAGTGCCTGGTGGGCTTCGGCTCTCCGAGGTGGCCGCCGGGTCGGGAGGGTTCATCGTCCTCGGCACGACCACCGATCCGACGAGTGACCCCTGGGTGGTTCTCAGCAGCCGTGACGGCCGCGACTGGGTGAACGACCGTGGTCTGGAGCGCGCCCTCGCCGCGGCACCCGCCGCCGAGGTCTCCAGCGCAACGGTCGGTGACGGGGGGATCCTGGTGGCCGGCACGGTCCAGGCCGGCGGCCGGCGCCGCGGGACCATATGGCGCAAACCGAACGGCGGGCGCTGGCGGACCGAGACGTTTGCCGGGAACGGGCACGTGGTCAGCGGCGTAGCCACCGACTCCGGTGAGGCGCTGGTGGTCGGCGGAACCCTCGGACCGAATGGCTACCGCCCAGCGGTGTGGCGGTTGGCCGGGGGCAGGTGGGTTGTCCAATCCCCCTCAATCAGCACCTCGGGCCGGACCCTGTACAACAGCTACGGGGAGTCCTTCGAATCACTGAGCGGCGGTGGGGGCGAGTGGTGGGCTACGGCCTACATCGATGCCGTCTACGTGCTGCTCCGCTCCAACGACGGGAAATCTTGGAACGAGGTGATTCTGCCCTTCGGGCTCTCCGACCCCGCGGGGCCGGCGGTTGATCTCATCGCCTCCGCCGGGGCGAGAGCGCTGGTGGCTTCCTCGGACGCAACCCGACCAGCCTTGGTGGCAGCCGAGGGCCAAACCACTGCCGAGGTGATCAGCGAAGCACTGCCCACGAGATCACCCACCCGGTACGCCGCGACCGCCGACGTCGCCCAGGACCAGTTGATCATCGTCGGAGGACAAGAGGATGCCGACCCGGCCCCGGTCAGCCTCGGAGGGCTGGTATGGGTGAGCGATGACGGCAGGCGGACACGTCTCACCGGCGATGCTCAGTTTGCCGACGCCGTCCTCAGCGCCGCCACCGCCCAGAAGGGGCGTCAGGTCGTGGTCGGCTACGACGTCTTCACCACGCTCTTCATAGCCACCGGACAGGTCAACCCGATCACGTGGTCACGCTCGGGGACCGGTGGCCCATGGTCGGCGCCGCAGCGGTCGGAGGGAACGGCCTCTGCGAACACGACCAGGATGCTCGGTGTGGTCGGGGGGAGCATGGCGGTGGCCGTTGGTCACGAGGGGACCGGCGCTGACAGCTTCAACCCCCGCTTCTGGTTCGCCAGCGAACCCGGCGCATGGCAGCCAGCCAACGGGCCGAGCTACCAGCAGTGGGTCAGCGCCGAGGTGGTGTGTCCCCTGGGCAACGGCTGGGTGGCTTTCGGCGTTGCAGTCGGCGGCGACGAGACGCAGGCCATCGCCTGGACCAGCAAGGACGGGCGGGTCTGGGTGGAGAGCGCTCCGCCCGGCACCCTCCATCCGAGCGGCTCGGCGGTCTTCGACTGCGCCAGCCGTGACCGATCGGTGGTTGTCGTCGGCCAGGTTCGCGGGCGACAAACGAATCCGGCGGTTTGGATCACAAGTGACGGCCGTCGCTTCCGTCGCGTCGAGGACCCAGATCTGGTCTTGGGTGGCAATGGGACCATCTACGGGGTCGACGCCGACAGGGAGGGACGGCTCTACGCCGTCGCCACCGCAGAAGTGGACGGTGTCATCCGCCCGGTTCTCTTCCGCTCCGGGCCGGCGGGGCAATCCTGGCGGGCGACGGTGCTTCCCGACGATGTGTTCCTCGCTCCCGAGGGCCAGCAATCGGTGAGCGATATCGCCATCTTCAACCGGAGGATCGTCATCGTCGGCCAGTACCTCGGCCAAGCCGGCGTCTGGAGCGCGGCGCTGCCCGGGTGAAGTCGAGTCGACCGGTGAGTTTGGCCTGACGTCCCGTTAGCCTCTCAGGCGTGGCGAGCGACCCCGAGGTACTAGTGGTGGGCGGAGGCCCGGCAGGCACCGCCGCCGCTTTCTGGCTCGCCAGGGCCGGGCACCAGGTGATGCTGGTCGAGAAGAAGAGCTTCCCTCGGGAGAAGACCTGCGGTGACGGGCTGACTCCTCGCGCCATCCTCCAGTTGGAGGAAATGGGCTTCGACTTCACCGTCGGCGAGTTCCATCGCATCGACGGGTTGCGCTCCTATGCGGGCGAGCGCTTTGTCGAGCTGCGCTGGCCGGAAAACTCCCGGTTCCCCAACTGGGGAGGGGTGATCCGGCGCCTCGACCTCGACGCTCAGGTCGCCACGCTGGTGGCGAAGGAGGGCGTTGAGGTGCGCGAGCACACCGAAGCCCTCCCGGTGATGGATGGTGGGTGGCTGGCGGGGGTCGATCTGGCCGAGAACGGCGATGTCCAACGGCTCGATCCACAAGTGATCGTGATCGCCGACGGCTCGCTCTCGCGTTTCGGTCGCGTGTTAGGCACCGAGAGGCGCCGGGACTACCCGATGGGATTGGCGGCACGGGGCTACTACGCCAGTCCACGCTCCGATGACCGCTTCATGGAGAGCCAACTCGACCTGCGTGACGGGTCGGGGGCGACGATGCCCGGCTACGGGTGGGTCTTCCCGCTCGGCGACGGCACGGTCAACGTCGGCGTCGGCCTGCTCTCCACCTTCTCGCGGTGGAAGTCGGTCAACACAACCGACATGATGAGGGACTACGTCGCCACGGCACCGGACTATTGGGAGCTGAGCGAAGACAGCAAGCTGACCGAGCCCCGCGGGGGGAAACTCTCCATGTCGCTCTCTGTCGGCCCCCGCGTCGGGCGGAACTGGGTGGTGGTGGGCGACGCGGCCGGGGCTATCAACCCGTGGAACGGCGAGGGGATCTCATACGGGTACGAGACGGGCAGGCTGGCCGCCCATCACATCTCCCATGCGCTGCAACGCGATGATCTCACCCTTCTTCCTCGTTACGAGCAGTCGCTCGACGAGGAGTACGGCCTCTACTTCAAGATGGCCCGGATATTCGTCAAGGCGATCGGCAACCCGTGGGTTATGCGCACCCTGGCTCACGCTGGGCTCAACAGCAAGCCGCTGATGGAGTGGACGCTCAAGGTCATGACCAACCTGCTCGAAGAGGACGAAAAGGGGATAGGTGAGCAGGTCTACGGGACGCTGGCCGGACTGGTGAAGGCGGCGCCGACCGATTAGGTGGACCAACAGATCACGGGGCCCAATGGGGGTACGTGGCCGAGTCCTCCTCGAAGTAGGTGTATCGGAACATCCCGCGGCCCGCATGATCCAGAAGTTGTGCACACGGTCATGGGGGGTACGACTCTTAGGGTTGGCCGGGCTCGATGAACGACGCATCCATCAACCCCCAACTGCTCGACATCGGCCACCGGAGGCTGCGCAACGGTGGGCTTTGGGGAAAGCCGTTCCGCGATCCCAAGGCGGTGGTGTCCTGGTTCGGGGCGGTCCAGGGCCAGGACTACGAGCAGGCCAAGTGGTCGCTGGCCTCACGGTGCGGAACCGTCAATGACGCCGACATCGACAAGCTGATCGACGACGGTCAGATCCTGCGCACCCATGCGCTCCGGCCGACTTGGCATCTCGTGGCTCCAGAGGACATCAGGTGGATCCAGGCGCTGACCGCCCCAAGGGTCCACGTCGCCAATACCTCCGCATACCGCAACTTCGGTGTCGACGAGCTACTCCGCTCCCGAACCCAGGATCTATTGGAGAGGTGGCTCGGTGAGGAGGGAGAGATGACGAGGCCCGAGATCGGAGCGCGTCTCCGCGCCAAGAGGATCGAGGCCGAGGGGCCCAGGTTGGCGCACATCCTGATGAACGCCGAGCTGGAGGCGGTCATATGCAACGGGAGGCGGCGGGGCAAGCAGCACACGTACGCGCTGGTGTCGCAGCGGGCCCCCCAGGCAGTGACACTCGATCCCGACGATGCTCTGGCCGAGCTGACCTGGCGCTACTTCAGCAGCCACGGTCCCGCCACGATCGACGACTTCCGTTGGTGGTCGAGTCTCACCGTGGCCGACATCCGCCGCGGGCTCGACCTGGTGGGTGATCGGTTGTCCTCCCGGGAGCTCGCCGGAATGACCTTCTGGAGCACCGACCGCTCCGCTTTCACCCGCCCCCGGGGACCGACGGTCCAGTTGCTCCAACAGCTCGATGAGTTCCTGGTGGGGTATCGCGCCACCCGCTACATCGCCGACCTTGCTGGAGTCCTGCAGGCGATGCCCAAGGGCCGGGATTTCGCCATGAGGCTCATGTTCATCGATGGCCAGGCTGCGGGTGTGTGGCAACGCACCATCGGCGCCGATGGGGTCGAGGTCCAGATGATCCTGGGGCGGCCGTTGAACGCCGGCGAGCGGACAGCCGTCGAGGCCGGGGTCGCCTCCTACGGGCGGTTCCATGGCCGGGCCGCAAATATCGACTACTCCATGGCCGACCCGGATGGGGCCGAGGGCTCCGTCTCAGGTTGATCTTGTTGGGGCGGCACCCCGCGCAGCAGCGACGCGGCGAGGAGACCCGACGCCAAGGCGATGGCGGCGCTCACCGCAGCCGTCACCTGCAGGCTGGATACGAAGGCCTCGCGTGCGCTGTCGAGCACAGCCAGCCCAAGCCGCTCCGGAAGGTCCTCCGCCACCGCCACCGCCGCCCCCAGCGTCTCGCGTACCGCCCGGCCCGCTTCGGCGGGAAGGTCACCGGGCAGCGACTCGGCGAGACCGCTCCGGTAGACAGCAGCACCGATGCTCCCGAGTATGGCGATGCCAAGGGCGCCGCCAAGCTCGGCCCCGGTCTCCGATATCCCCGAGGCCGCCCCCGCTTTCTCCGGTGGTGCGCTCCCCACCACGAGCTCGGTGGTGAGCGTGAACACCGGCGACAGAGCCAGCGAGATCACCACCGACCCGACGACGACCAATCCGAGACCTTGGCTGGTGCCCACCTGGGTCAGCGCCAGCAGCCCACCCGATGCGGCCGCCAACGAGGTGCCGAGCACGAGCGACGGCCGGAAGCGGTGGACGAAGTGTGGCGAGACATTCGACCCGATGATGAACCCGACGGCAGAGGGAAGCGACCACAGACCCGCCTCGAGCGGGGTGAGCCCGAGGACCAGTTGTAGGTATTGCGCCACGAAGAGGAAGTAGCCGAATGCGATGAAAATCCCCAGCAGGTTGGTCACCAGCGCCGCATTGAGCCGGCGTATCCGGAAGAGCGATAAGTCGATGAGCGGGCTCTCCAATCGCCTCTGACGGCGGACGAAAAGAGCGCCGACTCCCAGACCGGCGAGGATCAAAAGGGTGGGGAGGATGTCGAACCCGCGCTGGGCGGTCTCCTTGAGCCCATAGATCACGGCGAGGATGGCAACCAGCGACATGGCGGCAGAGATCAGGTCGATTTCACCAGCGTCGGGGTCGCGGTACTCGGGGAGGACCCGGGGCCCAAGGACGAGGAGAAGCGCCATCACCGGCAGGGCGAGGAGGAAAACCGAGCCCCACCAGAACCTTTCCAACAGGAGACCTCCGGCGACTGGGCCGATGGCGCCGCCGGCGGAGAAGGCGGTGATCCAGACCCCTATGGCGACGGCCCGCTGTCTCTTGTCACGGAACATGGTGAAGATGAGCGACAGCGTCCCCGGGGCCAATGTCGCCCCGGCGATACCCATGAGGGCCCGGCTCCCGATGAGCATTTCGGCACTGACCGAGAAGGCGGCGAGTAGCGACATGGCCCCGAAGCTGGCGGCGCCTATCAGCAGCAGCTTGCGTCGCCCGATCCGGTCACCGAGGGTCCCCATGGTGAGTAGCGACCCGGCAACCATGAACCCGTAAATGTCGATGATCCAGAGCAATTGCGTGCTGGTCGGCCGCAGGTCGGCGCTGAGCGCCGGGACCGCCAAGTGGAGCACCGTCAGGTCCATCGAATAGAGCAGGCAGGCGAGCGCCAGAACGGCGAGCCCGATCCACTCCCGCCTCCCCGCTCTGGGGGCGTGCTCGACATCCATTGTCTCTGTCATCCGATTGTCCTCATCAGAGTTAGTGACAGTGGCAGGATCCAGAACTCATCGGTGGCGAAAATCCGGTCACTCCCGTCGAAACGCCCGCCAAACCTCGCAGGTATACGGCAGTTCGAACCGGTCCCGTGCCGGGGCGAGGGATTCGACTCTGTCGAGCAATTCGCTGCGCGCCTTCTCGTCGAGTCGCATGACGTAGCTGCGGCTCGCCACCAGGTCGATGAGCACCGAGCGGTCGAGCCGTTGGCGGAACCGCCAGCTTTGCCGTACCGGCCGCTGGA
>DATADW010000352.1:0-1824 GCA_036258335.1 Acidimicrobiia bacterium
TACTCGACCTTCCCGGTGCCCGCCGGGTTCTGCAGCGACGTCGATTCCTTCGTGATGGCCTTCGCGGTCAACACCTGGGAGCGGCAGACCCACGCCAACGCCCCGGCCTCGTTCTGGTTCGTGCTCGACACAGATCAGGACGGGACGGACGACTACATCGTCATCAACCGGGACCTCACGTTCTCGGGGCTTGATGACGGTCGCAACGTCACCTGGTCGGTGAACCTGGGCACCGGGGACGCCGAGGCGTTCTTCTTCACCGATCATCAAACCAACAGCGCCAACACGGTGCTGCTGATCTGCGGTGAGCAGGTGGGGCTAAACGCCACCAACTTCGGGCAGCCGTTGGACGTGACCGCCATCGCCGAGGACTCCTACTTCGGAGGTCCAGGGGACGAGATCGGCGGGATCACCATCGCCCCGCTTGGGGAGCGCTTCCTCGCTGACTTTGCTGCCGGCGAGATCGGGCTGACCGTGCTCGAACCCGGAGCATCGGACACGATGAGCGTGATCGACACCGGGTCGGACACCAACAACACCGAAACGGGGATCCTGCTCCTCTACCGGGGTGGGTCTCGGGCTAACAACGAGGCGAGGGCAATCGTCCTCGCCAACTGAGGCGAGCAGGCTGGTGGCGGGGGCAACTGGTCCCCGCCAACAGCCTCACCGGGTCAGCTTCGCGGTCGGTGACTCACAAAGCTTGAAATGGCCGCGGCCATCCAGCCGGTAGTCGTAGGTCTCGCCGCCGGCCTGGACCACGATCTGCGATCCGTCGACGATCGCCTGGGTGTACATCACACCCGGCTCCGGACAGCCCAGGGAACCGTCGGGCCACTGCATCGCTGCGGCGGTGAGTACCACGACCGACGATTCGTCTACGCCTGCACGAGATGCTGCGTCTGTCACCACCTTGTCGACGAAGCCCTCCGGTACCTCGCCGGTCACCCCCGGCGTGCTCGTCGTCACCACCGTGGGGAGCGTCTCTTTTGGGGGAAGGCTGGGGGCGGGTCGGCCGGTTGTCGCCGGCGGCTCGGGGGTGTTGTCGGTCGTGGTGGTCTCCTCATCGGTCAGGGTAGGCCCGCCGAGGTCCCCCCCGCCGCAAGCGGCAAGCGCCACAACGAGAGCCAGCACCACAGCAATCCTCCTCATTTCCATGGGACGCCGGGACCGGCCGGCCGGTTCCCTCTCACACCCGGGCGACCAAGACCCTGAAATCGCCCAAGCCGCGGGGATGGAGCAGAGTCTCTGCCTCGGTGCGGCGCGACCGCACCCGGAGCCGCTCCAGAGCGTCGTCGGAGCGGGCCAGCTCCAACTCTTGGTGGCGTAACTCGGTCAGGCGGGCGCGCAGCCCCAGCCCAGCGAGGAAGTCGTCCTGACGATGGATCTCCAAGGCGGCACCGGCTTCCTCGGCCACGGCGATGAGGGCGGTGAAGTTGACATCGGCCGTGATGTCGGTGGCACCCGGCTCGTCCATGGGGTCGGGACCGATGTGATGGGCGCGGTAGGTCCGGATGGTGCCCTGGGCGCGTCGGGGCAATAGCGCCTCGGCGGTGTCTCCGTAGTCGATCACCACCACCGCGCCCGCTTCGAGCAGTCGAAGCGCCGAATCGAGCCATGCGCCCGCCGCCAGTTGGACCTCGACGATCGAACCGGGTCTCACCGGGCCGGCGAAGCGGTCCGCCCACGATGCCACCTCGGGGCGGGCCGGGGCCGTCATCAGCGCCAGGACGCCGTCGGTCTCGCCCACGAGCCACTCGTCCCACCCGGTCGGGGTCCGCACCGCCATGGCGCTGGGGAGGTTGTCGAGTAGCTCGTTGGCGATCA
>DATADW010000353.1:0-1828 GCA_036258335.1 Acidimicrobiia bacterium
ACAGTGGGAAGTAGCTGCGGTACTGGAGCAGCGCCCATAGCCGCCAGACCTACGAGCTCTCGCCGGCTTCCAACTCGGCGATCAGTTCCTCGCCGGAGACCAAGGTGTCTGCGAAGTGGTCGTGCATCCAGGCGAGGTGGGCCCAGCGGGAGGCGACTATCCGCATCGTGTCCCAGGCAGGCATGTCCTGCTGAGCGAAGATCTCCATACGCTCCGGATCGACCTCGTACACGTGCTCGAAGCGCATCACCACCCCGTCGGTGACCGGTTGGGGATCGGGCGGACGCTGTGCTCTCAATGTGAAGCCGAACATCGGTCAGTCCTCGTATGCCCGATTCTCATAGGCACTGTCGAGCATGTTCTTTCCTGGGTTCATGATGTTGTTGGGGTCGAGTGCATGCTTGATCTTCTTCATCACTTCGAACCCGCCTCCCATCTCCTGGGGGACGTACTCGGCGTCGCCCTCCCGGGTCGAGCCGTGGCAGGCGGTGATCGACCCGCCGTACTTGAGCGCCACTTCGGTGATCTCGCGTTTGACCTGCACCCAGGCAGCCCACATCTCGTCGTCGAGCTTCTGCTCCCAGATCCCGATGTCGATCTCCACCAGGTAGTCGCCCCAAGGCTTGTGAGCGGCATTCGTGTAGAAGAACATCCCCCAGTCGTCGAAGATCCCGTAGCGCTCGATGGCCCGGTCGGCGATGGCATGCCACTCCTCCCGCACCTGAGGGAGCACGCTGTAGTTGAGCGCCGAGTCCTCGCAGTGCCAGCTCATCGGGACGACTTGGCCGTTGCGCAGCCGCCCGTGGAGCGGGGTGGCGTAGCGATCGTGGCGCGAGGCCCAGTCCCCTTGGGAGACCTCGTCACCCAGGTAGTTACCCCCGGTATCGAGCCCGACCTTCATGAGGCGCTTCGCCGCCGGCCTTACCTCGTCGCTCGTCCCGTACATGGCGGTGGCGACCACGCAGCGCAGTTCCTCGGGTTGGGGGATGTAGGCCTCGTCGTCTCGCCGCAGGTACTGCACCTTGCGTTCGTCGAAGAGCACCACGGCAGCCAGCGTGGCCAGCCCGGATCGGGCCATGGCCCCGGTGGAGCGCCAGGCGGTGTCGAAGTCGGGGTATCCGAAGAAGGCGGAGAACTCGGCTTCGGGACGCGGCACCAACTCGAGCGTCGCCTCGGTGACGATCCCCAGGCTCCCCTGATGACCCATGAAGAGGTGCTTGAGCTGAAAACCGGTCGACGACTTGCGGAGCTTGCGTCCTCCCCCGTCGCCCACCTCGATCAGCTCTCCGGTGGGAAGGCAGATCTGGAAGCTGACAACCAGGTCGCGGGTGTGGCCGTAGCGGCCGCCGATCAGCGACCAGCCGCTGGTCCCGATCCGGCCCCCCACGATCGAGCATGGATACGAGGCCGGATCGTCCGGATAGAACACACCGTGGGGACGGAGCCGCTCGTTGAGCTTGAGCATGTTGATCCCGGGCTGGACGGTGACGGTGCGGTCCTCCATGTCGATGTCGAGGATCCGGTTCATCAGCTTGACATCGACCAGGATCCCGCCCCGGAGCGGCACCGCCCCGTCGGCCAGCCCGGTGCCGCCCGCCCGGGGCACCACCGGGATCCGATGGCGGTTGGCCAGCTTCACCACCTCGGAGATCTGGCTCGCCGAGGTGGGGAGCACCACCACGTCGGGAAGGTGCTCGCTCCAGCGGTGCACCGGGAAAGGCGACGGCACCCGGGCCCGGTTATAGCGGGCCGAGCGCCCGGTGAGCAGGTGGGCATCGCCTACGATGCCCCGCAACTCATCGATCACGCGGTCCTCGAGCGCCACGGT
>DATADW010000354.1:0-10774 GCA_036258335.1 Acidimicrobiia bacterium
ACAGCCCTGACGATGTTCCCGGGGACGGTGATGTTGAACACGACGATGGGTAGGCCGTGGTCCTTGCACATGGTAATGGCGGTGGAGTCCATGACTCTCAGCTCCTGGGCGAGCACGTCCATGTGGGTCAGCTCGGAGAGCAGTTTCGCCTCAGGGTGCGTCACCGGGTCGGCGTCGTAGACCCCGTCGACCATGGTTGCCTTGAGCACCACCCGGGCATTGATCTCCACCGCCCGGAGGGCCGCCGTGGTGTCTGTGGTGAAGAAGGGGTTGCCGGTCCCCGCCGCCAGCACGAGCACCCGCCCCTTCTCGAGGTGCCGGATGGCGCGCAGCCTGATGTAGGGCTCGGCCAGTTGCTGCATAGATATGGCGCTCTGCACCCTGGTAGCCGCCCCGGTGGCTTCGAGAGCGTCGCGCAACGCCAGCCCGTTGATCACCGTCGCCAGCATCCCCATGTAGTCAGCGCTCGCCGGGTCCATCCCCGAGGCCTGCGACGAGACACCGCGGAAGATGTTCCCCCCACCCACCACGACGGCGATCTCGGCGCCCTCGCCGTGGGCGGCGACGATCTCGCCGGCTACCCGCTGCACCGTTTTGGGGTCGATTCCGTACCCGAGCTCGGGGTCGGCGAACGACTCGCCGGAGAGCTTCAGCACTACACGGCGTCGTTCGGTCAAGGCTCAGCGCTCCCCGACGGCAAGGCGGGCGATGCGTGTCACCGAGATGTTCTCCCCCATTCGAGTGCCAAGTTGGGTCACCATCTCCCCCACCGAGCCCTCGAAAACGGCTGGGTTGACGAACTCCTGCTCGTACAGGACGTTCTGGCGGAGAAACTGTTGGATCTTCCCCTCGACGATACGGGGGACAACGTGCTCGGGCTTCCCCTCGTTCTCGGCCTGCACTGTGGCAAACCGGCGCTCCTCATCGAGACGGTCTTCGGGGACGTCCTCGGCGCGCAGCCAAGTCGGGTTTGCCCACGAGACGTGCTTTGCGATCTCGTCGGCTGCGGTGATGAACTCGTCGCTCTTGGCGACGAAGTCGGTCTCCGCAGCCAGCTCGACCATTGCCCCGATGGTCACCCGCCCCGCCTGGCGGTGGAGGTATGACCCGACCGCCCCCTCGGTCGCAGTGCGGTCGGCACGCTTCGCCGATGCCGCCAGCCCCCGCTCTCGGAGGATCTCGAAGGCGCGGTCGAAGTCACCGTCCGCCTCGGTCAGCGCTGCCTTGGCATCCATCATCCCCACCGATGCCGCCTGTCGAAGCCGCTGGACGTCTCTTGCGCTCACCACCGCGGTGTTTATCTCGGCCATCAGCCCGCCGCTCCGATGTCAGCCGTCCTGTCGGCAGTGGGCTCGTCGACCACGGCTAGGGCATCTTCTGGCGCCGCAGTGTCGACATCGACGCCACCTGGCCCTTCGAATACCTCGTCCTCCTTGGAAGCAATCCCGGCCCCTTCGCGCAGCGCCTCGGCGATGACCCCGGCGATGAGGTCAACCGCCCGTATGGCGTCGTCGTTGCCTGGGACGACGTAGGTCACCGGGTCGGGGTCGCAGTTGCTGTCGACCAAAGCGATCACCGGCAGCCCGAGCCGGGCGGCCTCGCGAATGGCGGTGTGCTCAACGTTGAGATCGACTACGAAGAGGGCATCGGGAAGACGGGTCAACGAGCGCACACCTCCGAGGTTCTGTTGGAGCTTGAACAGCTCACGCCGAAGGCGCAACCGCTCCTTCTTGGGCAGGGAGTCCATCTCCCCGGACGCCTCCATCCGCTCCAGCTCTTTCATGTAGAAGATGCGCTTCTGAATGGTGGTGAAGTTGGTCAGCATCCCGCCCAGCCAACGGAAGTTGACGTATGGCATCCCCGAGCGGTCCGCCGCCTCGGCGATCGCGGTCTGCGCCTGGCGCTTGGTGCCGACGAAGAGGATCACCCCGCCCCCTGTGGCCAAATCGCGGGCGAACTCGGCGGAGCGCTCGGTGAGCTCCAGGGTCTGACGGAGGTCGATTATGTGGATGCCGTTGCGCTCGCCGTAGATGTAGGGGCGCATCTTGGGGTTCCACCGCCGAGTCTGATGCCCGAAATGGACGCCAGCCTCGAGTAGCTGCTTCATGGTGACGTGGGCCAATTTGGCTCCTAGGTGTTCCGGTTGCTTCCTCCGCCCACCGGTGCCGTCCGAGTCCCCATGACGGGAATACTGCGGCGCAGCCAGACCTGCCGGCTCCTCCCTCGAAGCGCTGCCGCTCCGACCGATGGAGGACGGCGGGCGTGTGTGATTGCCGGGAGTGTAAGTCGTCGCCCTCCCCCGGGGAAACCGGGCGTCAAGAAGACGCCGGCTCGGCCATCCGGTTGCGGAGGCTCATCACCGACTTGGTGTGGATCTGGCAGACCCGGCTCTCGGTGACACCGAGCACCTTTCCGATCTCAGCCAGGGTCAGGCCCTCGAAGTAATAGAGACCGAGCACCAGCCGTTCCCGCTCGGGAAGACGCGATATGGCGTCATGCAGAATCTGACGGGTCTCCTCGTCCTGGAAGGCCGCCTCGGGCGTGATCCCACGACGATCGGGGACCATGTCGCCGGCCGATGCTCCGCCCCGCTCCGGAGAGAGCATCTGGTCGAGCGCCACCATGCCGAGGTTGGAGATCTCGGCGAGGGCATCCTGTAGGTCGTCCAACTCCATGGTCATGTGGTCGGCCAGCTCCTCCTCGGTGGGAGAGCGCTGCAGCCGGTGCTCCAACTCGGCGAGCGACCGTTCGATCTCGCGGGCGCGGGCGCGCACCGACCGGGGCACCCAGTCGAGAGCCCTCAACTCGTCGAGGATCGCTCCCCGGATCCGGTTTATCGCATAGGTCTCGAACTTGAAGCCCCGGCTGAGGTCGAACTTGTCGATGGCGTCGATCAATCCGAATACCCCGTAGCTGACAAGGTCGGAGTTCTCGACGTTGGCCGGCAAGCCGGCCCCGACCCGCCCGGCAACGAATTTGACCAGTGGGGCGTAGTGAATGATGAGTGCATCGCGCGCCTCGGAATCCGCCATCGACTTCCATTGCTCCCACAGCCGGTGGACCGGGTCGCTCACGTCATGCTCTCGGATGGGTGCGCTCATAGGTGGATCGGAGGTGGTGGCGGGTGACTGCAGTGTAAAGCTGTGTCGTCCCCAGTTCGCGGTGGCCGAGCATCTCTTGGACAGCACGCAGGTCGGCGCCACCCTCCAGCAGATGGGTGGCGAACGAGTGGCGCAGCGCATGAGGGAAAGTGGCCGCCCGTTGGCGCACCACCCGACGCACTCCCCTGGTGCCAAGCGGCCCGCCCCGCAAGCCGAGCCACAACGCCTCACCGGAAGCATCTGTCTCCAATTCGCCCCGGGCTGAGCGGAGATAGGCGGCAACGGCCTCTTGGGCCGGGATCCCGAGCGGGACGACCCTCTCGGTGCCACCTTTGCCGATCACCCTCACCCGATCCGCGCCCTCGATGTCGTCGACGGTGATGCCGGATGCCTCCGAGACACGCAGCCCGGTGGCATAGAGCACCTCGAGCAGCGCCCGATCGCGCAGAGTCAGTGGGTCGTCACCATCGACGCTCTCCAGGATCTCACGGACGGCGCGCTGAGGGAGCGCATGGGGCAGTGACGTAGGACGCTTCGGCCGGGCAACCTGGTCGGCTGGGTTGATGGGGAGCTCGCCGCGACGCGTGGCATCGGCAAAGAAGGCACGTACTGCCGAGGCCTTGCGGGCGATGGAGCGACGGGCGTAGCGGCGCGTGTCGAGATGTGCCAGGAAGCGACGCACGTGGCGCCGGTCGATGTCGGCGAGCGATGCCACACCGGAGCGGTCGCAGAAGGCAAGGAACTGTGCGAGGTCGCCCCGATATGCGGCGACGGTGTGCGCCGACAGCCTCCGGTGGTGTCGCGCCCTGTCGAGGTATCGCTCTACCGCGGGCGCCGCCCACGGCGGGATGGCGGGTGCTGCCACGACGTCATGCTACGGCGCACCTTGGTCGCCGCCTTGACTTGCTTCCGCGTTGACACACGTGGCTACGACCAAGTCGGCGTGTCGTCGCACCCTGCCTTGCAATTCGAGCTGGGTAACTCGGGTGAGCAAGTCCGAGATGGGCCATCCCAACGCGGTCGCCATCCAATCGAGGGGGCGTCCCACCGGCCCGGCGAGCCGGACCACGGGATCGGTGTCGGTGTCACCTCCAGCCGGTGGTGGGGCGCTGGTCAGCAGAGACAGCGCCTCTACCAGGTCATCGGCACCGAGCACCGGGAGGGCGCCATCACGGATCAAGAGGTTGCACCCCACCGACGTTTCGCGGTCGATGTCTCCGGGCAGCGCCAGCACCTCCCGGCCCTGCTCCAGCCCGTAGCGAGCGGTGATCAAGGCCCCACCATCGGACCGCGCTTCGACGACCACAACCGCCACCGCCAGCCCCGAGATTATCCGGTTGCGCAACGGGAACCGCCAAGGCTCGGGTCGAATCCCCGGCGGGTACTCGCTAACGATGGCGCCGCCGGCGTCGAGGAGGTCCTCCCCGAGCCGTCGATTGCCCGCCGGGTACCACAGGTCGATACCCGAGCCGAGCACCGCCGCGCCGGGGGTGGGTCCGTACAACCCGCCCCGGTGCGCCGCAGCATCGATCCCCCGTGCCAGCCCGCTCACCACCGGCCACCCCGCCACCGAGAGCGCCGCCCCAAAATGCTCCGCCAGCCGAAGCCCGTAAGCCGTAGGTGTCCGGGTCCCCACCACGGCCACCCCGGGGAGCTCGGGGACACTGCCCTTGACGAAGATCGCGTCCGGAGCGCCAGGAAGCGCCGACAGCCACGACGGGTAGCCGGAATCGTCGCTGCCCAAGATGGTGCAGCGCGCCGCAGAGAGCCGCCGGCGCCACTCCCCGGCGGTCACCGACGCCGCCTCGCGCAACTGTGGAGGTGCGCTGATACGCCCCGCCCCGAGGGCGGCGACCACCGCATCCGCAGACCCGAAACGCTCCACCAATGCAGCCGACCGCTCCGGATGGAGCCCGACGCATGCCAGCACGACACGGGCATCGGAGATCACCAGGACTCCCTAAAGGAGAGCGCCTCTGCGATGTGTGCCTCGGTGGCGACCTCGCTGGTGGTGAGGTCAGCCAGGGTGCGCGCCACCCTGCGCACCCGGTCAAACCCGCGTCCGCTCAGGGCGCTCCTCTCCACGGCGCGCTCCAGCAGGGTGACACCGGCGGGGTGCCACGGGAGGGCATCGAGCCGTCGCCTATCGAGCGACCGGTTTAGCGACCCCCTCTCCTCTTGGAGCCGGCGGGCGGCCATCACCCGCATCCTCACATCGGCGCTGGTCTCCCCTCCGGGACCGGAGAGAGCCGAGGAATCGGGCCGGTTCACTGCCACCCTGAGGTCGAACCTGTCGAGCAGCGGCCCAGAGAGCCGTCTTCGATAACGCTCCACCCCTGCCGGCCGGCAGCGGCACGCCACCGCCCGATCACCTTCGAAGCCGCAAGGACACGGGTTGGTGGCGGCGACGAGCTGGACGTCGGCAGGGAAGAGGACCGACCGCCCCGACCGGGCCACGATCACCCAACCTTCCTCTACCGGCTGGCGCAACGCATCGAGCAGGTTCGTGGGGAACTCGCCGAGCTCGTCGAGGAACAACACGCCGCGGTGGGCGAGGGAGACCTCACCGGGGGTGATGATGCCGCTCCCCCCGCCGACAAGAGCAGCCACCGTGGCCGTGTGGTGCGGGGCGCGGAAGGGCGGGTACTTTCGGGGCGAGTCGCTCCTACCCGCGGCCGACCACACCTGGGCCACCTCGACCGCGGCGTCCGGCGAGAGCATCGGTACCAGACCCGGCAGACACCGCGCCAAGAGCGTCTTCCCCGAGCCGGGCGGGCCCCACATCAGCAGGTGATGACCTCCAGCAGCGGCCACCTCCAACGCCCGGCGCGCCGTTGCTTGACCCCTCACAACAGCCAGGTCGGGCGGGTCGGGCGGCTCCTCGGCGAGCGCCGGCCGACTGGCCGAGCTGGACGAGGGCGCCCCCAAAGCAACGGCGACCGCCTCGGCCAGAGACGTCACCGCCCTCGTGTCGGCGCCTTTCACCAGCGAGCCCTCGGCAACAAGGGCCGGCGGGAGCAGACAGGGCCTTCCCGACCGGGCCGCCACCACCGCCGCCGCCATCCCCCCCCTCGCCGAACGAACCGTCCCATCGAGCGCCAGCTCACCGAGCGCCACCACATCGGCCACCGCAGGCGGCGCCTCGCCCGACGCCGCGATCAGCCCCAAGGCAATCGGCAAGTCATAGGCCGACCCTGCCTTTGGCAGGTCTGCCGGGGCGAGGTTGACCGTGACCCGGCGGTCGGGCATGTGGAACCCGGACGATTGCAGCGCCGCCTGCACCCGGTCCTTCGCTTCGCGCACCGCGGTGTCGGGCAACCCGACAAGCCGAAGCGCCGGGACATGACCGCCGACGTGAACCTCCACCAGGACCGGGCGTGGCTCGACACCGACCAGGGTCGCTGAGGTGACGGCGGCGAACATGACGGCAACGTATGACCCCCCTGCGACATTTCTCGCCTAAGGGGCGCCCCGGCCCGTCCACGTCGGATGACGCCACTCGATCGAAATAGCGGAGGCGGACTCGCCCGTCCGGAATCAGTGCATGTCAGCTGTGCCGTTTGCCGTCTGCCGTCTTAGTGGTCAGCATCTTTCCAACCGGGTGAACCTGCTTCGGCTGGTCGCTGGACACCGATGGCTCCTAGTTCGAGTGCTGCCAGCGCCTCGATGACACGGACGTCGCCCCGCAGCAACGCCGAGCCGGGGGCAGGGTCGATTGCGGCCAGTTCGCGCACGGGACGGTTGGCTATTGCGCGCACGGCGAACAGCGCCGTGTCGCTGCGGAGTGCACTCGCCACCTGGGAAGCCCGGATCCAACGCAGGCGGCCGGGTAGCCACAAGATCAAAGCGAAGGCTATGGGAAGGGCGGCGACGACCACTCCGACCCAGCGGGCGAGCCGGATGGCCGCCTCCTGCTGTGACCGGCCGGCATCTGCGATCCCCGATACAGCCGACTCGGCCCCATCGAATGGAGTGGCCAGGGCATCGCCGAGCAAGGGAGCATCACCCAAGGTGTCGGCGACGTCCCCGAACGCGCCGGCGACCTCTTGGGCGGCATCTTCGAGGAGCTCACCCGGGACGCCCAGGAAGGCGACCAGGTTGTAGAGGAACAGCCCGACCCAGATCCAGACAACGATCCACCCCAACACGAACAGGTCCCCGAGTATCTGGCGCCGGCGCACTGATGGGAGATCGGCATACAGTCTCATCCCCCCATTGTGCGCCTGGGTGCCAGCGGCATGGGGGCAATCTCGCGCCGCCAAGGGCTGGCGACACCCCGGTCGTAGACTGCGAGCCATGCCGGAGCGTCCCCCGTTGACGTCACGCGCCCGCGATGCATTGAGGGAGCGGCTCTCCTTCTCCACCCGGAGGAGGATCGCCATGGCCCGGGTATCGCTGCGCCGCCCGACGTCTCGCTGGCGAGCGCTACCCGACCTGCTGGTGATCGGCGTCCAGCGGGGAGGCACCAGTTCCCTGTACCGCTATCTGGGGGCACATCCCCAGGTGGTGCCATCGCTCCGCAAGGAAGTGGAGTTCTTCACCCGCCGATACACCGAGGGGGCGGGGTGGTACCTGGCGCACTTCCCGCTGCGTCGGCGGGGCACGATCACCTTCGAAGCCGACCCGTACTACATGTTCCACCCGCTCGCCGCCGGGCGGGCGGCAGCACTCGTCCCCGGCGCCAGGCTGGTGGTGATGCTGCGCGACCCGGTGAAGCGCGCCTTCTCGCATTGGCAGCACAACCGCAGACTCGGGGTGGAGCCGCTCGAATTCGCGGCCGCCCTCGAGGCCGAGCCGGAGCGGCTGGCCGGCGAGGAAGAGCGGATGATGGCCGACCCCGGCTACGACCCGTGGAACCACAACATGCTGTCCTACGCGGGTCGGGGCCGCTACGCCATCCAGCTGAAGAAGTGGCTGGAGCACTATCCCGAAGAGCATCTCCTCGTGATCCGCAGTGAGGACTTCTACACCGACACACCCGCCGCCCTCGACCTAGTGGTGAGTTTCCTCCAACTGGAGCCGTGGCGACCGCCTGAGTTCGCCAACTGGAGCTATTCGCGTAGCGGTGGACCGCCGAAGGAGAAGATCGACACAGAGATCGCCACCGCGCTCGCCGAGACCTTCGCCGCCGACAACCGGGAGTTGGAGGCGATGCTGGGGTGGGATGCCAAATGGACCTGAACCGCTCAGACCTGAACCGCTCAGCTGCCACGCTCGTCGAGCGCTCGCAGGTAGAACCGCTCCACCCTCGCCGCCACCTCGTCGGCGTCGTACTCGCCTGCGACCTCTTGGCGGGCGGCAGCGCCAAGTCGGTTCCGCTCTGCCGGGTCGGCGAAGAGTCGCGTCACCATCTCCGCGATCGCCGCCGGATCCTCCGCGGGAACGAGCACCCCGGTCGTGCCGTCGTCCACCACGTCGCTCATCGGGCGCCGGTTGGTGGTCACCACCGGCAGAGCCCGGCCCATCGCCTGGAGTAGCGAGACACCCAGACCCTCGAACAACGAGGGGAAGACGAACACGTCGGCCGCGCCCAACAACCGGGGCACGTCGGAACGCCGACCGAGGAGCATGACCCGGTCAGCGAGACCGAGTTGTTCGATGAGGGACTCCACCATCGGGCTGGATGCTCCGGGTCGACCCGCCACCAGGAGCACGGCGCCGGAGACCTGCTCCAAGATCGCCGGCATCGCCTCGATCAGGTAGCGGTGGCCCTTCTGTGGCTCGACCCGGCCCACCGCGAGCACGACGAAGGCATCGTCTGCCAGGCCAAGCTCGGAGAGGATCGATTGCCTCGCCTCGGAGCGGGAGCCGCCAGCATCGAGCTCAGCCAGGTCGATCCCTCGCGGGATGACCTCGATCCGATCGGGGCGCAGCCCGACGACCCGTTCCCACGACTCGGCCACCGCCGGGGTCAGAGCCTGGAAACGGGTCACAGTCCGCATCGTGATCCGATCGAGCAGCCGGTGACCCTCCAGTTTGAGCCGAGTCACCCCCGGGTTGTCGGTCACCCGGACCGACTCGTGGCTTATGTTCACCAGGCTCTCCACCACCGGGATCCGGCGCCGCATCCCCACCAGCCGGGCCGCCAGCCCGGCGTTGGCCAGCGATCCGTGTATGAGGTGTGGGCGGATCTCGGTGACCGCCCCGTCGAAGCTCCGCACCAGGTCCCAGCGGCCCGAAGGTCGGGCGCCACCTTGGTAGAGCAGGTGGATGGGCACCTCGTCGGGTACCTCGCTGCTCCGGCTCCCCGCGGTGTCCTCGTAGACGACGGCCAGGGCGTGACGCAATCGCAGGTCTGCGAACCGGCGCAGGTTGGCGACTAGCTGCTGTTCGGCGCCGCCCACCATCCCGAGCGAGTCGATCACGTGGAGCACGAGTTGGTCGTTCATCGGGGCGCCGGGAGCGTACCCGGGAGCCGGTGCCGCGGGAGTCCGTCGAGGTCGCTTGGCTCCCGGTCCGTCCTACCATCGCCCCGCTATGAAGGCTCCCCGTGTCATCCTGCTCGTCGGGCTCGCCCTGTCTTTGATCGCATGCAACGGAGGGGCCGCCGACCCCACCGAGCCGACCGGTCGTCCCCAGGACACCATCACCCGGCCCAGCCGGCCCTCGACGACCCTGCCGATCAGGCCGCAGAGGACCACCGCCCCCTCGGAGGCGGCTCCCACCACTGCAGGCGGCCCGGTGCCCACCGCACCGGTCGGCGAACCCACCGACGTAGAAGGCTCGATCGGATACGTGGGCTGCTCGATGACCGAGAACGCCATCGACGGCTACACGGCGCTGGGGGGCACCCAGTTCTGGCCACGGTTCGGCAGGTACGGCGGGGGGACGGTAGGACGTTGGGCCTTTGGCACCGAGGCCGGCAGCCGTCTCTGGGCGATCTTCCGCGGCCAGCTTCGCGAAGAACCCGACACCGCCGCCATCTGGTGGCAGCTCTGCACCTTTGCCGGCGGTGGCCAGGACGACCTCGGCCGGGCGATGACTGTGCTCGAGGAGATCAGAGCCTCCGCCCCCGACCTGCCCGTGTATGTGTCGCCCCAGCCGTCGTACACCGAAGGGCACGTTTGCGAGATCGCGGGCGACGGAGGGCCGGAGCGCATGGCGCAATTGGCTGCCGATCTGGTCGCTACTGGTGAAGTCCTGGCCGGCCCTCCCCAGGGCCCTCTCTCATCGGACGTGACCCGTGACGGTTGCCACGCCGACACCGCAGGCGAGGAGATCCTCGGCGAGCAACTGGCGACATTCTTCAAGGGCAGCTGAAAACGAGGCTCAGGGGGTCGGGAGTTGGCGCCGATATACTCATCGACCGGGTCGACCGTGGGCACAACGCGCCGTGACCTCGTAATGGCCGGCGACTGCGGAGTCGCGAGCCCGCAAGTGCCACCACCATGAGCAGGGAGATTTCAATGGCCGATGTCGCTATCGGCGACATACTCGTGTCCGTCGAGGACGTCTCCAAGGTCTACATCCCCTCGCCCACTTGGCTCCGAGTCCTCATTCGATCCTCGACCAAGGAAGCGGTGACTGCCCTCGACCGGGTCGATCTGAAGGTGGCTGCGGGCGAGATCTGCGCCGTGGTCGGGCCCAACGGTGCCGGCAAGTCGACTCTGTTCCGCATCCTGACAGGCCTCACCACCCCGAGCCGGGGGCGGGCGTTGGTCTGCGGTCTCGAC
>DATADW010000355.1:0-8503 GCA_036258335.1 Acidimicrobiia bacterium
GCCCAAGCAGCGCGCCGTGGTCACGGTGCTCGGCGCCGACCTCTCGGCGGCGGCACTCCATGCTGTTGCCGAGTCGATCGCGCTGGCCGGCGGCAACATCGAGCGGATCGACTGCCTTGCCCGGTACCCGGTCACCTGTTATGAGATGCTGGTCTCGCGCGCCGAACTCGACCGGTTGCGTGCCGACCTGGTCGAGGCGTCTGGCCAACACGGCGTCGATGTGGCCGTCCAACTCGAGGGGCTCGCTCGCCGAGCCAAGCGCCTGGTGGTGCTCGATGTCGACTCGACCCTTGTCCAGGACGAGGTGATCGAACTGATAGCTGAGGAGGCAGGTGTGGCCTCCGAGGTGGCTGAGATCACCGCCCTGGCAATGGAGGGGGAGATCGACTTCGAAGCAGCACTGCGGAGGAGGGTTGAGCTGCTCGCCGGATTGCCCGTGGAGGCCCTCGAGAAGGTCGCCGCCAAGGTCCGGCTCGCCCCGGGTGCTCGGACCTTCGTTCGCACCGCCAAACGTCTGGGTTACAAGGTGGCCGCGGTGAGCGGGGGTTTCACCTTCTTCACCGATCGGCTCGCCACTCAACTCGAGCTCGACCATGCCGTGGGCAACGAGTTGGAAGTGCAGGACGGCAGGCTGACCGGCCGCCTGGTTGGGCCGGTGTTGGATCGCGCCGGGAAGGCCGACGTGTTGCGGCACGTGGCGGCCGCCGAAGGCATCCCCGTCGAGCAGACGGTGGCGGTGGGTGACGGGGCCAATGACCTCGACATGCTGGCGGCGGCCGGGCTAGGCGTAGCGTTCAACGCCAGACCGGTGGTGCGCCGGGCGGCCGACACCACGGTCTCGGTGCCCTACCTCGACGCCATCCTCTTCCTCCTCGGCATCAGGCGTGACGAGGTCGAATCCGCCGACGAGACCGGCTGAAAAGCCTGCAACCCAGGGTCGGGAACTACCGCAGAGGTAGTTGTCAGCCCAGGGTTGGTATCGACAGCCATCTAGAAATCCGATTCACATCGGTGATGATGCCGATCATGGAACTTGACCGTGCCGCCGCCGATCTGGCACTGAACCAGGGCGGGACACTCAACCGCAAACAAGCCTTGGACCTCGGCATGACACCACGCATGATCCAGCGTCGGCTGAGCAGCGGGCGATGGTCGAGGATCGGCCGGGCCGGGTATCGGCTGTTCGACCTTCAGGATCCACGGGAACGCTTGCGAGCGGCGCTGGCCAACCTGCCCGACGCCGTTGTTTCGCACGAGTCGGCTGCCGAGCTCCATGAAGTCGAAGGGACCATGATTGGTTTGGCAGTCGTGACCGTTCACACGCAAACGACCCACTCCTTCCCCGGAGTCATCGTTCGAAGATCGCTCGATCTCGCGCCTAACCATCGCACGAAGCTGGATGGCCTCGCCGTCACTACTCCCGCACGCACGATCGTGGACTTGGCAGCTGTCCTGGACCCGCGACGGACGGCCTCAGTACTCGATAACGCACTCCTGCATGGTCGTGTGTCGACTGCGCAGATACACGAAGTCGTCGAGCAAGTCGGCCGCCGAGGCAAGCCGGGGATCAAGGGTCTTCGGGCCCTGCTTGAAGAGCGGGACGGAGCCATCCCTGGGTCGCCGCTCGAACGAAAGGGACGCGAGTTGATCAGGCGAGAGGGGTTGCCCGCTCCGATCTCCGAGTATCGGATTCCATGGGACCCGGGCCGCCGGTTCGACGATGCCTACCCGTTTGTTCCGGCAGCCCTCGAATGGGACTCGCGGGCATACCACACACGTCTAGGTGACTTCGAACGCGATCGCGCCCGCGACCGTGAGTGCGCAATCCATGGTTGGGTAATGCTCCGATTTACCTGGGATGACGTAACCGTACGACCCGGCTTGGTCGTACAACAACTGCGTGCGGTACTCCGTCGAAGTTCTCCTTGATCGCCAACCCTGGGCTGGGGAGTACCGCTGAGGTAGCTACCAGCCCTGGGCTGGGGAGTACCGCGGGGGTAGCTGCCAACCCTGGGCTGGCTGGTTTCGCGTTCAGCCCTGGTAGCTGCCAGCGGTGATCTCTCCGCCGTGGCCGGTCCAGTTGGTATGGAAGAACTCGCCCCGGGGGCGGTCGATCCGCTCGTAGGTGTGGGCGCCGAAGTAGTCGCGCTGGGCCTGGATCAAGTTGGCGGCGCCGCGGATGGCCCGGTACCCGTCGTAGAAGGCGAGGGCGGTGGCGTAGGCGGGCACTGCTATCCCGGAGGCGACGGCGAACCCGAGGGCCCGGCGCCACCCATCCTGGGCGGTTGCCAGCGCCTCGCGGAAGAAGGGGTCGAGCAGCAGGTTGGGAAGCTCGGGGTCGCGGGTGAAGGCCGCGGTGATGTCGTCGAGGAACGCTGCTCGGATGATGCACCCCTCGCGCCACAGAGATGCGATCCGTCCCAGGTCGAGGTCCCATTCGTAGTGCTCCGATGCCGACCGGAGTTGCATGAACCCTTGGGCATAGGAGACGATCTTCGAGGCGTAGAGCGCGTCCTCGAGGGCGGCGAGCATCGGCCCCCGATCCGCCACCGGGACGGATTCGGGACCGGCCAGGATGGCCGATGCGGCGGCGCGCTCGTCGTGAAGCGCCGAGACCATGCGGGCGAACACCGCCTCGGCAATGAGGGTGGTCGGGACCGACCGCTCGAGCGCCGAAGCAACCGCCCAGCGCCCCGTCCCCTTTTGCCCGGCGGCGTCGAGAATCTCGTCGAGGAGCGGGGACCCCTCGGCGGTCTCAAAGGCGAGGATGTCGGCCGTGATGTCGATGAGGAACGAGTCGAGCCTGCCAGCGCCCCAGCTGCGGAAAGCCTCCGACATCTCGGCGGGGCTCATCGCCAACCCATCGCGCATCAGCAGGTACGCCTCGGCGATCACCTGCATGTCGCCGTACTCGATCCCGTTGTGGACCATCTTGACGTAGTGCCCTGACCCGCCGGGCCCGATCCAATCGCAACAGGGTGTCCCGTCCTCCACCTTGGCGGCGATCGACTGGAAGAGCTGACGGACTTGTGGCCACGCCTCCGCCGACCCCCCTGGCATGATCGAAGGGCCGTGACGGGCGCCGTCCTCGCCGCCGGAGATCCCCATCCCGATGTAGAGGATCCCCTGGTCCTCCAGCATCGCCGTCCGCCTGGCGGTATCGGCGTAGAGCGAGTTCCCCCCGTCGATGACGATGTCCCCCGCCGTCAGCAACGGAACGAGTTGAGCGAGCATGTCGTCAACCGGCGGTCCCGCTTGGATCATCAGCAACACTCGTCGCGGGCGGTGCAGCGAGGCGACCATCTCGGCGAGGCTGTGGGTGCCGACGATGGAGGTGCCGGTGGCGGGTCCGGCGAGGAAGTCGTCGACCTTCGAGGTCGTTCTGTTGAACACGGCGACCATCGCACCGTGATCGCTCATGTTGAGGGCCAGGTTCTGACCCATCACCGCCAGCCCGACCAGCCCGATGTCGGCGTTCTCGGCCATGTGCTCCTCGATCCGTCGGCCCGACCGAGGGTACCCAGGAGGCCGTGGGTAGCCTGGGCGGAGTGGAAGTCCTCGGGATCGACATCGGGGGATCGGGGATCAAGGGCGCCGTGGTTGACGTCGACCGGGGCTCTCTAACCACGGAGCGGCGCAAGATCCTCACCCCGCAGCCGGCATCCCCCACTGCCGTCGCCGGGGTGGTGGCCGAACTGGTCGATTTCTTCTCGTGGGACGGCGCGGTGGGATGCACGTTCCCTGCTGTGGTGCGGAACGGAGTGGTCCTTTCGGCGGCCAATGTCGACGCCGATTGGGTCGGAGTGCACGGCGGCGAGATATTCGCCGAATCCATCGGCCGTCCGGTGGTCCTGCTCAACGACGCCGACGCCGCCGGGATAGCCGAGTTCCGTTTCGGCGTAGCCCGGCGAGAAGGCGTCGTCTTCGTGCTCACCTTCGGCACCGGGATCGGGAGCGCCGTGTTCGTCGAGGGTCATTTGATGCCGAACACCGAGTTCGGGCACATCGAGTTCAAGGGGATGCACGCCGAGCACTACTGCGCGGCACGGGTCCGCGAGGCTGAGGGCCTCACCATGAAACGGTGGGCGCGCCGGGTCGACCGCTACCTGACCTATCTCTACGAGCTTTTCGGGCCGGACCTCATCGTCATCGGAGGCGGGGTGTGCCGTCGGTTCGACGAATTCTCCGAGTGGCTGTCGCCTGGCACCGAGGTAGTGGCTGCGGGCCTGCTCAATGAGGCCGGGATCGTCGGTGCGGCGCTGGCAGCTGCCGGGGGCGCTTCGTTCAGCTGACCAGGTACCGGTCGAATTGGGGGGCGATGCTCCGGGGGAGACGGGCCCTGATCTTGGTGCCTTCGCCCTCGTGCAGCTCGACCAGGACCTCACCCACCCGGTGGACAGAGGCGAGCACGTCGCCGCGATCGTAGGGGATCCGCAGTTCCACCTCGTCGGAGCGGTCGGCAAGCGTCTTGGTGATAGCCGCCTCGAGTTGGCCGATGCCCTCACCGGTGACCGCCGAGATGACCACTGCTTCGGGGTGGAGACTTCGCATTCTCTGTAGCCGACCGGGTGATGCGATGTCGGATTTGTTGATCACGATCAACTCGGGGATCTCCCCGGCGCCGATCTCGTCGAGGACCTGGCGAACTGTCGCAAGCTCGGTCTCGGCGTCACGATCGGACCCGTCGACGATGTGGAGCAGCAGGTCGGCGCCACTCACCTCGGCCAGGGTGGAGCGAAACGCCTCGACCAGGTCATGGGGCAGCCGGCGGACGAAACCGACGGTGTCGGCAAGCAGCACCGTCGGCCCCTCATCGAGATCGTGGCGGCGCACCGTCGAGTCGAGGGTGGAGAACAAGCGGTCCTCGGTGAGCACCCCGGCGTCGGTCAGCTTGTTGAGCAGCGTGGACTTGCCGGCGTTGGTGTAACCCACCAACGCGATCTGGGGGAGCTCGGTGCGCTTGCGCGCCTTGCGCTGGGTGTCTCTGGTCCTGGCCATGGCGGCCAGGTCGTCCCTGAGCCGGGCGATCCGGGCGACGATTCGGCGCCGATCGGTCTCCAACTTGGTCTCGCCGGGGCCGCGGGCGAGGACCCCGAAACCTTGCTGGCTGAGGGTCTTGCCCTTGCCCCGCAACCGGGGGAGAAGGTATTGCAGCAGCGCCATCTCGACCTGGGCCATGCCCTCACGGGTGGTGGCGTGCTGGGCGAATATGTCGAGGATCACAGCCTGTCGGTCCACCACGTCGCAGTCGAAGGCGCGTTGCAGATTGCGCTGTTGAGCCGGCGAGAGGCCGTTGTCGAACACGACAACGTCGATGTCAAGGCCCTTCGAGATCGCCGCCAACTCATCGACCTTCCCCTTGCCGACGAAGGTGGCCGAGTCGGGGGCGTCGCGCTTCACCAGCACGACGTCAACCGGATCGGAGCCCGAGGTCTCGGTGAGACGGGCCAGCTCCTCGAGCGAGGCTTCGGCTTCTTCGGTGTCGGCATTGCCCAAGGCCACCCCGACGAGGAGGGCCCGTTGGCGAAGGACATCGACGTCGGTGACGGTCGCGGTGAGACGGCGGCCCTGGCGGGCATTGCCTGAGGTCATAGGGGCACGGTATCGCTCGGTGACCTCTAGTGCGGCGTCTTTGCCCGAGCTTGGGCGGCTTGAATGGCCCAGCCATGGCCGCCGTCGCCACCGCTGCCGCACCGCAGGTCGCGGTCGACCGACAGTTACGCCGCTGGCGAGCGGTGGTGTGGGTGGCGGCCGGGGTCTTCGTCGTCGTCTTCGGTCTGCTGATCCTGCACCGCCACCGGACCTTCGGAACCTTCAACTTCGACCTCGGTATCTTCGACCAGGGTCTCTGGCTGCTCAGTCGCGCCGAGACACCGTTCATAACGTTGCGGGGACTCCACCTCTTCGGCGATCACTCCTCGTACCTCATGCTCCCGGTCGTGCCGCTCTACTGGGTGCTCCCCGACGTGCGGGCGATGCTGATCCTCACCGTGGTGGTGCTGGCGCTCGGTGCGCCGATGGTGTGGGCTGCGGCGCGGGGCGAAGGTTTGTCTCCCCCGCTCTCGGCGGCTCTCGCCGTCGGTTATCTCTTCCATCCCGCCACTCAGTGGAGCACCTGGGACAACTTCCACCCCGAGACCCTGACCATCCCGCTGCTGATCGGGGCCTTCGCCCTCGGTCAACGCAACCGCTTCGTGGCGATGGTTGCTTTGTTGGTGCTGGTGCTGGCCGCCAAGGAGGACGCCGCCCTGGTGGTGGTCCCCTTCGCCATCTACGTCTGGTGGCGCTGGCGTCGGCCCGGGGTGGCCGTGGCGGTCGCTGCGCTGGCTGTCGGCGCTTTCCTGCTCAACACGCTCGTGTTGCTCCCCATGTTCTCGCCCACCGGCGAGTTGATCTACACGGGGCGGTACGCCCAGTTCGGGGAGGGGCTCGGAGGGGCGCTCGTCGGGATGGTGACCAACCCGGGAAAGGTCGTCGCCGAGCTGGCCACCATCGACCGACTCGGGTACTTGGCGGGGATGCTTCTCCCGCTGGCCACGTGCCTCTTCGCCCCCGAGCTGCTGGCGGTCGGTCTCCCGATCACCCTGGCCAACCTCCTCTCGATCCACGTCTACCAGCACGAGCTGAAGTGGCACTACACCTCGTATCTGATCGCCGTGGTGGCGATGGCGGCCGTGGTGGGGGCGCGTCGCATGGTCACCCGCCGGCCCGACATCCCCATCGGCGCGCTCTCGCTGTCCATTCTCTGCTTCGCCGTCGCCGGGAGTGTCGCCGCCGGCCCGTGGCCGGGCGCCGCGGGGACCCAATGGGAGGGATGGGCAGCCGACCCGGGGCCGGTCGATGCTGTACTCGACACCATCCCCGAAGACGCCGTCGTGGTGGCCGATTGGGCCATAGGGCCGCACCTGTCGCATCGAAACACCGTCTACGAGTTCCCGGTTCCTTTCCACCCCGCCTTCTCTAACTGGGCGGTGCCCGGGGTCCCGCTGCCGCCGACAGAGGAGGTTGAGTACGTCGCGGTCCTCGAGTCGATCAGCCGGCCTGCCGACGTCGCACAGATCCTCGACGAGCTCCGGGCGGACCCCGACTTCGAGGTGATCGCCGAGAGCCCGGTGGTTCTGCTCCGGCGGCGCTCAGAGAGTGAGCCCTAGAGGTACTGCCCGTCGGTCGCCTCGGGTGGCTGTTCCTGGGCGATGATCTGGGACTCGCGCACCGCCACGACGACCCTCCCGTTGGGTGGCCAGAGAAACCGCCAGGCGCCGGTCGGCACCGCCCAGAACCGCTGACCGGTGTCGACATCCACCAGCGCCAGGGCGTCGTGGGACGACTCGGTCCCGGCGGGCACCAGCAGCCCCGACTTGGTCGGCGACTCCTCGGCGAGATGGCCCACCCGCCATCCGGGCAGGATCTGGTAGCCGTCGGCGTCGATAGGGCCGCGTCCGTTGCCGGAGGTCACGCCCCCAGTTTTGCAGCCCGGCTAGCCGACCGGAGCGGGAGCACGCGGTGGGAAGGCGAGCAGGGCAAGACCCAGCCCGAGGAGGACACCAAAGACGATGGTTCCCGACCATACCTCCGGGGGCCACCCAATCCCCCCCACGGCCTCCAGGCCAAGAAAACGCACCGACCACAAGACCATCGGGGTTAGCGCGGCTACCCACCGCACCCCTCTCGGGTTGGCTGGTCCGGCCCGCACGATCCGGACCAGTACATCGGCCGCCAGCCCGGCCACCACGGCGGGGACGATGTCGAGCGGCATCTCGAAGGCGAAGATCGAAGCCATCAGCACCCCGACGACGGCGAACATCAGCGTGAAGCTGCCGAAGGGCGGCGTCCAGCGCCGCATGAGGAACACCATCGGCCCCACCAGCAGCAGGGTGGTCCACAGGATCGAGAGCACCCCGAGTGCGACCCATTCCCAGTTGGAGTCCGTTTCCGGGTTATAGAGGATCCCGGGGAAGTCGGTGTTGAGGCCCGAGGCGTACATGAAGAAGAAGGTCATCAGCGAAGCCGAAAGGGTCACCGCCAGCAGCGGGGCCATGAACGAGCGCAGCCCTTTCGGCTCGACGGGATCGGCCCAGGCGGAGCGGAGCGGGCCGGAGAAGATCAGCAGCATTCCGGTGAGGAGGACGAGGTGGGTGGGGCTGAGCAGGGCATCGATGCTCACCTCGATCCCGAAGATGGTGTGCCACAGCCAATCGGCGACACCGCCGATCCCGAAGGCGATCACCCCCACCACCGCGGCCCCATAGCCGCGGGGAATCGCTTCCCGCCAGGTCAGGCCGGCGGAGCGCTGCCGTGCTACCAGCGAGGCGATCCAGAGGGCAGTGGCGGTGAACCCGGAATAGAAGAGGGCATGCCACGGAGTGAAGAACGTCTCAAGCTGGTCCAGGTTGTTGTGGGCCCAGCCGTCGACGAAGAGCCCGATCATCAACCAGAGAGCCAGGAGCACGGTGATCGTGTCCTGGCGACGGGTGGTGACTGGGCCGGGTGCCGGCTGTGCGGT
>DATADW010000356.1:0-3149 GCA_036258335.1 Acidimicrobiia bacterium
GGGCGAGCATGGTGGCCCACACCAATAGAGATCTGCTCAGCGCATCGGGACGTCCGGCGAGACGGGCCGAAACGAAATAGGCGGCTAACCAGACCAGAGCCCACCCGCCGAGCGCCGCCCATATGAACTGCGACTGCTCGATCTGCGCCCACACACCGAGGCCGTAGATGGGCAGCCCGACCGCGGCGACGATCGCTGTCCCCACCCACGCCCCTCGCCTGATGTCGAAGGCGACCGGTGCCGTCTGGGGGGTGGTCACCACGGTTGGCGCCTCGGCGACCCGGCGCTGCTGCTCCTTGCCCGCCCCGCCGCGGCTCACCGTTCCACCCCTGCGATCGTGCCGCTGCCCACAACCTCGTCCCCGTCGTAGAGCACGGCGGCTTGCCCCGGTGCCGCCGCCGCATCGGGGCGAGCGAAACGAACCACGAGGTCCCCATCGCCGGTCGCGGTGAAACGGCAGGGCAGCGGCGCCCCGTGCGCCCGGGTCTGGACCTCCGCCGCGTTCGACGACGGAGGATGTCCCGCGACCCAGGTGACCCCGGTGACCGTCATCCCCTCGGCCAGCAGATCTTCGCGCCTGCCGAGGGTGATGGTGGCGCTTGCGGCGTCCACCGCAGTGACGTACCGCGGGGTCCCGACGGCGACCCCGAGCCCGCGTCGCTGCCCGACTGTGAACCCGGCAACACCGTCGTGGTGGCCGACGATCCGCCCGTCGCGGTCAACGATCGAACCGGGCCGTGACGCCTCCGGAGCGCGCCTCCTCACGAAACCGCGGTACCCCTCTCGCCCCACGAAGCAGATATCCTGGCTCTCCGGCTTGGCCGCGGTGCGGAGGCCGAGTCGAGAAGCCTCCCCCCTGGTCTCGGTCTTGGTGAGTCCTCCGACCGGGAATCTGACCCGCTCCAACTGATCCTGGCCGAGCATGCCGAGCACATAGGACTGGTCCTTGTTCCGGTCCACCCCGCGCCGCAGTCGCCATCGTCCCATCGACCGGTCCACCTGGGCGTAATGACCCGTGGCGAGCAGGTCGCAGCGCAACCGGCGCGCCTGCGCCAGGAGCGTGGAGAACTTGACCGACCGGTTGCACTCGACGCAAGGGTTGGGGGTGGTGCCCCCAAGGTACCCGGAGACAAACCGATCCACTACCCCGGTCTCGAAAGGACCGGTGTGGTCGAGGACGTAGTACGGGATGTCGAGTCGGGCGGCGACTCGGCGGGCGTCCTCGGCGTCCTCCACGGTGCAGCAGCCGGCGACCGGAGCCTCTCCGCCCGGCCCGTGCCACAGCTTGAGAGTCACGCCGGTCACGTCGTGTCCCTCGGCGACCATCAGCGCAGCCGCCACGGACGAGTCGACTCCGCCGGACATGGCGACGAGCACCCTCATGATGTGAGATCCAGAGACGCCACCGCTGATGCCACCCGCCCCGCCGCCTCGTCCGCCTCGGCGAGTATCGAGCTCCAACCGAAGCTGAACCGGAGGCACTCCCCGGCCTGAGCGTCGCTCATCCCCATGGCGCTGAGGACGTGCGATGTGGTGGCGGCTCCCGACTGGCAGGCCGAGGCCGCCGACGCGGCGACACCCGCCCGGTCGAGCGCGATCAGCAACAGGTCATTCGGCACGCCGGGGAAGCGGATGTGCGAATGCTGGACGAGACGTTCCTGGGCGGCGTTGACCACGATCTCCGGAGTGGCGCCCGACAGACCGGCCTCGAATCGGTCCCTCGCTTCGGCCACATCACGCCGGAAGCGGTCCCGGTCGGTCACCGCCACTTCCATAGCGACCGCCATCCCCACCGCCCCCATCACGTTCTGGGTGCCCGAACGCCTCCCCAACTCGTGCCCTCCTCCGTGCATCACCGGCTCGAGACGCACCCCCCGCCTCACATAGAGCGCACCAACTCCCTTGGGCCCACCGAACTTGTGGGCCGCAATCGACATGAGGTCGACGCCAAGGTCCTCGACATCGAGCGGTTCGGAGACGACCGCCTGGACGGCGTCAGTGTGGACCAGCACCGCGCCGGCAGCCTTCGCCTCATCGGCGATCTTGCGCACAGGCTGACGGGCCCCTACCTCGTTGTTTGCCGCCATCACCGATACGAGGCCGGTCTCGGCGGACACCGCATCAGCCACCTCGGCCGGGTCGGCCACCCCGGCCCGGTCGACCCCGACCACGGCAAGCGGGCAACCCAGGGTCGCCACGAAGCGGGCGCTGTCGAGCACTGCGGCGTGCTCGATTGCGGTGGTAACCACTCCCCGCCTCTCGCCGCCGGCAAGCACCGCCCCCTTGACCGCGAGGTTGTCGGCCTCCGTCCCGCCGGCGGTGAAGACCACCTCCAGCGGCCGAGCTCCGATGGCGGCGGCAACCCGTTCCCTGGCGTCCTCGAGCGCCTCCTTGGCCCGCCGCGCCGCTCCATGGCCACCGGAGGCGTTCCCGAAGGTTTGTGCCGCGAATGGCGCCATCGCCTCCCACACGCCCGGTCGCATGGGCGTGGTGGCAGCGTGGTCGAGATAGATGACTGGATCGGGCATGGGGTGGCCCAGGGTACAGCCGGTGCCGGGCTTGGACGTCCGACATCCGGGGGGCAACTACCCTCGGCGCATGGCCGACGTAACAGTCGAGATCGTGATAGAAGCACCACCCGATGCGGTGTGGAGCCACATATCCGACCTCGGCTCGCACGCCGAGTGGATGGCCGATGCCGAGTCGATCCGCTTCCTGACAGAGCAGAGATCGGGCGTCGGGACCCGGATGGAGGTCGCCACGAAGGTGGGACCGCTCCGCACTACGGACCTGATGGATGTGGTCGCCTGGGAGGACGACAGGCAGATCGTGGTCCGCCACCGGGGCGTGGTGGCCGGTACCGGATCGTTCACGCTCGAGCCGGACGGGGCCGGGCGTTGCCGGGTGATCTGGCATGAGGCCCTCGACCTTCCGAAGCGCCTGGGTGGCCCGGTTGGCGGGTGGGCCGCCGCCCCTATGTTGCGCTGGGTCTGGCGACGGAATCTGCGGCGGCTCAAGCATCAGATCGAGCTTGGCCCACAGCGGGGCAAAGATCGTTAGCGTCCCCCTCAACCGCAATCAGGAGACAGATATGCCGCTGCAAAGTACGGGTACCGCCCACTGGGAGGGTGACCTCAACTCGGGGACCG
>DATADW010000357.1:0-2691 GCA_036258335.1 Acidimicrobiia bacterium
AAGAAGTGAAAAAGGTCTTCGCTCCCACCCGGGCGGGCCAGGAAGCAGTTGTGGCCCTGCGCAACATCAGCTTCCAGGCCGAGGGGCACACCTTCGTGACCCTGGTGGGGCCGTCGGGGTGCGGGAAGACCACATTCCTGAACATGGTATCCGGGATCGAGCGGCCAAGCGGCGGCACCCTTGAGGTGATCGGTCGCAACGAGGGCGAGGCGCGCATTGGGTACGTGTTCCAGGACCCTCGTTTGCTGCCCTGGAAGACGGTCCTCCAGAATATGGAGTACGTGCTCGACGAAGGATCGGGCGAGGAGCGGAGCGCCCACGGAAAGCGCTACCTGTCGCTGGTCAACCTCGACGGAAGCGCCGGCATGTACCCCGGCCAGCTATCGGGTGGGATGCAGCAGCGGGTGGGTATCGCCAGGGCGCTTTCGATCGAGCCGGATCTGCTGCTGATGGATGAGCCGTTCAGCCATCTGGATGCGATAACGGCACGCGACCTCCGTGCAGAGTTGCAGCGGCTGTGGCTCGCCACCGAGTCCACCATCCTGTTCGTGACCCACGACGTGATGGAGGCGGTCCTGTTGTCGAGCCGGGTCATCATGATGAGCAGCCACGGTGTCGTCTTCCGCGACCTGACCATCGATCTCCCCTTCCCACGGCTCCAGACCGACCGCGCCGTGGCCATCCTGCAGGCGGAGATCCTCGAGCTCTTCGACGAAATGAGGCGCCGATGGTCGAGGCGTGACCGCGCCCCTTCGACAAAAACCGCCATCCCACGAGGAGGAACCACGTGCTGAGACACTCCGCCCTTTTCCTGCTCAGGCCGGGCAACGGGCCCGAGGAGATGAAGCGGATGCAGATGGGGTCGGCCTACATGCGGTTCGCCGCCGCCGGGCCGGTGGCCATCGACTTCGGTTCCGACCTCTTCGGAGGGTCGCTCCATCTCTACGACACCAAACCGTGGGACCGGACCCCCCGCTGGCGGTCGGCCGCCACCGGCCCCCCATCTAGCTTCGATGTCGCACTCCACCTCGACTTCGCCGATGATGCAGGGCTCGAGGCTTACAACAAGGACGACGTCCACCACGATGTGGCGGTGTACAACGCCGAGGTCTCGCAGGGGGAAATGACTGCTCGGGTCGATTGGTGGTACGACGGCGATGTCCCCCTGATCACGCCTGGCCGAGTACGGCACGCCGCCATGTTCCTGTGGAAGGACGAGGTCTCAGAGGAGGGGAAGGGCGCAGCCATGGATGCGGTGCGCCGACTCGAGGGCGCTGCCGGAGTGGAGCGCGTGACCGTCGGCACCGGGGTGGGGTCGCTCAGGACCGACTTCGACTGGATTCTCGATGTCCAACTGGCGGACGCCGATGTGGCGGAAAGACTGATGGCGGGGGAGGAGTACCAGGAGGCGATGCGGGTCGTGTCAGCGGCCACCAAGCACGAGTGGACTGCCCGCATCACCCACATGATGCACGGGCACTGAGGAGGAGCCTTGGTGAGCCGGATCATCGACGTGCACTGCCACTGCACGCTCCAACGGTTCCAGAAGGCGGTGCTCGTCGACGGCACCGACTGGCACGGGATGACGAGCGCCGATGGCGAGCTCGGCAACGAGCGGAACCGATGGGACGTGGCGCGGCGCATCGAGGCAATGGACGAGATGCTCATCGACGTCCAGCTCGTCTCGCCGACCGACGTCTTCTACCAATACCACCAGGAACCCGCGGTCACCCAGGTGATCGCGAGTGAGGCAAACGAGGAGATCGCCGGGATGGTGCGGGATCACCCCGGGCGGTTCATGGGGCTGGGCACTCTCCCCATGCAGGACCCGGAGCGGGCGGTAGCCGAGATGACCCGGGGGATGGGCGAGCTGAGGCTCACCGGGTTCATGGTCGACGACCACGTCAACGGTCTCACCTACGACCACCCCATGTTCGACCCGGTGTGGGAGGCGGCAGAGGAGCTCGGCGTCTTCCTTCTGGTGCATCAGTACCAGCCCACCGTCGTCGCCTATCGGACAACCAAGTACTTCCTGCTCAACTCGATCGGGAACCTGGTGGATCGGACCATTACCTTCGCCTCGTTCATCTACGGGGGTGTTCTCGACCGGTACCCGCGCCTCACCATTTGCCTGTGCCACGGCGGCGGTTACGTGCCGTACGCCCTCGACCGGCTCGACAAAGGGTGGGATGTCTGGCCCGGAGAGCGCGGTGCCACCCAGGACCGACCGAGCTCGTACGTGAGGCGCTTTTTCTATGACACGGTGGTCTACACACCGCGCAACCTGCGCTTCCTGATCGATGTGGTCGGGGCGGACCGTGTGGTCTTCGGCACCGACTGGCCGGCCCCAATGACCTTCGACGACCCGGTGGGCCGGCTGGAGCGAATGGAGGAGCTGAGCGGGGAGGAGCGCCATGCGCTGCTCCGGGGGACAGCAGCTTCGGTGTTCGGGACCTGAGGGACCGATGGCCCGACCGAAGGTATTCGTGGTGCAACCGGTGATGGACGTCGGGCGGACCGCCCTCCTGGAGATAGCCGACGTCGTGGTGAACGAGAGCGACCGGACGATCAGTATGCCCGATCTGCTCGTCGGGGTTGAGGGTGCCGATTACATCTGGATGCTGGGCGACACCCCGATAGACGACGAGGTGATGGCCGCAGCACCGGCGCTGAAGGGCATTGCCACCATGG